>JAAYGT010000154.1 GCA_012727555.1 Alcaligenaceae bacterium | reverse complement strand
GCCGCCAAAGGCTTTGGCCAGCACCGTGGTGATCGCTGCTGTCAGTGTCGTTTTGCCGTGGTCAACGTGGCCGATTGTGCCTACGTTTACGTGCGGTTTGGTCCGTTCAAACTTACCTTTTGCCATGGCTATGACTCCTGACGGTGGAATGAGGCTGAAAAAAGAGTGGTGCCCATGACGCGGATCGAACGCGTGACCTCTCCCTTACCAAGGGAGTGCTCTACCACTGAGCCACATGGGCAATCTGTGCATCGACCCGGACGGATCAACACTAAAACCTGGAGCGGGTGAAGGGAATCGAACCCTCATCATCAGCTTGGAAGGCTGTTGCTCTACCATTGAGCTACACCCGCGCTCGATTCGTTTCACCTGCGCTTGCTTTAAAGCTTGAGTGCTGCTGCTGCGGATTTGCATCGACACAACAACAACACAAAAAATTTGGTGGTGGGAGTTGGATTCGAACCAACGTAGGCGCAAGGCCAACAGATTTACAGTCTGCCCCCTTTAACCACTCGGGCATCCCACCTGAAGCGAACAACGGATTATGAACTATATTTTTATTGTTGTCAACAACCGCGTTGTTTTCTTGTTGAAGACAGAATTATACCCCAGTCGTGAAAATATTTCACGCCGGGAATCATCGAGTGTTTCACTGGCCAAGAAACTGCCCCAACCCCTGCTTTTCGAGCAAAGCATTCAAGTGATCCCATCCATGAAAGGCAATTTGCAATTGTCCTGCCTGTTTTGCATTGACCTTGATGCTGACCGGCGTTCCAAGGTGGTCAGAGAGCGCATCCTCAAGCCGTTTGAGATCAGCCGCCGGGGTGCTACTGGCCTTGCCACCAGTACGTGGCGGGGGGGCTTCTGCATCACGGATCCGGCGATTCACCAGTTTTTCTGTGTCGCGTACAGAGAGGCGTTTTGCAATCACCTCGTTCGCAAGTTGTATTTGTGTGGCCGCATCGGTTGCCAGCAAAGCACGTGCATGACCCATGTCGATATCACCTGCCAGCAACATGGTCTGTACTGGATCAGCCAGGTTCAGAAGACGCAACAGATTGCTGGTTGCGGAACGTGACCGCCCGATAGCCTGAGCGGCCTGCTCGTGGGTGAGGCCAAATTCATCGAGAAGCCTGCGGACACCGTTGGCCTCTTCAAGCGGATTCAGATCTTCACGCTGAATGTTTTCGATCAGGGCCATGACGGCCGCATTTTCGTCAGGGACCTCGCGGATCAGCACGGGAACTTCGTTCAGGCCCGCCAGTTGAGCGGCCCTGAAACGACGCTCACCGGCAATGATTTCATAATGGCCTTTGTCTTTTCCGGTTAATGGCCGAACCAGAATGGGTTGCATGATACCTTGTGAACGGATGGACTCGGCCAACTCATTCAACGCCCCTTCGTCCATACGTGTGCGCGGCTGATATTTGCCGGCACGCATACGATCAACATCCAGGACAGATGGTTCACTACCAGGCTTCGTTGCTGGTACACCCATTTGATCGATGACACCCGCGTCAGCACCCAGCAGGGCATCCAGTCCACGTCCAAGTCCTTTGGGTTTTTTTGTGGCCATGCTCGATTGTTCCCTTGTTCTGTTCGTTCTGTTTTGATCTTTGGAAATGACGGACCTGCGAGGTTGAAGACCACAAGCCTGCAACCACAGCATGATCGAGTCAAAAGGATTGATCAAGCAGCAGCCCCTTGCTGTTTGATCCTTTTCATGAGTTCCTTGCCAAAAGCAATATAGGCCTTGGCACCGCGCGAGTTACGGTCGTAGACGATCCCTGGCATGCCATGACTGGGGGCTTCCGCCAACCGCACATTGCGCGGAATAATGGTTTCAAATACCTTGTCTTTGAAGTGTGCCTGAATTTGTTGCGACACTTGTTGTTGCAGCGTGACGCGTGTATCGAACATAACGCGCAGCAGACCAATCAATTCAAGATCATTGTTGATATTACGATGAACGCGCTTGACCGTATTGACCAGATCCGACAAACCCTCAAGGGCAAAATATTCACATTGCATGGGAATGATGACGCCATGCGCTGCAGCCAGGCCGTTCAGTGTGAGTAAAGACAGCGTGGGCGGACAGTCAATGAGAATAAAATCATAGTCAAACTCTATGGCTTTAAGCGCCATTTTCAACTGTTTTTCACGATCGTCCATCTGGACCAGATCGATCTCGGCACCCGACAATTCGCGATTCGAAGGCAGAACATCGTAACCACCGGATTCTGATTTTACGCAGGCATCGGCAAGTGTCACTTGACCGATCAAAACCTGATACAAATTGTTATCAACCTGGTTTTTATCGACGCCGCTACCCATGGTGGCATTACCCTGGGGGTCAAGGTCGATGAGCAAGACTCGTTGCTTGAGTGCAGCAAGTGCTGCCGCCAGATTAATGGCTGTTGTGGTTTTCCCGACACCACCCTTCTGGTTGGCTACACAAAAAATTCGGGCGGGTGATTTTGCTTTGGTCATCATTATCCTTGGCGACGTAGCCAGAGCAGGCAACGCTGCGCATCCAGCTCTGGAACACTGAGTGGTTCTTCTTTTTCCACAGTCCATTGACCATGTTGCTGCAGTTCAGCGATCTCGTTGACAGGCGACTGCCCTTTCATGGCGACCAGATACCCGTGATTTGCAACGTGTATTCCTGCCAGACTGGAAAAGTCGACCAGTGAAGCGAATGCACGGGATATCACGATATCTGCCTGCCTTGGCGCTATGGTTTCAACACGTTGGTGTGTTGAAACCAGATTGGATAACCCCAATACACCGGCCACGTGACGGATGAAGGCTGTTTTCTTTTCAACAGCATCAACACACTCGACATGCCAGTGCGGATGGACAATGGCAAGAACGACACCTGGCAGGCCAGCACCTGATCCAATATCCATAATTCTGGCTTTGTTGACTGTTTTTTTATACAGTTCTTTGCGCAACGGCGCAATGACCGACAGGCTATCAAAAATATGTTGAACCAACATCTGGGACGGATCACGAACTGCAGTCAGATTATAGGTTCTGTTCCATCGTTGCAATTGCTCAAGATAAACCAATAACCGGTTTCTTGTCTCGGTGTCCAGATCGAGATCAAGCGCAATCAAGGCTGTGTCAAGCCTGTTTCGGAAGTCTGTTGAAAAGTTCATCACACAGCCTGACGCTTATGGTTGAGACGTTTCAGGTGGATAAGAAGCAAACTGATTGCGGCAGGCGTGACACCAGAAATTCGAGCTGCCTGTCCGACCGTTTCTGGACGTGCAATTTTAAGTTTCTGCCGTACTTCAATCGACAAACTGGCAATCGCATCGTAGTCAAGCTCGGCAGGAATTTTCATTGACTCTTGATTGGCTTGCCGCGCAACCTCTTCTTGCTGACGAGCCACATAACCTGCGTACTTGGTTTGAATCTCGACCTGTTCAGCAGCCGACGGATCCTGAAGCCCGGGACCTGCAAACGGACTGCCATCATCCATTCGCAGACTCATTAAACCATCGTACGTTACCTGGGGGCGTTTCAAAAGGTCAAACAGGGTGTATTCGCGTTCGATCTTCAATCCAAGTGCATCTTCAATTCCATGGACCTGCATAACCCTTGGATTCACCCATACAGATTTCAGACGCTCTGTTTCACGTGAAACATCATCACGCTTGCGATTGAAAATATCCCAACGCTCGTCATCAACCAAACCGAGCACCCTGCCCTGTTCAGTGAGTCGCATATCTGCATTGTCCTCGCGCAGACTGAGTCTGTATTCTGCGCGCGACGTGAACATGCGATAGGGTTCGGTGACTCCACGCGTGATCAGATCATCGACCAACACACCCATATAGGCTTCACTGCGCGAGGGTGTCCAGACTTCAAGATGACGAGCATGTCGGGATGCATTGATCCCCGCAAGCAAACCTTGTGCAGCAGCTTCTTCGTAACCAGTCGTTCCATTGATTTGACCAGCAAAAAAGAGCCCATTGATCACACGGGTTTCAAGACTGGATTTAAGACCTCGAGGATCAAAATAATCGTATTCGATGGCGTAGCCTGGCCGGACAATGTTTGCGTTTTCCAAACCAGGCAGACTGCGTATCATGGCCAGTTGAATATCAAAGGGCAAACTGGTTGAAACACCGTTCGGGTAAATTTCACGAGTACTCCACCCTTCAGGCTCAAGAAAAACCTGATGGCTTTCCTTGTCGGCAAAACGATGGATTTTGTCTTCGATGGATGGACAATAGCGCGGTCCGATGCCTTCGATCGTTCCGTCATCGCTGTACATCGGCGATCGGTCCAAACCGGAACGAATGATCTCGTGAGTACGGGCGTTGGTGTGCGTGATCCAGCAGGGCAACTGCTTTGGATGCATATTGGCCCGGCCCAGGAAGGAAAAAACGGGTACGGGATTGTCATCACCCGGTTGAACAGTGGTTCTGGAAAAATCAATACTATTGGCATCAATGCGCGGAGGCGTGCCGGTTTTCAAACGGCCCTGTGGCAACTTCAATTCACGAAGGCGTTGAGCAAGACTGATGGCAGGTGGATCTCCGGCCCTGCCGGCAGAGTAATTGTCCAGACCGATGTGAACACGCCCGTTCAAAAAAGTACCCGCTGTCAGTACAACCGCCCTGCCACGAAACCGGATACCTGTTTGTGTAATAGCGCCACACACCGTATCGCCGTCCAGAATCAGATCATCAACCGCCTGTTGAAAAATCATCAGGTTCTTCTGATTCTGCAAACGGGTACGTATGGCTTTTCTGTACAAGGAACGATCTGCCTGGGCACGGGTAGCACGTACCGCCGGGCCTTTTGAGCGGTTCAGAATACGAAACTGAATTCCGGCTTCATCGGTTGCAATAGCCATGGCTCCGCCCAAGGCATCAACCTCTTTGACCAAATGCCCCTTCCCAATTCCGCCAATGGACGGGTTGCAGGACATTTGACCCAGAGTGTCCATGTTGTGGGTAAGGAGCAATGTGGACGCACCTGAACGCGCCGAGGCCAAGGCCGCCTCTGTGCCGGCATGGCCGCCACCGATCACGATGACATCAAATTCATCGGGATAAATCATGAAAGTCTCAAGTCTGGAAATGAATGGCGCAATTATAGCGCCGGGGGTTATGTTTCACGTGAAACACAGCCATGATCTTTCATGAATCAACGGCAGGATTGAACAGGCAAAGACGTCTTTACGGTGTGAGCATCGGATTCTGTGTGTCTGGACTTGATGCCGTGGTATTCCTCGCCCCTGCACGGTTCAAGCTAACCGCGATTCAAGGACGAGGACGTTTGCTGCAGATCGAGTGCGCTTAACAAATGATCAGGTACGCCACTTGATCAGTAGGATTTGTAAGGCAGAAACTTGCCAGACAAGACAACATTCACGCGGTCACCATTAGGATTGGCTTCACGCTGAATATCCATGGAAAAGTCGATGGCGCTCATGATGCCGTCACCGAACTCTTCATGGATCAATTCTTTGATGGTTGTGCCATACACACTGACAACTTCATACCAACGGTAGATCAATGGGTCGGTCGGCACCGATGTAGGTAACGAGCCTTTGTAAGGAACAATCTGCAACCAGGCAATGGCTTCATCGGAAAGTTCAAAGATCTTCCCGATCGCTTCGGCCTGCTCTTTATTGAAGGTCATTTGCCCAAGACAACCTGCGGTGGTCCATTCCTTGGATAAACCAATTGTGGCGGCAACATCGGCCCACTTGAGACCTTTGCGCACTTTGGCGGAAATGATCATCTCTGTAACTTCTGTACGACTGGAAATCATGGAACTCTCCGTGAGTGATTGGTGGTGGTCAACAAGAACTTTAGATCTACAAATCGATCGCATTTCAGGACAAGCCTTGAAAAGGGTACGAACAAAAACTTGATTCAGAAAACACAGGAACGGAATTGATGGCATTTCAGGAAAACCCTTGAAATGGCACCAACAAAAACTGTTTACACGGTACGGAACTGGACGTATTGAATCGAAACGCCCCGATTCCGGGTATGGGAAACTGAATGGTTCCCCAGGCCAGGAAAGGGCATCATTTCGAATATAGCTTACGCCGCAACGCTCACCCGCAATGGCTTGACCTTGTCATCGTGTGAAACAGACATACTTTCCTGTACGGGCGGTTGTGTGAGGTCCGCCACTTCAACGGCCTCTTCAAGGCCCGGTTTTACAATACGCGTGATCCGCGATCCGGCACGGTAGCCTTCAGCCTGGGCCTGCTGGATTGCCTTGGAACGATGCACCAGAAAATCGACCAGATGGTTACGGATACGATAGAACTGCGGATCGTGGTGAATGGTTTCACGTGTACGGTCACGGGGTAGCGTGTTCACCACGATTTCAGCAATGCACGCCTGGGGTCCGTTGCTCATCAGGAAGATTCTGTCGGCCAGCAAAATGGCTTCGTCCACATCGTGGGTGATCATGAACACTGTCTGGCGTGTTGCCATGCAGATCTTCAGCAATTCGTCCTGAATCACGCCACGGGTCAGTGCATCAAGAGCGCCAAAAGGTTCATCCATGAGCAACATTTTAGGCTCAACCGAAAATGCACGGGCAATACCCACACGCTGCTTCATGCCCCCTGAAAGTTCAGAGGGTTTCTTTTTGGCCGCATGCGACAAACCAACCATGTCGATGAAACGCGCACCATGTTCCGCCACCTGCTGGTTCGACCACTCGGGATGGCGTGAGCGTACGGCAAAGGCAATGTTCTCTTCAACAGTCAGCCAAGGAAGCAGCGCATGACTCTGGAAAACTACCCCTCTGTCAAGGCTGGGTCCGGCAACCTCGCGCCCATCCATGATCACCACACCATCGCTTGCCTCTTCGAGGCCCGCAAGTACATTCAGAATGGTACTTTTCCCACAGCCTGAATGGCCAATGATGCAGATGAACTCGCCGCGCTCTATCTCGAAATTGACATGTTCGAAAACGGGGAGCTGGCCTGGAAGATAGCGCTTGGCCAATCCGTCAACCTCGACAAAAGCATGTGTACCCTTGCGTTCAGGATCAATGAGCCCGATATCCTTGAGCCCTGCATGTTTGACAGCAAACCGTCCAGGATTCTTATTCAGCATACGTCACCTTTTTCTGTAATTGGGCAAACATCATGTCGAGCATCATGCCAACCACACCGATCATCAGGACGGCAAAAATCACATTCGACAACGAAAGATTGTTCCATTCGTTCCACACGAAGTAACCGATACCCGTTCCACCAATCAGCATTTCAGCAGCCACGATCACCAGCCAGGCAATGCCCATTGAAATACGCATACCGGTAATGATGGTGGGTGCGGCAGCAGGCAAAATGACTTTGAAGGCACGGCGCAAGGGTTTGACTTCAAGCGTGCGCGCTACATTGAGCCAGTCTTTGCGTACGCCGGCCACACCAAAGGCTGTGTTGATCAGCATGGGCCAGATCGAGCAGATAAAGATCACGAAAATTCCGGAAACGGAAGAGTCTTTGATTGTGTACAGCGCAATCGGCATCCAGGCCAGAGGTGAAATGGGCTTGAGCACTTGAATGAAAGGATCCAGTGCCTTGTACAACAGAGGCGACATACCGATCACGAAACCCAGTGGTATGGCCACCGCCATGGCAAGCACATACCCAACGGCAACGCGGGCCAGTGAATGCAACAATTGAATGCCGATTCCCTTGTCGTTCGGACCATTGTCGTAGAAAGGGGCACTCAGGTGCTTGAGCGCCACGGCACCAAACTGCGAAGGGGTCGGAAAACCATCATTTTTTTGTGCACCCGATGCCTGCCCTTCCACAGGTAGCCCCATCAGAGCGGCATATTCTGCTTCTGCGGCCGTCATGGCGGCCACAGGACGCCCGCTTTCAACAGGCGCCGTACTGACCTGCCAGATACCCAGCAACACAACCAGGATAAGCACTGACAAAAGTGTTGCCCTGAACTGAAAAGAAACTTTCATGATCTTGCTCCTCGTGTCAGCTTCGTTTGATGGCAAAGCCGGCAAGATAGGCTTCGGAATTTTCAGGGTCGTATTCGCGCCCCATGATGGTGAATTTGCGATAACCGCTTCGCATGGCATCATCATCAACAGACTGACCAAGATCTTTCATGCGGGCACGGGCGTCAGTCAGCAAAAACACCTGTTCGGCCAGAGCCTTGTAGTCAACATCGCCCTTCACATAGCCCCAGCGCTTCATCTGGGTCAGCATCCAGGTTGCCATGGAATACCAGGGCATTGGATCGAAATCCGCACGATCCGGTTCGTTGCGGACATTCCCCAGTCCATCGGCAAAACGGCCGCTCAGTGCCTGCAAAATGACGGTTTCAGGCTGGTTCAGGTAATTGGGTGCGGCAATTGCTTTCGCAATCTCGGGACGGTTTTCAGGTACGCGGGCCGTTGCAGCCGCACTGAGAATGGCACGGTACAACGCCGCAAAACTGTTGGGGTTTTGCTCAATGAAACCTTGGGCCACGCCGAATGAACAACATGGATGACCGTTCCAGATATCTTTGGACAAAAGATGGATGAACCCGATCTTGTCATAGACCGCACGCTGATTGAACGGGTCGGGCCCCAGGAAGCCATCGATGTTTCCGGAACGCAGATTGGCAATCATTTCAGGTGGTGGTGTGACACGCAGTTGAACGTCACGATCAGGATCCAGACCATGCTCGGCCAGGTAATAGCGCAACAGAAAATTGTGCATGGAATATTCGAAAGGAATGGCAAACTTGAAGCCTTTCCAGTTTTTGGGATCACGGTTGTCTTTGTGCTTGAGTGCAAGTGTGATCGCCTGCCCATTGACGTTCTGAATCGTGGCAACGCGCATGGGCTGTGACGACGACCCCATACTCATCGAAATAGCCAAAGGCATCGGGGCCAGAAAATGCGAGGCATCAAGTTCACGATTAAGCATCTGATCGCGCACCAGTGCCCATCCAGCCGTTTTGCTCAAACTGACCTTCAACCCCTCTTTGGCGTAGAAACCCATGGGGTCGGCCATGATGAGCGGTGTTGCACAGTTGATCGGTACAAAACCCACTTTCAGATCCGTTTTTTCAAGTGGCCCCGATTTTTCAAGCACCATGGCCTGCAGGTCTGCAATGGGCATGACACTGGCAATGGCTGCCATGGCGGCGCTTCCACCCACTGCCTTCAGAAAACGACGACGGGTGGCATCCTGAGGGAACAGGGCTTTGACAACCGCCGCTTCCATAAAGTCATGCGACAGGGTTTCCGGATCACGACCGCGAGCCTGGAGGCGACGGACCTGTTCAGCATCATGTTCGCTCTGGCTGCCATGATGGCCACACGAACAACCACCCAACGTGGCATCAGCGGCATAGGGGCGATAGAAGTTCTCGGTTTTCATAGTCGTGTCACCTTTTCCTGAAGTGAAAAATCGAATAGATAGATCTGAAGCAAAGTGGTCAAAATGGATCAGGCAGCAAGCTGTTGCACAGCTTTTCCAATTTCAAGCCTGGCAACCGGTTGACCATCGAACCACTGCTGCATGCACAGGTAGTCACCGGTTTCTTCAAGCACTTGCCAGTGCCCGTTGACATCCGGCATGCCGTGTACAACGATAGGCAGTACGCGTGTTTTCAGACGGATGACAGGCGCACGGTGTGTATAAGGCTCGTATTTGCGGCCCAGAATGCTGTGGGCAATGACACTGGCTTGACGGGCAATCGGTTCGATGAAACGACACGGCGACCCGTTCAGGCTGATGCAATCGCCCAAAGCGTAAATACCGTCTGCACTGGTACGCAACGTCGCTGGATCAACCACAATCCCACGCTCAAACGCCAGACCCGCACTGCGGGCAAGCCGGGGATCGGTTTGAAGGCCGGCAGCCACTACCACCTCATCAGCCTCCAGCATGCGGCCATCGAAAGTTTCAATGGATCGGGTACCTTTGCCAGATGCGCTCAAACGACGGATCTGTGTGGGTCCGAGGTAATTCACACCGAGCGCGGCAAGCCCGTTCCTGAGACGCGCACCCGCCCGGGGCGGCAGCAATCCAGCCAGTGGCTGTTCGTGCGTGGAAATCAGCGTGACTGCATGACCGGCACGCACCAGATCCTCGGCAAGTTCGCAGCCCACCATACCCGCACCGACCACTGCAACATGTCGCACCCCTTCTTTCAAGCGGCGATACAAGCCGGTCCAGCCCGCCAGATCGTTGATACGCCAGCACAGTTCGGCAGGCAACGGATCAGGCACCTGCGCACGAGCGCCCTGGGCAAGCACCAGATGCTCGTAATGCAATGTCCCGCGTGTTGTTCGCAGTTGCTTGAGCACGGGTGAAATGCCTGTCACGAAGGTTTCTGTCAACAGAGCCACACCCAACCTGCGGGCGGCTTGCCCGGCGGATTCCCGGACCAATGCGGCAGGTTCGGTACCACGGCTCAGTGCAATCGACAATTCGGGTTTATGGTAGCGGTCAGCGTCACAAGCACTGATCAGCATGATCGGAACACAACGATCCAGAGCACGTAACGCTTCCACCACGCCCCAGCCGGCACTGCCAGCGCCAACGACAACAACACCGCACTGACTGGTACGGGGCAACGCGACGACAGCACATGTGGAAACGGATCCAGGGGCCACGGGCTCATACGGTTCAAAATCTGCCTTGATCACACCACACAAAGGGCAGACCCAATCATCCGGAATATCGTCAAAACGGGTTCCGGGGGCCAGGCCGCTGTCAGGATCGCCCTTCTCTTCATCGTAGATCAGGCCGCAGGCACGGCACAGGAATTGCCGCCAGGGTTCGTCAGCGTGGTTCATGCCGGCATCTCCTCTTTGGAAAGCCGTGCCATTTCCCAGCGTAAATGCTTGATGGCCGGGGTTACGATGGCAACAAAATGCGCTTCCCGAATACGACGCTGGGGCGCCGAGTTCATCAAATAGCCACGTGCGCCCTGATGCATCAAAGCCGACTGAGTGGCTTTGAGGGCAAACTCGGCGCCTTGTGTGCGTGCATCAAGAACATCCAGCAGATAATCTTTGCTACCGTCATAGGGTGTTTCAGCCAGCTTCATGACGCGCGCACCCAGGTCGTCAAATTCAGCCTGTAGTACGTCGGGCCGGTCATGCAGAAACTGATTGACATGCCCCAAAACAGGCTCCACTTCAAGAATGGACTCGATCGCTCCCTGAGCTACACCGATCGCCATACCTGCCTGAAGCAGCACAAATGCAGCACGAATCCGGGCGATGAAAGGACGGGCAGGATCAGCAATCATGCTGTCTTCGCCCACAAAATAGTTATCCAGTCTGACACCCCAGGTGCTGGTACCTTCCATACCGGAAAACTCGGGACATGGGCGTAAAACGACATCATCCGTAAAGCGCAACAAAAACATGATTTCATGTGAAAGGGAGCCATCATCGCGGTAGACTCCCGCAATCGCCCCACAGTACTGGCCCGGACCAATGTGACTGACCCAGGGCAAGGCTCCACTCACCTGATAGCCACCTTTCACAGGCGTTGCCCGTAACAACATTTTCTCGATGCCGGCCAAAGACTTCATTGGGTTGGACAGCGCTGTTCCGCCAAAGGTGATTCCGTTCACATGGTCGTCCAGAACGCTTCGGGCCAATGCCGGGTTGCCTGACTGTTCCATATACAAGCCGCAAACATCATGGCACCAGGTCAAAAAACCTGTTGAACCACAACTGCGACTAATGGCTCGCATGGCATCGAGCGCGAGAGCGAATCGACGACCACCACATTCAAGATGAGCACCAAAAGCACCTGCTTCGCCCAGTTGAGCCATGATTTCAAGCGGATAATGACCTTCATGGTCGATACGGTAAGCAGCATCTGCCAAAGGCCCATTGGCAATGGCTGTGACACGTGCCATAACCTGTTCGTGAGACCAGGCCGGGTCGAGGACAGAAGGTTGGACGTCAGCAAGATTCATGATTCAGACTCCGGAATAAGCAGGTACATCAGACAAACAAATGAAAATGACTCACTCGGCAAGATCAATGCTGAAAGGAATCGGATTACGCATCGTGTTGGCCACCGGCGAGTAATAATTGGCATGGCGGACGATGTCATCGAGTTCTTCACGGCTGGCATCCCCATCAATCACAACCTTGACGCGAATAGCCTGAAAACCCATTTCTTCCGGTTTTCGTTCCGCACCGCCAGCACCCCAGGCTGCTGTATTTCCAATATCCGCTTCCATGAAGATTTCAAGCCGGCTCAGTTTCACTTGACGGTACGTTGCTACCGCAGTGATACCCACGGAAAGGCAACCTCCCAGGGCCGACAAGACAATCTCGCCAGGTGCCGGCGCGGTGTTTTCACCAAACAGATGCAGGGGTTCATCGACAATGACCGGGTTGTGGATCCCGACATAGCTCCATGAACGAAACTGCCCCTGCATCACGGTGTGCACTTTGTTGGTTCCTTTACGTTCGGGGTTCTCTCGACCGGCGGCGGCGAATTTCAGCAAACCATCGCGATCAATCGGACGTAGATACGTCTTGACTGTTTCGGTTGCGACAAGGGTTTCGGTCGGGGAGGTCAGAGTAGCAGTCGTCAAAGCGTTCTCCTGATATGAGTTTCGGGCAGCAGTGCTACCGTTCTGTTGCGATCAAATGATCAATACAAACAGCTATAAGCAAGACCCATGCCAGATTTTCAGGAACGTAGCTAAGATACTGTTTTTATTTAATTATTTATTTTCAAGAATGGAATCAGTAGCAACAAGGCATCAGACAGGGCCGACAGATTGGCAACAATGTTGCCAATCTGTCGGCCCTGTCAAAAGGTTTTTCGAGGGGTGCAGACCTATTAAATACCGTATTAACCGCGGATTTTTTGCCAGCGATAGGCAAACTGACGAGCCGTCAGACCCAATAACTGGGCCGCTCGCGATTTATTACCCCCGGAAATCCGCATTGCCTCGTGCAATGCATCAGACGAGTGAGAGGCGACACCAAGATAGGGCCTGACGATCGACAAAGCACCTGATTGGTGCACTGGGTTATGCTTCGGTGCGCTTTCTGGTGCAAATCCTGTGGCATCGAGATGAACACTCTCCGGAATGACTGTAGGGGGAATGTATTGATGTACTGGCATGTAACGCTCGATATCAACAGCCCCTAAAAAAGGTTTTTCAGCCAGCAACACAATCCGTTCAATCAAATTGGAAAGTTCACGTATGTTGCCAGGCCAGGAATGTGCTTCAAGACGAGCCAAAGCATCGGGCATCAGGTTTATATTGCGCTGGTTTGCCTGATTCACACGGTTCAAAAAGTGTAATGCCAGATCGCGTATATCACCGCGCCGCTGGGCCAGTGAGGGCAGACGAATGGGAATGACGTTGAGTCGATAATACAGATCTTGACGAAACAAGCCACGGGCAACGTCCATTTCAAGATCACGGTTGGTAGCAGCGACCAGTCGCACATCAATGCAAATTTCACGTTTTCCACCCAAATGCGTAATGGTTCCTTCCTGTAAAGTTCGCAGTAATTTACCCTGCATGCCCAACGGTAATTCACCCACTTCATCAAGAAACAGGGTTCCGTGGTTGGCTTGTTCAAACAAACCTTCTCTGCTTTGATGAGCGCCGGTGAAAGCACCACGCTCATAACCAAACAGTTCAGACTCAAATAAGGTATCGGGAATCGCTGCGCAATTAACCTTGATGAACGGCTGGTCGCGACGGGAGCTTGCCAAATGCAGCGCACGAGCAAACAGTTCCTTTCCCGTACCTGATTCGCCCAGCAACAACACGCTGGCTGTCGCATCTGAAACCCGCTCAAGTTCCGAAATAGCGCTCAAGAGTGCAGGTGACGTACCAATGATGCCGTAGCGTGCAGTGTCATGTTCCAGGGCATGAATCAATATTTTGTTTTGCTCTTCAAGTGCACGGGTTTTTTCCAACAGCATGGACTGCAACTGCAACAACTGGCCGGCCAGCGTTGCCAAAATCCGCAGCATTGAAAGATCATTGGAAAGGGGTCGGTTACGTGTTCGAATGCGATGACAGGCAAGTACACCAACTGTATGCTCATCAACACGGATAGGAAGTGCCAGGAAGGAAACAGGGCCGGGCGGCAGTTTTTTCCGCTCTACTGAACGGGCAAGAAAACCTGGCTCAGCATCAATATCCTGCACCAGAATCAATTGCCCATATTTCATTACCCGTCCGGTAATACCCTCCCCTACCCTGTAGACACCGCGTTTGATCTCAGAGCGGGTTAAACCATAGGCATAACGAATGCGGGCAGTTTCCGGTGGCGTGTCGTACAGAACGATACGCCCACGGTTAAGGCCCAATAACTCTGACATCAAATGAAGAATTTCCTGCAGCACGACATCGGGTAACAGGCTTTTACCTACCAGTCCCATGACCTGCTGGAACAGCAACATCTCTTGTTCGCGCCAAAATACAGACGTATGGTCTGTTTGCACACTGTTTTTCATTACACCTCAACCTCCAATAGTCGGATTGATGATCCTGGTTAATGCATGTGCTCAGACAACAAAATACGGGCATTTCACGTTTTGTCGTTCTTGAAAGCAAACAAACTTCAGCAAATTTCATGCCAGTTATTTTTTTATGGTTATCGCGGCATTAAATGAACGTTTCACTGTTTCACGTGAAACAGTGAAACGTTCCAAGCCTGGTCATTGGAGATCACGGGGTTGGGGTATCTGCCGTCAGGTGCTGAAGGCTCTGAAATACTGGCGCCCGAAAGGCGGCAGGCGAAAATACTTTCTTGGCGCGGCAAGACCCGCACGGTCTACGCGCTTGGCACTTCAAGACAAAACCTGCCTGGCCGGGGCGGGCTGTGGCTTCTGTGTCTGCGTGAAGAATGCAGGTATTCTTAACAGTTCTGCCGGGGCGTGGGGGCACCGTGTGCATCGCACGGCCCTGCGGGCTTCCCGTTGTTGCCGCCCTGATCAGGGCGGCAACAACGGCGTGCTCAAGCACACGGTGCCCCCACGCCCCGGCAGAACTTCACAGCAAAGCTTGCAGCCAACAACTTGCAAGGCCGACAGGCTGCCAGTTCAGGAAGAGTATTCCGGAATATTGCGTTGCAGACATTCCTTCGCCAAACATAAAGCGAAGGCACGCAGGGCATCAACAAGTTAATGGCCGTGTTACCTTTTGGAACATAAGTTTTTTTGTTTCACGTGAAACTTAAGGGTTGAATATCCAGTGAGATCGACCATGGCAATAAAATGCAATTCACCCTGTGGATAACTTTGTGAATAGCAAGGCTCGTTGATCACAGTTTTCCAATGTAGACCGGGTGTGCGGCAACCTCTGTTCAAAAAGCTTAAGAGTTTAATAAATAAGGAAAATTTCCATTTTTTGATATCAAAAAGTCAAAGTCTCTGATCACCTGCAAACAGGTTTCTTTTCTGGGGATAACAGCCACTCCGAGGTAATCTCGCAAACCAACCTGAACACAGAATTTGCTATTATGGTGACTCCCATAGGGATAACTTCATTTTCAAGAGGACGACCTCTCCCCTCTCGGGGTTTTCAATCCAGGACGGCCTGGGCTTTCAAAGGAGAGCCTGATATGGCTTGGATCTATCTCGCTGTTGCAGGTGTTCTTGAAATTGTCTGGGCGTCTTTCATGAAAGAGTCCGATGGTTTCAGCCGACTAACACCAACACTGATTACTCTGACAGCAATGATTGGAAGCTTTTGGCTTCTGGCGCTCGCTGTGCGTGTCTTGCCCCTGGGAACAGCGTACACAATTTGGACTGGTATCGGTGCGATTGGAGCCTTCATCGTTGGTATTACCTTTTTAGGGGAATCAATTACACCACTACGACTGACAGCTGCCGTTCTGATTGTTTCTGGTTTGATTCTGATGAAGATATCAAGCACATGATCGATGAAAAGCACTGGAATGAATGATCATGAATGCTTTTATGCACATAATGTTCCACGTGAAACATTTCCGGTTCAGAAAGAATCAAGTCTGTGGATAAACCTGTGCACAATAAGTGTGTAATTTGTGAAAAAATAAAGCCCCGCTTAGCGGGGCTTTATTTTCCTGAAAGCAGGTTTGAAGCAAGGTTACAAGGGGCGGATTTCCGCAGCCTGAGGACCTTTAGGACCGTCTTTGACTTCGAACTCAACTTCCTGACCTTCGTTAAGGCTGCGGTAACCACGGCCTTCGATGGCGGAGAAGTGGGCGAAAACATCAGCGCCACCAGCATCGGGTGTAATGAAACCAAATCCCTTATCGGCGTTGAACCACTTGACTTTACCTTTTTGTGCCATTTGATAGAGCATCCTGAAAATTAATGAAAATGCAATTAACCAAGGACGCTGAACCGAACCAGATTCACAAGGCCTGATCGACCAATGGCCAAAGGGCTTGTAGAGTACTAACCACGAAACTTGCGTACCGCTTGATTACGACTGCAGTCCAGAAGATTACCCATGCCTGAACACATAATCAAACATTTATTTCACCAAGTGTGGGTTTTTTTTCACAGTCAAACACAGTAAATGCTACATACCTTGAAAACTTGCCGCCAAGATACAACCGCCTTTTTACTACGCTGAAAAATCATGACAATTACTTCGAAACT
The DNA here is from genome assembly GCA_012727555.1 of Alcaligenaceae bacterium. Lineage (GTDB taxonomy): Bacteria > Pseudomonadota > Gammaproteobacteria > Burkholderiales > Burkholderiaceae_B > JAAYGT01. Next base: position 38,980 of record JAAYGT010000154.1, on the reverse strand, counting down.
GCCTAATGTAGGCACCACTATCTTCACCGTGATGAGCCAGCTGGCTCTGGATCACAACGCGATCAACCTTGGTCAGGGCTTCCCGGATTTCAATCCAGACGAAAACCTGCTTGATCTGGTGAACAAGGCTATGCGAGATGGCCACAATCAGTATCCAGCGATGCCCGGCGTACCTGCATTACGCGAGACAATTTCCAGGAAAGTTCATAACCTGTATGGTCACCGGTACAACCCGGATACAGAAGTCACCGTGACCAGCGGAGCTACTGAAGCACTCATGGCAAGCATCCAGGCGTTTGTACACCGGGATGACGAAGTCGTGGTGATCGAACCCTTTTACGACTTGTATGTTCCAGCTATTGAACTGGCTGGTGGAAAAACGATCGTCGTTTCAATGAATCCACCAACAGAAACGGTTCCAAAATTTTCAGTGGACTGGGACAAAGTACGACGTGCGATTACACCGAAAACACGCATGTTGATCATCAATTTCCCAAATAATCCAACCGGTATCAACCTGCAAGAAGATGACCTGGATGCACTGGAACAAATTGTTCAGGAGACAGGTGTCATTCTGTTGTCGGACGAAGTGTATGAACATATCGTACTGGATGGTCGGAAACACCTGAGCATGGCATCACGCCCCCTGCTGGCCCAGCATTCAGTCGTAATTTTTTCGTTTGGCAAGACATACAACATTACCGGATGGAAAATTGGTTATGTCTGCGCTCCTGCCCACTTGACGCGCGAGGTTCGTAAAGTTCACCAGTTCACCGTTTTTACGGTGCCAAGCCCAATGCAAGTAGGTTTGGCTGTTTATGCGGATCAACCTGATCCCTATCAGGCGCTACCGGCTTTCTACCAGCAAAAACATGACCTTTTGTTCAATGGTTTAAAAGAAACACGTTTCAAACCCATGAAAAGTGAAGGTACCTTTTTCCTGCTGGCTGACTACAGCGAAATTTCAGATCTGCCACAAGGCGAATTTGCACAGTGGTTGACCAAAGAACATGGTGTCACGGTGATTCCTGTATCGGCGTTTTATGCACAGCCCGAACAATTTGACCAGAACTACAAGATCATACGTTTTTGCTTCGCAAAGAAAGACCAGACACTGAACGAAGCATTGGCCCGCTTGGGTCGGGTTTGAGCTTACGAAACAGTGTTCAGATACTGAAAAACCAGATTTTCTGAAGCCCCTGTTGTCAGGGGCTTTTTTACGATTGTAGGTTTCACATAGCCTGACCGCCCCTGCCAGCCTATTGAAAACAAACAACAATGTGAAAAAACATACGGGTTTGCAGTACCGGGGTTTGTCTTTTTCCTCAGTGCCAACGCAGTGTAGCACGCACAAATTCGTGAAGACACCTGGAGAGTTGGTGTGGTCTTGGAAGGTGGGCGAGCGGGTCTTCTTTCCAGGTTGTTCTTTTACTTTTATATAAAACGATAACTGATGGTGGGTGGGTGTGGATAACCTTAACAACCTTATACACACCAAACAAATCAATAAGTTAGCGAAGATTTTTGACGTGGGCAAGCCTGGTTTTTACAAAGGATCGATTGGGAACAAGTTTTTGCTCTTCCTCTGAATCGTCAGTTATCCACGGTTGATCCACACACTGTCCACTTTTCTGCTTCATAGAGGTTATCCACAGCTGATCATCGTTGTTCAGTTACATAAAAATACAAAATAGTGTTTATCGGGGTTCTGGCTCGCAGGTTATTGCATCAATCGCCAGAGAATTCGTGAGATTTGCAGCACCTTCTTTACAAAAACACCCCATGGCAAGACAGGTTTCGACCGTGGGGTTATTGATCCCGCTGTTTGTCTACACTGATGCACAGAAATTTTTCATACGCGATCGGGATTGTTCAAAACGGTGGTTGTTTTATCCAGATGGTTTATCAAAACGGATTGATCAGTGCAGCGGGTTTGTTGCGGTGTCTTGTAGTCACAGAATTTGCAGCTTCAGGGCCAGCTTGTCAGCTTGGAAATGCCCTGCCCCGGTTTTATAACAACATTCTTATTTATAAAGACTAATAATGATGGGTACCTGTGGATAACTTGAACAACTTAAAATTTTTAATAAAAACAAAAGCTTATGATTAATTTGGTTGGGGACTACTCAGGGGGGTTTAGCCTGACAGAAATTGGACAACTTTCAGCAATGTGATCAGATACAGTCTTATCCTCAAAACATCCACACACTGTGCACGGGATAACTTCATAGAGGTTATCCACAGGCCGTTTTTTTACAACTTGCAAAATTTTTGAGGTAAAACAGCGAAATGTGTCCTCACTTCGGACGGATATAACGCTTTCAACCCGCCGTTTTTTTGCTTCGTTTTCTGCAAAGGATGTCTCATGATCACCGTTCGCAACCCCCAGTTTGCCCATTACGTACGCAGCAGTTTTGAACGCCAGTCCGCCATGAAACTGATACAGGCTTCTCTGGAGGTTGTTGAGGCGGGTCTGGTGGAAATTCACTTGCCCCATTGGCAGGGCGTTGAACAGCAGCACGGCTATGTGCATGGTGGCATTGTGGGCATGATTGCCGATTCAGCGGCTGGTTTTGCCGCCATGACACTCGTTCCAGCGGATGCTTCGGTACTGACCGTGGAGTACAAAATCAACATGATGGCGCCTTCTCAGGGCGAAAAACTGATCGCACGCGGCAAAGTGCTGCGTTCGGGACGCACGCTGATCATTACGCAGGCCGAAATCTTGTCTGTTCAGGGAGGCAAGGAGTCACTGAGCGCGCTCATGCAGCAGACCATCATGGTCATGCATGGCAAACCTGAAAAGTGAAGTAAGACACCTGGCAATCGAACATTAGAGCGCAACAGGCTGCCAGACAGGCGCCCTGTTCAACCAAACAACCGCATTGCTGGCTTGTCAAGCGCTGGAATCGAAGCTCAGGAAAGCCGGGCGGCTTCGCTGAAATCGAGTTGCGACAACTGGCCCAGGGCATGTTCCAGTTCGTTTTTTAAGGCTTGAATACGCTGTGTATCTGCTTGTGCAGGCGCGGCTTCCAGGCCGTTCAAAGCCGTGCGTACGGCCCTGACCTTCAGTTGCCAGGCGTGGGTTGCCAGATCGGGTTCCCAGCCAGCCAGATCGCGTTCAACACATTCGTTGATCAATGGATCAATAAAGGGAAGTGCGTTCACCGCACTGCGTGTGGATAACAACAGCTCAACCAGTTCCAGCCGTGCACGGAAGCGGTTCCGTGCCGATGATGTGTGACTGATCAGGTGCTGCCAGGCTGTGAAGGCTTCATCGTGATGTCCTGCCTCCAGGGATTCGGAGGCTTTTTGGCAAGTGAGGTCGAACGGGTCAGTGGAAACCGTCCCGCCCCGGGTTTCGGCCCGGCATTTTTCCAGCCAGCGCAAGGTGGCTTCGCTTGCAAAAGGTGTTCCATCTGAAAAACACAGGTTTTCCACACCTGGCAAGCGTTCTGTGAAGGTTAGAGCATTCTTGATGACTGCGCGTCGCATTGCGGCGCCCTGATCGCCCAGCAAACTGAACCCCCGGGCTGATTCATGGTCCAGGTCCAGCCAGAATGGAAAGGCTGAAATACGTGATTCACAAAATTCAATCAGGCCTTCCGGGTTATCGGACTGTGCAATGCGCGAGAATGCATCGAGAATCGGTACAGGAGGCGCTACCAGCGACGTTGCAGCCCCCTGGGCAGGTGGAAGGCTGGTTAGTGTGCAGCGCGCCGCAAACCGGCTTATTTCAATCACCAGCGGGTTGAGGCGGTCGATACCCCGCAGCGCAGTGCCGATTTGTCCCAGATAATGTGCAGCCGGTTCCAGTGCCTTGATGACGTCGGTGACCGTTGCGGGTACTGTTGCCAGTGTGAGGGTGTTCTGGGGAATGGAACTGTGTGCGGCCGACGTGTTTTTGATTGATCCTGCAGCCGCGCCAGATACGGCCGTGTTTGATGCCGCAGAAGGGTTTTGACCGGAATTCGTTACGCCCGGGTTGGCATGCTGGTTGGAACTTGGTACCGCCTGTGCGGGTGTTGCGCCAGTGTGTTCTGCACCTGGCCCCGAGGCCGTGAATGCTGCAGATGCGGGGTCTGTTTCCTGCGGGTCAAGGCCCGTTGTGGTGTTGGCAGGCGTTTCAACAGCCAGTTCAGGTGAAGCCAGAACATCGAGCGCCTTGATTTGCCGGATCAAGCCGGCCAGGGGCGGCGATTCAGGATCTTTTTCGGCAAGACCGGTATCCAGATCTGTAACTGCCTTGACCAGCACCTGATGCTCGGAGGCCGGGACAGGATCCGGTTGATGGTTTTCCAGCCATTGCGCAACGCGATCAAGCCACCATTGCAGCGCATTGCGGCGACCCCGTATGCGTTTAAGTGAAGGAAAGCCTGTTTCCCAATACTGATGCACCAGGCCGGCATGCAGTTGCAACCCGGCAGACAAACCAGACAGGCCCTCACGTTGCAACCAGGCTTCGGATAGCCAGGCAGCCATCATGAAGTCTTTGCTCTGTGTGGTGAGTATCGTTTCACCAAGCTGTGCCACTTTGCCCCAGTCGACCGGGCCATTACCGGAAAGACTGGTCAGTTTTTCCATTTCAGCGGCAACGGTTTCGTAGGTTTCAGTATCACGGGCATCGGTGCCGGCGATGGTATCGGTACCGATGGGGGCCAGTAAAGCGGTTATGTCGTGAGTCATGGGTATCAGGAGGGTCAGCGCAGTGCGATCAGGCTGACGTCATCGGGACTGCCTTCCGGCAAGGAACCAACGGCCAGAAAATCGGGTTCGCCATCAAGGCGTACGAAGTAGCTTTGATCAGGTGCCAGAGGATTTTGCAATGCCCAGGCGGTGAAGTCGTGGTTACCAGCCTGGAATTGCAGGCCCTTGAGTTCATATTCATTGATGCTGCGGTCAGGCAGTCGGCCTTTGGGCCCCACCGCGTGAAAACCGATGCTTGCCTGGTTGCCGCTGACACCCACCAGAGCACCACGGCTGCTTTCCAAGGGAACCGGGTGGGTTTCCAGCCATACGCCCAGGCGCTCGTGGCCATGCAGATTCAGGCGTACAGGCCACTTGGGTGCGACCGGAGCATGGGCACGCGCAACCACCCTGGCAGGCCACGTTGAGCCTTCAAGGGGTGTCCAGTCGTTCAGCAGTGTGGTGAATGTGGTTGTGTCGGGTTGGTCAGTGGCTGCCTTTGATGAATCGCCGGTGAGCAGAATGAAGCCGTTGATCCAGCGTTGTCGAAGGGTTTGTAATGCCAGGCGAAACAAGGCGAGACTGCGGCGCAGTTCAGGGTTTGCCCACTGCACTGCAGAAACCGCCACCACAACGACACCCGCCTGTGCTGAGGCGGCTTCCTGGGCTGAGACCAGCCAGCCCAGAGACTGGTTTTCGGGCCATCGCTGGCCCTTGACTGTCAGCCCGTAGGGCCCCAGCTGCCCGGCGGCCCGGCTTGCGGGCGTGTGGGTGTCTTCGACCGTGATGAACCATGCAACAGGAGTGCTCATGTGGTTTCTCCGATCAGCTGAAGGTGGCCGTGAACTGCCCTGATTCATCGACACTCAGGCGCGCTGTGGAAAACGTGGCGCCTTCCGCCATGTGAGCCAGCAGGGTATTTGACAACATGGGCAGTACGGACCCGCGCAGAATGAAGTCGATATTGCGAGCACCTGTGTCCACTTCCGTGCAACGTGCTGTGATCGTGTCAATAACAGCGTCGTCAATGTGCAGCGCAATACGATTGCTTTCCTGCATGCGCTTGACCAGTTTCTGCAGTTTGAGTTTCACGATGCCGCGCAGTGCATCGCCTTTCAGTGTGAGGAAGGGGACAACGGTCATGCGTGCCAGCAGGGCGGGCTTGAAATGATTGGACAGGATAGGCCGGATGGCCGTTTGTATGGCGTCAAGTGGGGGCGGTTCGTCGGATGCACACAGTTCGGTGATCAGATCAAGCGCTAGGTTCGAGGTGAGGAACACAACGGTATTACGGAAATTGATCTCGCGCCCCTCGCCATCGGACAACACGCCTTTGTCGAATACCTGGTAGAACAGATTGACGACATCGAGGTGGGCTTTCTCTACTTCATCGAGCAACACGACGGAATAGGGGCGTTGCCGCACCGCTTCCGTCAGTACCCCGCCTTCGCCGTAGCCCACGTAACCCGGGGGCGAACCGACCAGACGGCTGACGGTGTGTTTCTCCTGGAATTCGCTCATGTTGATGCTGACGACCGATTGTTCGCCACCAAACATGATGTCTGCCACGGTCAGTGCAGTTTCTGTCTTGCCCGTGCCGGAAGGACCGACCAACAGGAAAATGCCCATGGGCTGGTTGGGTTCACGCAGGCCTGAACGGGCGGATTTGAGGACTTCAGCGATGGTGGCAAGCGCGTAGTCCTGCCCTTTGATGCGTTCACCGATGGATGCTTCAAGACTCAGTGCGCTGGCGGCCTGGTCACGCATCATTTTGCCCAGTGGAATACCGGTGCGGTCAGACACGACTTTTGCAACGGTGTCGGGCGAGACATCGATAAAAATCAGTTTGTCGTTTGCCTGTACCGCCGCAAAGTGCCGTTCGGCTTGAATCAGATCCGTTTCAATGGTTTCGGGCGTGCGCGCGGCAGAAGCGGGGTCTGGTGTACTTACAGCGGCTGGCGTAGCTTCCGGAGCGTGTGGTGTGCCGGGCGTTATGGAGGCTTCTGCGACCTCAGTTGGATTGGCAGAGACCGCAGCTGTTGTGGTGTTGTTTGTGGCTGTGTTACGCGCTGCCAGACGTTCCTGGCGCAGTTCGAGCACGGCATGGGCCGCATCGTGCTGTTCTTGATACTGCGTGCGCAGGTTGTCGAGTTCCTGCTGGATTTTGGCGCTTTCTGTATCGATTTCCTGCAGGCGTGCCGTGTCGATTTCAACCCGGTTTTCCTGATCGCGCAGCAGCCCTTTTTTCTCGCGTTCCAGCATGAGTAGTTTGCGTTCGCGGTCTTCGATGAAATCGGGCTTGGATGACAGATTGACCTTGATTCGTGCGCAGGCGGTGTCGAGCAGGTCGATGGCTTTGTCCGGCAATTGACGTCCGGTGATGTAGCGGTTCGAAAGTTCGGCAGCAGCAGTCAGGGCATCTTCACGGATGATGACATTGTGGACCTGTTCGTAGCGTTCTTTAAGGCCCCGCAGGATTTCAACAGCCATGCGAACCGAGGGCTCGTCGAGCTTGACCAGTTCGAAACGGCGTGCCAATGCCGCGTCTTTTTCGAAGTATTTCTTGTATTCGCCCCAGGTGGTTGCGGCGATGGTGCGCAACTCACCCCGGGCCAGTGCAGGTTTGAGCAGGTTGGCGGCATCGTTGGTGCCGGCCGAACCCCCTGCTCCGATGAGTGTGTGCGCTTCATCGATGAATAAAATGATGGGGGTTGCCGAGGATTTGATTTCCGTAATCACATTGCGCAGACGGTTTTCAAATTCACCTTTGACGCCCGCCCCTGCTTCCAGGGCGCCCATGTCGAGGCCCAGGATGGTGACACCCTGCAGGATATCGGGTACATCACCTTCGATAATGCGTACGGCCAGGCCCTCGATAACGGCTGTTTTCCCTACGCCGGGGTCGCCCACGCAGATGGGATTGTTCTTGCGCCGGCGCGCCAGAATATCGACCATCTGGCGGATTTCCGCATCGCGTCCGAAGACGGGATCGATTTTGCCGGCCCGGGCTTTGGCGGTGAAGTCTTCGCAGAAACGTTCAATGGCGGTGCCGCCCTGGGCGTTGGCACCGGGTTGAAGGCCGGGGCTGCCGTTGCCGCCTGTGCTCATGCCGGTGGCTTCGGCGGATTCACGTGATGACGGTGCCACCTGACCGAGCAGGTTGACGGTTTTGTTTTTGTCGAGTTCGGCAAGCAATGCCGCGTAGGTGCCACTGGCATAAAACGAGGCACGTGCCACGAAGGCTGCCAGCACGGCACCTGAACGGATCGTGCCTTCGTACAGATCGACGGAGGCGATCATCCAGGCATCGGCGAACAGGTCGGGCAGCAAGGGTGAAAACTGGGGACGGCCGCTGTTGCCGCTTTTGAACGTTTCGATGGATTGCTCCAGCGCACGCTGGAAGCGCCCGGGATCAATACCCACCTGGCGCAAAATGAGCTGAACATCGGAACGGGGATCTTCGACCAAACGCACCAGCATGTGTTCGATGGTGATTTCGTAGTGGGTGCGGTTCAGGCAGAGCCCTGCAGCGTTTTCAAGTGCATCGCGGCAGGTTGGGTTCAGGCGGTCGACCAGCGACTTGAACTCGACGATTTGCATTGTTTTCCCCGTTTTTATTGAATTGGTGAACTTCAGATGCCGGCGTGGCAGGTACTGGCATACCGTGTGGACGCAGACGATCCTTTGATTGCGGACACGCAAGCCCGATCTTGGCCGCATTGTGTGAAACAGGCAAGCCAGGCACAGAAAAAAACCGCCTGCTCAGTGAACAGGCGGTTTTTGGGGGCTGCTTACGACTTCGGAGAATTCCAGGAGTCTTCAGCTTCGATACCGTCAGGTGTGAACGTTTCGATGATGGTTTCGTAGGTGAACGAAACAGCCTCCATGTGGCCCATGGATTTGTTGGCCGGATCCAGGCACATTGGAACGTACTTGTGCATGGAGGTGATGATGGCGTTCTTGATTTCCACGGTGTAGTAGAGCTCTTCCTTGCCCTGCGGGGAAATGCGGTAGTACTCGAGCTTGGCGCTGGTGAGCTGTTCGCCGGAAGTTAGTGCCTGGAACAGCTTGGGCGATGACTTGTCGATTTCCTTGGTGATGGTGAGCGGACCGTGAATACGTTTTCCGGTCGGCAAGCCTGTTTGAATGGACTTTGGAATTTCGATGGTGTGATCCACAGCCTGAACGAGGATGGTGTCCTCGTGACCCTGGATGGTGCAGCTGCCGTCGATCTTTCCTTGCGTTTGACCGGTGAGGGTCAGGTAACCTGGCATTGGCATTTTTGATCTCCTGGAGAATGCCGTTTATGGGGCGGTTAAAACAGGCTTGCTTCGACCTTATTTTTTGTCGAGCTTGCCGACCAGTGACAACGTGAATGATGCACCCATGTATTTGAAGTGCGGGCGCACCAGCATAGAGACACGGTACCAGCCTGGATCGCCTTCAACGTCTTCGACGTTGATCTGCGCCATGCGCAGAGGACGTCGACTGCGTACTTCGGGACCAGGGGCATCCATGTCGGCTACATATTGACGGACCCAGTTGTTGAGTTCTCCTTCGAGGTCCGCACGTTCTTTCCAGGTACCGATGTTTTCGCGCTGCAGTACCTTGATGTAGTGTGCCAGGCGGCTGACCACAAAAATGTAGGGCAGCTGGGTACCCAGCTTGTAGTTGGTTTCGGCTTCCTTGCCTTCTTTGGTATTGCCGAAGAACTTGGGTTTCTGGCAGGAATTGGCCGAGAAAAAGGCGGCGTTGTCGCTGTTTTTGCGCATGGCCAGACCAATGAAGCCCTGTTCGGCCAGCTCGAATTCACGCCGTTCGGAAATAAGCACTTCGGTGGGGATTTTTGTCTGGATTTCACCCATGGCTTCGAAGTTGTAGATGGGCAGATCACCCACCGTACCGCCACCCTGCGGGCCAATGATGTTGGCACACCAGCGGTAGTCGGCAAAACTGGCTGTGAGCCGTGAAGCGAAGGCAAAGGCAGCGTTACCCCACAGGAAGTTGTTGTGACCGTTTGAGACGTCTTCTTCGTAGTTGAATTTCTTGGAGGGTGTGGTGTTGTTGCCGTACGGGGTACGCAACAGGAAATGGGGCAGTACCAGACCGACGTTGCGGGCGTCTTCGCTTTCGCGGAAACCGTTCCACTTGGTGTACTGGGGCATTTCAAAGATGGAGGACAGGTCTTTGAGATCGGGAAGCTTGGAAAAGTTTTCGAGACCAAAGAAGTGTGCACCTGCAGCCGCAATGAACGGGGCGTGGGACATGGATGACACACTGGCGCAATACTGCAGCAGTTTGACATCGGAGGAGCCCGGACCAAATTCATAGTTGGCCACAATGGCACCGTAGGGCTGGCCGCCGAATTGTCCGAATTCAGCGGTGTAGCAGTTTTTGTAAAGCCCCGATTTGGTGACTTCCGGAGAATCTTCGAAATCACTGAGCAGATCGTCTTTACTGACGTTCATGATTTCAAGTTTGATGTTTTCGCGAAAGTTGGTGCGATCAACCAGAAACTTGAGCGAGCGCCAGGCTGATTCCAGACGCTGGAAATCAGGGTGGTGCAGAATTTCATCAACCTGACGGCACAGCTTTTTATCGAGTTCGGCGATCATGTCGTCGGCCAGCGAAGCCGTGATGCGATCAATGGTGCGCGATGGGTCGAGCAGCGATGAAATGAAGGTTTGTATGCCCTGACGGGTGATTGCGTAGGATTCATCGCCCGGACGCACCTTGGTGGTTTCGAGCAACTGATCGATGAGTGATGTACTGCCGGATTCTGCCGCAACGGCGGCTTCCTGTTTGGCTTGTTCGGTCATGGTGTGGTTCCCCTGAAGTGCGTGGTGTTATTTGTCTTCGATACCCAGTTCTTTCAGCAGACGGGCGCGTGTTTCTTCGTCTTGTACAAGCGCCTGCAGTTTTTTGCGGAAATCGGGGATATTGCCCAGCGGGCCTTTGAGTGCCTTGAGGGCGCCACGCAGCGCAACGATGTCGCGCAGTTCAGGAACGTTTTCAACAATGTTGTCGGGCTGAAAATCGGCCAGGGACTGGAACTTCAGGTTGACGGCCAGATTGTCTTCGGAACCGGGTTCCAGCCGGTTTGGAACCGACAGGTCGAGTGCAAGATTCTGGGCTTTGAGAACATCGTTGTAGTTGTCTTTGTCGACATTGATGGGTGCCCGGTCTTCGACGCTGCGGTCATCGGGCCGTTGGGTGAAATCACCCAGGATGAGCAGCTTCAGTGGAAGCTCGACCTCGGCCTGAGCATCACCGGTTGCCGGTTTATATGTGATGTTTACCCTTTCTTTGGGTGCAACGGAACCCTCGCCTGCCATGATGTTTCTCCTGGTGTTTTACCGTTTTCGTATGAGACGGCGTACGGTGAAAAAAGTTTCATTCAACTTCAAAAGATTCTTGCCTACTGCGCTTGACCCTGTCAATCGTGAAATATTTCAGTACATTCTTCATGACCCTTTGCCCCAGTGGGGCTGGATGGACCAGAAAGGCAAGAAAGGTGCGTGTGACTGCTTCGCGTTTTTCATTGTGCCGGCGGTATCTTCAGAATATGCCCCGTCACAATGAGATCTGTATTTTTCAGATGATTCAGTTTCTGTAGTGCCTCGATGGTTGTACCGTAGCGCCGCGCCAGCGAATACAGCGTTTCGCCGTCTTTTACCCGATGCGTGCGTTCGGGTTGCGGAGGTGGCTCAGGTGCGGGTGCCACACTGCTTACCCAGGCGGGTTCAGGCGGAGGTGGCGGAGCCTCGATGATTTGTTTGGCTCGCTGCCGTATGTACAGCGGCATGGGTGTCACGGGCTGATCGGGAATGCCTTCTGTCCAGCATTGCCCGACGCGTTCGGGGATTTTGACCTGCAAACGTGACGGCGTGGCCGAAAGTGATGGTGTTGACGTTTCTGCAAGGTAGTCAAGATGGTCGGCCATGTTCAGCAGTGCTTCCTGGCCCACGAAGTCGTAGCGCACATGCAATGTCTGTACATTCAGTTCGTCAAGTCGTTCACGCGCCTGGGGAAAGTCGTCGGGTGTGAAAATGCGCTCACCATCGATGAATTCGCCGACAAACCGTGCCATGCCCATCGGGCCGGGGTAACGGCGCGTCAGCAGCATGTTGTCGATGCGTATTTGCAGCGTGACATCGCCGCATTGGTCAGGTGACCAGTTGAAGCTGGTCGTGGTTTCCATGTTGAAGTTGTCGAGCGTGAGCTCTTCCTGGGCACACTGGATGCTGAGATTGACCGAGTAGGGTTTGGCTTTTGCGCCCGGATTCACGCCGATGGGGCGGGCTGAAATGAGCAGGTTGGCACTTTTACCCATGGATGCTTCGGCCAGTTGTGATTTCACAACGGCTTCAACCCGTGTATCGACCGAGGTATTCAGGAAGGGTATGAAACCTGTGCTGAATGGGAAGGTGTAGTCTTGTTTGCGTACGGCCGAGAATCCGGTGGACTTCTGCTGGACGAAGGGTTTGGCCGGGCCGTCGGCAAAAGCCCAGACCGAGCCTTTGTCGCCGAACAGCTGATCATTGATTTCACGCGGGCTGACGGCCATCTGGGTTTTCCACAAGACCGAACGCTCCCATTCTTTCTGTACGCTGCATGAAGCCTGTTCAAGGCTGTAGCGGGTGAGCAGCTGCAGCGGCCCGCCGACCAGTTGCCAGATCACCTGGTCGTCTGGACTGTTATAGCCGGATGTCTTTCTGAAAACATCGAGCGCATCCTGAGTGTTCTGAAGCACTGAAGTCTTGACCTCGGGATTGCTGCTGATCGCGAAATAATCGGAGGCCAACTGGTAGGCTTGGCCGTCACCGGCAAGCGCTTCCGATGCGGCAGAATCGAAACTGCGCATGAAGTCGCCGTAGGCCTGAACGCCTTTGATGGTGCTCTGGATTGTGTCGCCTGATGTGAATGCACGCTGATCAACGGTTTGTCGAATGATGCGTTCACCTACTGTATTGATGGTACCGGCAACGGCACCAGCCTTGTCGAAGGTGTTCTGAGAGGCCGCAACGCGCCGCATGGCACTGAAGTCGCGGGCAAACAGCAGCCAGTTGGGAAGTTGATCGCTGCGCAGGCCGGAAAATTCGTCTTTCAGGCGTTCGAAGAAACGGTAGTAAGGACTGGACGAGGTATCGATGCGGGTAAGCATGTCGCGCCAGGCCGGTTCATTGGCCAGCAGTTGTTCGCCGTTGTTGAATGACCAGGCAAAGCTTTTCCAGGTGTTGATGCGTTCAGCCTGGTACCAGGCCTCGAAGGCGCCTCGTTTGATCTGGAACTCGGGCGAGAAGTTGAAGGCCTGGCCCAGTTCCTGCAGGAAGCTGTTCAGCACGTGTTCACCCTGGCGGGTCAGGGATGGTTCGATCATGCCTTCGTTTTTGCCTTGTGAACCGGGCAACCAGAATTCGCGCAGCGTGACCGGTTTCAGACTGGGCAACTGATTGGCCCAGGGCAACAACCATTCCAGATGGGGGGATTGCATCACGATACGTGCAAGCGTTTCGCGGTCGCGTTCCATGTTGGCGCGTAACACAGGATCATCCGGCTTGCTCCAGGCCTTGTAGGCCACGATCATGCGATGTGTTGAATTGACGATTTCCGGTGGCAGACCGGGTTGCAGTTCGTGAGCGATTTCCGCCGGGAACTGGGGCATGGCCAGCAGTTGGTCGTAATCGGCGCCGTTGATGCGAGCCTGAGAAACATTGATGTTCCTGACCATGCCCAGGATGGTACTGGCATACAGTGGACTACCGGTTTCACGTGCAAGGATTTTCGGGAACAGGTCGTTGTAGTTGTTAGTGGCAAGAAAACGCTGATAGCCCTTGACGTATTCGTCCTTGATGTCTTGTTCAAGGCGTGTGATTTCAGGGCTGAAGGCCAGCCAGCGTGTTTGCCATGCCTTTTCACGTTCAAGAATGAAATCAGTGAGGTTCAGTGCCTTGTACAGCGTGTAGATAAGATCTTCAGGCTTGCCGTTTTCGGTCAGTGCCAGGCTGGGATAGCGCGACTCGATTTCACGCAGGCTGCCACGTGTCTGGTAGAAGGAAACCAGCAGAAACACCAACGCGGTGGCAAACAGGCTGACCCATACAATGGCAGCCAGGTTGCGTGTGGCCTGACGCCAGCGGTCAACGATGATTGTTGGCAGTGTATTCCAGCGGTCGGCCGGCAGAACCCGCTCGAAGAAGTCGTGCAGGAACAGGCCCTTTTCTGCCGGGGTTGTTGTGCGGGTGGTTTTGATCAGGTGCGACAGGGCATTCGGTTCGGTGGCACCGGTCTGGCAGGCACTGCTCAGGAAGATACCCCTGAGCATGGGTTGTTCAAGGTAGGGGTTATTACCCATGCCGGCTGTCAGGAATCGTTGCAAGCCTGGGCGGAGCCGGTCGAGTTCGGACGGGAACAGCAGCAGTTCGGGATTCAGGTCGACACCCTTGACACCCATGTCGAGGCGTATGCTGCGTAACCGGTTGCCAATATGATCGAAGGCGTTGGTCAGGAAACGGGATTCGGCTTCATCGCCCTGTTCCAGCGGGCCGGTATAGCCCATGGCCTGGCTGAGCGCTTCGGGTGGCAGCGCATTTGCCCAGGCATCAAAACCAAAGACAGAATCGCATTGGGTGACCAGAATGAAAATCGGGAAGCGTTTGTCGAACAAACGTATCAGTTGATCGATACGTTCACGGATGACATGGCCGCGACGTTCGAGCGTGTCGTCGGACGGATTGAGCAGATCGTGCGCATCAATGGCCAGCACCAGTCCGTTCAGGCCTTCGCGGGAACGGTACTTGGCCAGCAGCTCCAGCATGCGTTCCCATTCAGCCTGGTCTTCAGGGGTGCCCGAGGGGGAAACATAGCGACCTGCGGTGTCAATGACCACGGCACGATTGAAAAACCACCAGTCGCAATTGAGTGTGGTGGTGATCGGGTCGAACTGGCTGACGCTTTTGTTCAGCGATGCAAGTCGTGAGCGGGTGATTGCAGAGGTTTTTCCTGCACCGGGTTCACCCACCACCATGAACCAGGGTAAGGCGTAGACCGGGTTGCCGAAACGACGCAAACTGGATTCGCGCAGCGTGCGTATGGCTTCTTTCCACTTGAGTGTGATGTCGTTCAGGTGGCCAGAGGTGTCGGCGTGCTGTGCACGCCCTGCTTTTTCAGATGCAGCCAACTTCACCCGTGAGCGGGAAATGAGCCATAGACGTCGTGCCAGCCTGATACCGAAATACAAGCCGATGATGCCGAAGAAGAAGGTGAGCCCCCCCCATAGAGGCCAGGCCAGATACAGGGCCAGCCCCCAACTGAAGATGCCCAGGGCAACCAGTACCACACACCAGAGCAGGAAAGTGAGAAACGCTTTCATAGTTTGAATTTTTCGCGGAACAGTTCAACGGACTCGGTCAGTTCCGCATGCAGCCCGAGGGCGACCATCAGCAGAATCAGGGGGGGCAGCACAAACAACAGAATGCGTGCTGTGGATAAACGTTTTCTTGCCGGAATAACCCTGTTTATTCCGGATGACTGGATCGGGACGGCGTCATACGCCTTGGGAAAGAGAACGGCGTCGTCAGTACCCGTGCCTTTGTTGGCAGCGCGAATGAGCTGATACTGTTCCATGCGTAAGCTGGTCAGTTCAGCGGAATTGGGGGTGATGCTGTAACGGCCCAGGAAGCCCAGGCACAGGCACATGAGATAGACTTCGCGGACATCGTGCGCCCGGGCGTCAAGCTGACTGAGCCGGTCGAAGAATTCGCGGCCTGCCAGGGCGGTTCTGAAGTAGCGGCGTTGCAGCAAAAAACGTTGCCAGGCATGCTCTGTAGACCAAAGATGCTTGCTGGCAATGTGTTCATCGGCCCAGGCCAGTACCGGGAAAAGTCCTTCCTGGAATCGCTCGATTGCCAGACCGTTTTTCAGGGCCAGATTCTGTGCCTGGGTAATGAGACTGTCGATGTCATTGGCGATGTCCTGGGGTTCTGCGGAGACGCTTTCGGGCTCAAGGGATCGCACAAAAGCAATCAGCGGAATGAAGTAGTCGGGCAGTTTCATTGTCAGCCTCGCAGGATCACCAGTTGTGCCCGCGCATCGGCCGGGGCATCGGGCCAGAACAGGCCAATGTCGCCACTGTGCTCAACCTGTTCCCAGTCGGCACTCATTTGCTCGATGCGGTAATACCGCGCCCCGCTGCGTTGGGGCAGACCTTGAGGAGGCGTGCTGATTTCGATCATGTCGATGCCGGGCAGGGCGTGGGCGATCATGGTGGGCAGGGCCTGGAGGGCAGCCAGACGGGCCGTGTGAACGAAGTCTTCCGAGCTGTAGTCGTTGCGCGATGTGGTTTGAACCACCAGGTAAAAACGGTTGCGGCTGGCGAAGAAATCGAGGGGTACACTGGCTGTGAGATAGTCGCCGTCAGGTTCCAGGGTAACCCGGAATTCCGGACCCACCGAGATTTCCGTAAGCAGCTGGTTGATGACCCGACGGGCAGCACTGAAGCACGCGTAGGGGTTCAGGTGATCGTAACCGGGCAAGCCTTCATCGTTGCCGTCACGGCGTCGTCCGTTGGTGTCGAATGTATCGGAAAAAGTGCTGATTTCACCCACGCAACTGCGCAGAAAACCATAGGCTTCCCAGGGGTGGACCTGATCGGTTTCGGTCAGGTGATTCAACCAGGGTACCGACCGGTTCAATGCCTGCAGGGACTGCAGCAGAATGAAGTAATCGGGGTCGGTTTCCTGGCGCTGGATTTCACGCGGGGCTTTGTATTCGGCCAGTTGGCGCAGGCGTCCGGAAAGGTCGTCACGGACATCACGCAGCAGTTCCTGCAGTACCGTGGAACCCGCCATGGCGTAGCACGGAGGAATGCAGTCGTGGCTCAGTTTGACAATATCGTTGTCCCGCATGAGGCGCCCGACCGGAATCAGGTCGTAGTCGTCAAGAGATTCCAGTTCGGGACCAAAAAAGATGCGTACAACGTGCATGACCACCGGGATGGTGGCCAGGGGGCCTTCACCCAGGAAATCGGGGGTGGGTTCACCATCGGATTCAGAGGCAAACCGGGTGGACGCAGTACCTGCCGCCGCGAATGAATCGGTGATCGTGACATTGGGCGAGACTGTGGATAACTTTTTCAGGCCCAGATAAAGATCAAGCGGTTGATCGGTGTCTTTCCAGATTTTGTCGAAGGAGCGCGGGCTGATGACCGCATTGCCGGGAAATTCGATGTAGGTGCGATCGCGAAACAGTAACCGTGCGGAACGGATTTCAACAGAACGTGCCGACAAGGAATCAGGCGCGAATTCCAGATGACCCACACCCCAGAAGTGCGGGTGAGCCATTTCGAAGAGCGGTTTTCTGAGAAAGTGCTGGTGCAATTCCAGGCGCTGGAAGTGTTGGGGCTGCAGAAACAAGCCCTGGTGCCAAAAGCTACCTGTTTTGAATTCCATCAGTGGGTTTCCTTATTGCCGGAGTTTCATGGCGGCGCCTGAGGATTCGTCGGCCGTACCCAGTTCTTTGTCGGTGAGCTCGATTTCAGGGTTTTTGATATCGAGGGGTATGGTTTCAACGTCAGGCTTTTTGTCGGGGTCGAAGGTGAGGCTTTGGGCGTTCACGATACGCTGGCGCCCCAGAAAAAGCCGTATGGCCAGGTTGGAGGGCCGCGCTGTATATGTGGTGGTCACCCAGCCGTCTTTCTGGATATTAAGCGGAATACGGAACAGACGTGATGCACCCTGGGCATCGAAATTGTAGTAACCGGCAACAACGCCCAGATACTTTGCGTCTTGTACGCGATCCAGGGTGAGCAGTGTGCGTTTGTCGGGGCTGACCACGTAGCGGTCGAGTTGAAGTATTTCTTTGCCCGGATTGCCGGAGGCCAGCATCTGGGTGAGTGTTTTTGGATCGTTGACCAGTTGCATGAATGTTTTGGCGTCATCGATCTGGAACAGGCCCAGAACCAGGGTGTGTGCCTGGTTGAAATAGGCATTCATGTCGGCGTTGGCCACCAGTTCGATCTGTATGGCACCGCGTGCGTAATCCCAACTGACTTCGGCTTTGGCTTCTTTCTGGTCGTTACCGCCCATGGCCGAATTCACTGCGGCGCAACCCTGCATAACCACCATGAGGCTCAGCACTGCAAGAAGCGGCAAAAGACGTGTTGACATGAGGTTGAGTGGTTGCAATTGAAAGGGCCAATAAATACACTAGCCGCAAGGCTGGCATACGCCCGCCAAGCCCGCAGGATTATAGCTTATGCCACAATGCCCCTTGGCTGGTAAGAAAATTTTTTTTCCTGAAAAATCAGCGGCTTGTCGTTATTTATTAATGTTTTTCTGCTGTTCTTGTGCAGCACTTGCACCGTTGCAGTTACACGCTGCTTCACAGCGGCTTTCCAGGCCTGCTTCCGGCCAACCCGACAACACGGTCGCGGTGCTTGCCGTTACTCAGGAAGTATTCAGAAAAACCGAAAAAACCAACGTGTGCTGGCAAACGATTGTCAGTGACCGTGAAAGGGCCCAGAGACAATACGAAAGCCAGCCCTGGCTTGTCAAGTATTGGCAGCCTTTGCTGGGCGGTGTGCTGGGGGGGCTGGTGGGCTACCATTTCACCCGCAACTATGGCGAGCCCAGCCAGAAATGGTTTTATCCCACCATTGCAGCAGGTATTGGTGTGGGTGTGCTGGCTGGTCCGGGCATGGTGGCCGGGGCCTACCTGGGGGGTACGGTGGCCCAGCATTTCTGGCCTGAAAAACTGCCCCTGACCATCATTCTTTCCATGGTGGGCGGTATTCTGGGCGATGGCCTGATGAAACTGCTGTTTCCCGACAACCCACCCAAGGAATTGCTGGCGCCTGTACAGCCCGGTGTGTATTTGCCGGACCAGCAGTTTTACCTTGAAACCACCTGCATGCCCACAACCCGTGTTCTGTACACGGAAAAACCGTACCGGGTCACCTACAAATACCAGGGCGAGGAACGCTCGGCCCTGTTCAAATATTATCCGGGCGAACGCATTGAACTGAATGAGACCGGTTGGCCCGTGAAAGAAATGAAGCCCTGATGGTCAGTTGGCATTGACTTTGGCCTGGCTGGGCTGCAGCAATGAGCCCACAGTGTTGCTCTTGTTTGATTTGGTCATGTCAAGCTGACGCACCGCAGGTTTGCCCTGAAGTTTCACCTTGAAACTTGCAGAAGTGAATTCGCACTGGCCGGCAACGGATCCCGAGCTTACGCCACCTGCCACCCCGGTTATATCGCCCATGCTGACACTGATTTTGGAAGATTTTGTCAGGGCGGGTGAGCCGCTGACAAGCACTTTCAGGGCTGTGGGATTGGCCAACGTGGTTTGTGCCGTGTTCGGATAAGGTATGGGTACGGGTGGTGCGGGTGGTGCGGGCGTTTTGCAGACATCGGGAAAGCAAAAGGACATACCCGACTGGATAGTGGCAATAAACATGGTTTACCCCAGATCGATTTGTTGGCCGTCGATTTTCACGAAACCTTCAGCCTGTGTTGTAACGTGTGCGGCGCGTGTGGTGTGATGCCCCTGCACGTTGATCTTCATACGTCCGGCACGGGTTTCATCAAGCTTTTCGGTGTGCCGGAAGACATCGATTGCACGTTGTATCAGGCGCCCCACCTGTGACGTGACGGTGCGGGCCTGCAAGGTCAGTGTCGAGGTATGGGTGTTGATGGATTCCGAACGGGTTTCAATCTGCCCGACCTGAACATCGGCTGATTCGGCGCGCAGGTGCAGTTGCGGGCTTTCCAGGTGAGTGCTGTGTTCCGAGGCTAGATGCAGGTTGGGCGTTTTCAGGGTGAGACCTTGCTGGGTGTCGTGCAGGGTTGACCCGCCGGGCAGCACAACCGCCCCGCCCTGTTCGTGGGCGCGCGTGAGGATGGCCAGAATGAAGGCCGGCGCGGGGTGTGTGTTCACAGCCAGCAGCACGGTATCACCGGCTTCGGGTTCGACCAGGCAACTGATCGCTCGTCGAGCTTGAGTGTAGATGGGGTCAGCCAGCAGAAAGGCTTTGCCTGACCGACCAACAACGGTGGTACAGATCATCTGGCTGCCTTGCTCGTTTCTGGCAGCGTTGAGGGCAACAATGGTGTTCGACATGACGTTGTTCCGTTTCAATGGGCGAGTGCGGTTCAATGCATCGAGGGGTTCAGTTCCAGGGCTCGTTCCGGTTTTCTGTTTGCTGGCGTTCGGGGTCTGTACGGTTGACTTCGGAAAATTCGGTGCCCGTCCAGAGGGTACCTTCTTCGCTGACTTTATCCATATCACACAGGTAGAGCACGGTATTGCGCAGGCTTGCATGGTCAAGTTTTGCGTGTGACAGGTCGCAAAACTGGATTTTCCCGTGATCCCAGACAGACTGGCTTGCATCAGCGTTGATCATGGGTGTGTAAGACAACTGAATGTTCGATGCGTTCACCCGCACCAGTCGGGCAATGGATAATTCGCACATTTCTATTCTGGCGTCAGTGAAACGGGCATCGGTCAGGTCGGCCATGGCCCAGCTCACCGATTGTGCCTGCAGATTGCTGAAATTGGCCCCTTTGAGCGAAGCTTCCGCGAAAATAGTTTGTGAAAGCTCCATACCCGAGAAGTCGGTGTTGTCAAGAATGGCGCCGTCGAACAAGGTGAGTGTCAGGTCGCAGCCCTGAAAGGCATGGCCTGACAGATCAGACCCTGAAAAAAGGGCTTGGCTCATGTTGTTCTGATTGAACCGTGCCGTTTTCAGGTTCGATGAAACAGCCATCAGGTACATAAGATGTGCATTTTCGAAACGGGTCTGATCCAGCGAACATTGTTTCAGCGAGCAGCATTCGAAGTTGCCGCCCTGCAGGTTGGCATGGTCAAGCGAGCAGGTATCCAGTTCTGCTGCGGACCAGTTGGCGTTTTCAGCCTGAATGTCAGCCAGCGAACAGCGTGTGAAGGTGGCGGTCATCAGGTTGGCCTGATCCAGAAGGGCACCCTGCAGCGAGCAATCGCTGAAGGAGGTTTCCAGCAGTGTGGCATCGCGAAGATCGGCCTGGGTCAGAATGCAGTCTTGAAAATCGGCTTCACTGAGGTTGGCATGGCTCAGGTCAGCACCCTGGAAATTAACCTGGCGCAGGCGCAGGCCGGAAAGATCGGCGTTTGCCAGATGGGCGTTGTGCAGGTCGGCGCCTTCGATGGTGCCATCGATAATGAGCTCATGCAGTGAGGCAGACATGGGAATGGTTCCGGGGTTCAAAGTGAAAAGCGCAAGGCGAGGCTGGTTTTTTCAAGGGCTGCCCCTTGAAGCTGCAACCCGTTCAGAATGTTGTCTATAAAGGTTGCTGCATACAGATTGCTGTGATTGAGCTGCGCGTCGGCCAGGCAGGTGCCAATGAACGAGGCTTGCATCATGTTGCTATGAATCAGGCGGGCCCGTGTGAGGTCGGCGTGATCGAAACAGGCACCTTGCAGGCTGGCCTGATTCAGTTGCGTGCCGATCAGGGTGCTGCTGGAAAAATCGGCCTGATCCGCCTGGATTCCGTCAAGGCAGGCATCGTCAAGCGAGGCCCCCATCCAGCTGACCTGGTTCAGTGTGGCATTTTTGAGTGAAGCCAAGCAAAAGCTGGACCCCTGGCTGGCCTGACTGCCCTGCAGGTTGCATTCGTCAAGCACGGTACGGGTGGCATCACAGAAGCTGAAATTGGCGCTGATCAGCGAGGTGTCTTTGAACAGGGTTGACACCAGGCGGGCTCCGGTCAGGTTGGCGTTATCCAGACAGGATTCCTTCAGGATTGCCTGGGCAAGGTGGGCGCTGTTGAACTGGGCGTTTGAGGCATCGCAGCGCAGCATCTGCAGGCCTTGCATCCAGGCACTGCTGAAGGTGCTGCCTGGCAGCGAGCACGCCTCGAGACGCGCATCTTCAAGGTGCGCTTCGGAACAGTCGGCATGGTCGAGTTGACAGTGTTCAAGCACTGCGCCGTTGAAAGAGGCCTGATGCAGGCTGGTGTTGATGAACTGGCAGGCATGCAGGGTGGCACCGTCGAAAGAGACGCCCGGCATGAAGATATCGTTGAAAATTACATGATGCAGTTGTGTGCCGGAAAAATTTGCGCCTGCCAGCAAAGCCCCGGAAAAGTCGATGTTGTGCAGGGTGAGTCCGGCCAGATTGGCATGTTCCAGGTCCATGCCGGTGCAGCTCAGCCCCCGGGCCATGCGATCCAGTACATGCTGCCGGTGCAGTGCAGCCCGTTCCGGGTCGGCGGCTGTGCCGGTTTCGGCAGGTACCGCTTGCGTGGGTGCAAACGGAGCGGGCTGTGGCGCGGCCTGAACGACTGCAGCCAGCATTTCGGCGTAGTGTTCGATGGGTAGGGGTTCGCTGTTCGAGGCTTCCAGGCCGGCCGTCACGGCCTGGATGTCAGAGCCGTCGGGGTTTTTAACGGACAGTTGCCCCCGCAGCACCAGAATGCCCAGGCATTGCCCGGGCAAAAGCCAGACTGTATCTGCCGCGACCTCGGGTTCCCGATAACGGGGCGTGCCGTCGGCATGGGTGTCTTGTACGATGATACGTACCCGCATGTCGGGCAGCGTTGCCAGCAATTCGGGGTAATCGGGGTGCATGTTCAGAATACGCACCTGTTCACCTGCCGACCAGTGTGTGGTGTGTGATTGATCAGGCGCGCCCGCCATGAAGTAACGCGGTTCGGTATCCAGTGGCAGATGGGGCCAGCGTTCCTTCTGCCAGGTCTGACCGAAGTCGCCCAGGTAGCGGGTGCGTTGCGGGTAGCCTGCGGGCAGCGGCCCCAGGCTGGCTACCGGGGGCGTGTCTGTGGCGCGCAACATCAGGGCATTGGGCAATTCAATATTGGGGATCGGGCGTTGTGATGCGGTTTCCCCGTTTGTCTGTGTGAATGAAGAACCGCCTTTTTTTTCAGGAACGGCGCCTTTGCCGGACGGGTTGGCCGCGTGATCGGGGCCACCAAAGGCATTTTCCAGGCAGATGTCAATGCAGGTGAAGGGTTCGGGCGACGAAATAGTGCCGTTCAGTGTGACATGCCGGTTGCCGAAGACGGCCAGCTGTTTTTCAATTGGGCCTACGGCAACCCTGACAGAAACGGGTTGTTGCGTGTGCCCGGCGGGTGGGTGGCAGCTGCCCGCCACCAGAAATTCTCCGGCCGGTTTGGGCCAGCCTTCATCGAAAACCTGATCGCCCAGGGCTGCATTGATGACGTCCCAGAGCGGTGTATCGGGGCGTGTATGCCCGCCTTGCGCATCATGCAGCGTGAACGGAACGAGTACGCCCACCGCCAGGGCGTAATGGTCAGGTGCAGGGCTGTAAAGGCGGTGAACCAGTTCGACAGATTCAGCGGGTTTGTGGAAAACGGTACCGGTTTTCATGATGCGTGCTGGTTGACTGTAGTTGGGGCGGGCGTGTTGTGTTCGTGATCCGGCAGTCGGGCCTGTGTCAGGTTGGCGTTGGTCAGGTCAGTGTTGTGCAGCCTGCAGTTGAGCAGCCAGCCATTGACAAGGTGAGCACCGCGCAGACGGGTAGCGGACAAATCACACTGGTTCAGGTTGACGCGTTCCATGTGTGCGTGATCGAACACGGCATTGCGCAAATCACTGCCCATCAGGACGGCTGAGGTCAGGCGTGCTTGAGTCAGATGGGCTCCCGTTGCCGTGACGCCGCAGAGTGTGGCGTTGTCGAGCTGGCAACCGGCCCAACGGATTTCATCCAGTACTGCCCCATCGAGCCGTGCTCGCCGCAAGGTTGTCAGGGCATTTGCCATGCTGCCGCTGAGTCGTGCACAGGTCAGGTCTGCCTCATCCAGGTTGGCGTGTTCCAGAACCGTTGCAACCAGGCTGGCTGCGCCCAGCTGGGCGCGTTCCAGGCTGGCGTGATCAAGGCGTGTGTGGTCAAGGCAACTTTCTGTGAGATCGGCATCGGCAAATACGGCATGGCGGGCCGTGCTGTGTGACAGGTTGCAGGAGCGCAAACAGGCGCCGAGCAGTGAGGCGTGGTCGAGCATGGCGTGTTCCAGCCGGGCATCCTGCAGGTTGGTGCCATCCAGATTCGCGTGTTCAAGATTTGCACCGGTCAGATCGGCACCTGTCAGGTTGGCGCCGGCCAGATTGGCGTTTTGCAGGTTTGCACCTGAAAAATTCATAGTCGTCAGGTCAAGCCCTGCCAGGTTGGCACCGGCCAGATTCAGGTTTTCGCAAGATTGTTTCAGGCTGCTGGCTTCTTGCACCTGCTGGCGCATTGCCTTGGGCCTGGCCGGTGTGGATCCGGCCGGTGTAGTGCGTCCCGCTGGTTCCCGGTGTTGTTCGTTTGTGTGTGCTGCCGGTGTTCTGTGTGCCGTATTTTCCTTGACTGCGGATGCCGGTTTTGCAGGCGCCTGCACGGGCGCTTTCGCCCGAAGTGCCATGACGTCTTTCGGGGGATCCTGGTTCATGGCTTCGTTGACAAGGTCTTCGATTTGAGCGATTAGTCTGGAAAATGAACCGGACGTATGCCGCACGGTGGCTGCGGCGCCACTGGAACCGGAATATTTTTCGATGAGGTCGAGCAGACCGTCTTCTGTCAGCCCCAAGGTATCGAGCGTATTGCCCAGTGCTGCGCGCTGGGCGGCCACCTGATCCATGAGTTCTTGTTCGGAGAGCTGTGACAGTGTGTGTGGATCGGGCAGGGTGGGTACATTTTGGCCAAGTTTGTGTGTCAAATGATGGCCGAGCTCTGCCATAAGGTTTCGGGTGTGTTCTTCCAGGGGAACCGCGTGTTCACCCGGCTTTTCCAGTATGGCCTTGATGGCGATGATATCGCTGCCTTGTGCGTCGCTGACCGGCATGAGTGTTCTGTAGATGCCTATGCCCAGATGTTGATCCGGGATCAGACACAGTGTTTCCAGTAGTGTGCCCAGTTCATGAACGAGCGGCGCAGTACCTTGTTTGGTTTGCAGAACGACAAGGCGCAAAAGGTCATCCGGCACACACGCTTGCAGGGTGTCTGTTTGTGTGTCGATCCTGATCGAAACGCCAGGCTCCCAAGGAGCCTGGCTGCACAGGTAGCGCACTTTGCCGTGTTGATCGGGTTGCTGTTCGTGGCATTCGGGTGTGTGGTTGACACTGCCCGGTTCCAGGTTTTGCCATGCACCGATGCTCACATGGACAGTGGAAGCGGGATGGGCGCCAGTGGGTGTATCGGGCAGGATCAGGTGGCATTCAGACTGCGCTTTCGGCCAGCCATCGTCCAGACTTTCCTTGAGTGTTTCGAAGGCACGCCCGGGGTTGGGTTCTACAGGTGTCTGGGTCGTGCCGGTTGCCGGTTTTTGGGCATGCAGGGCGAAAGGCAGTAAAAAACCAATGGCAAGCTGATGGTCATCTGCCTGTGGATTGCTGATGACGCGCGGCACCAGGTGTGTGCCGTCTGGCATGAAACTTTGCAAACCTGAAAGCATGACGTGTTTCCTGTTGTTGACCTGGTGGCTGTATGCCAGAGTACCTGGATTAGAAACGGGGTGGTTTCGTTGTGTGTATGTGTGGGCAGTGCTTGTTTCAGAGCCGGCCGGGTGTTCTGTTCAATGCTATTTGATGAGACTTTGTGTTTTTTCACGCACGGCAATCATTGCTTTGGAAGCAGTCTGTTTGACTTGTTGTTTCGTTTGATCAACGGTAAAGGTTGTGGTGTTCTGTAGCTGGGTTTTTATCAGTTCAGCAACCGCTTGAGCTAATTGTTTAAACAGCTGAGCTTGAAGGGCTATTGGCATGGGTGGCGCAGGCCCCAGCACGGTGAGCGCCCCACCACCCATGTTGACACCTGTTGCGTCAACTTGCAGTTGGGCCTTGTTGCCGACTTTTGCGTTCAGGCCGGTTCCCTGGACTTCGAGGCTGGATCCGCTGGTTCCAAGAGTTGCATTGCTGTTTGTGACATTCAGGAATGATCCGGCCACAATTGAAGCACTGCTTTGAGAAACCGTGATGGCACTGTTGTTGCCGGCATTCAACGAGGCTCCGCTTGATGTGAATGAAATACTTGAGCCCGGAGCACCACCTTGCCCATCCATTGTTCCCATCAGCACGGATTCCCCTTTCAGTTCCAGGTTTTTTTTCATCTTGGTGGAGAACACACCTGCGCCTTCAAATAGCACATTGCCTTCGGCTGACATATTCAAGCGCGCGCCATCGTCCTGGCCTTGGTAGCCCTCAAGGCCGACAATGGTCGATGAGCCGATGGTTTTTTTGTACTGGAGCCCCGGGCCGGGAGGAAGTGATGGTGCCGCTTTGCCGATCGCGAGGTTAATTGCAGCGCTATCCATCGTCATGCCGGCCATTTTCGAGTTCAGATTCATGCCCAGGAAAACCCCGGATTTGGCATCCATGGTCAGTGCGGCTTCGGGTGTGTTGCTTTCAACGGTTTTGCAGACTTTTGTCAGGGCGGTCAGGATCACGGTGCAAACCGACGAGAGGGTCGTCAGGATCATCGACACGTCTGACATGCGAAAGTCACCGTTTTCCGTTGTGTAGACATCTTCCAGAACGAACTCGTTGTCAGCTTGCACTTTAAATACTTTAACGACGAGTCCCATGACCACAGCAGTCTGGATACCCAGCAAAACCCACAGTGCGGTTTTCAGTTTTGTGAATGTGATCGAACTGGCGTCTTTGGCAGCGCCGACAGTGCCCGCATAGCTGTCCTCGTGTGCAAAGCCACCGGTTCTCGAAGAGCTCATGACGCTACCTTTCGTGAAGCTGATGCCGTCACTACGCTCGACCTTGGCCGACATATCCAGCGATACGCTGGTGCTGATACCCATTGAAAATTTTGTTGACAGCGAGGCGTCAACAGTTGTTGATACCCCGTAAGTGATTGCCAGACTTTTGCCCGCAGTCAGCGTGGTTTTTCCCGTGCCCAGCCACTCAAATTTTTCCCCTTCGGTAACAAGGGCATATCCATTGCGTTTTGAAGTCATGACGACCTGTCTGAAAAGCGGTTAATTAGTGGTTAATCGCGATTAATCGGGGATAAGCGAACTCGTAGACGAACACGCTGTGTGCTTGGTGACATTCTAAAAAATGGTTTGTTTTTCCGTACTACCAAGAGGTTTTGATCAGTGTATCGGCTTGTTTCAGTTGGTTTTTGCCTTCCAGTTTTCGGCTTTCTGAAGTTCAGGATCTGTGCGGTTAACCTCGGAAAGCTCTGCCCCGGCCCATAATGCGCCTTCTTCGCTGACAGCATGCAGGTTGCACAAGTATAAAGATGCGTTACGCAGGCTGGCATTGTCGAGTTTTGCATGTGACATGTCGCAGAATTTGATGCTGGCGTTATTCCAGACAGACTGGCTTGCATCGGCCTTGATCATGGGGGAATAGGATGATTGAACATTCGAAGCGTCCACACGAACCAGTTTGGCCAGTGAAAAGTCACACATTTCAATCAGTGCACCGCTGAAACGGGCTTCGGTCAGGTCGGCCATGGCCCAGTTCACGGACTTGGCCTGTACATTGGCAAAATTGGCGCCTTTGAGCGAGGCCTCGGCAAAAATGGTTTGTGACAGTGCCATGCCACCAAAATCGGCACCATCCAGCGTGGCGCCAGCGAACAGGGTGAGTGTCAGGTTGCAGCCCGGAAAGGATTGTCCGGCCAGATCCGTTTCCGAGAACATGGCCTGGCTCAGGTCGTTGTTGCTGAACCGAGTGGTTTTCAGGTTGGATGAAACGACGATCAGGCGTACCAGTTGCGCATCACGCAGTTCGGTTTCATTCAGTGAGCAGTTGGCCAGTTTGCAGCATTCAAAGTTGCCCCCCTGAAGATTGGCATTCTGGAGCGAGCAGGTCTGCAGTGTGGTTGCGGCCCAATTGGTAGTTACGGCCTGAACGCCGGTCAATACGCAGTGCGACAGGGTGGCCGTCATCAGATTGGCTTTACTCAGTTCTGCGTTTTCAAGGGTACAGTTGCTCAGTGAGGTACCCAGCATCGACGCGCCGCTCAGGTTGGCTTTTGTCAGGATGCAGTCTTGAAGATCTGCTTCATTCAGGTTGACGCCGCTCAGATCCGCCCCCTGCAAATTCACGGCACGCAGGCGCAGGCCTGAAAGATCGGCACCCGCCAGTGAAACATTGCGCAGGTCAGCGTTTTCCAGGGTGCCATCGATAATGAGGTCTTGAAGTGAAACAGGCATGAAAATGGCTCCGGGGTTTACAGGGGCAAGGCAATAGCCCAGCGTTTTCCGATGGGGTGTTTCAGGTTGGATGTGCCGGACTTCAGAAAAACGGTACCGGTTTTCATGGCGTGCCTTGCGCGGGCGATGTGGGGGCGGGCGTGCTGTGTTCGTGATCAGGCAGACGTGCCTGTGTCAGGCTGGCATCGGCCAGGTTTGCCCCGTTCAGACGGCAATTGAGCAGCCAGCTGTTGTTCAGGTTGACCTGTTGCAGGCGGGCACCAGACAGGTCACAGTTGTTCAGATTGGCGTGTTCCATGTGTGCGCTGTCGAACACGGTGTTGCGCAGGTCGCTGCCAACCATGACAGCCGCTGTCAGGCGTGCCCGTGGAAGGTGGGCGCCGGCGGCCTGCACACCGGTCAGTGTGCTGTGATCAAGCTGGCAACCTGGCCAGACAACGCCATCGAGCAGGGCACCGTCGAGGCGTGCACGTTGCATGGTTGTAGCTGGATTGGCTGTACTGCTGCTGAGCTGGGCGCAGGTGAGGTCGGCCTCGTTGAGGTTGGCATTTTCCAGGGCGCTGCCCACCAGACTGGCTGCACCGAGCCGGGCCCGTTCAAGGCGGGCATTGTCGAGTTTGGCATGATCCAGACAGCTCTCGGTCAGGTCAGCGTCGGAAAAGACCGTATGGCGTGCGCTGCAGTGTGCCAGGTTGGCGCAGCGCATGTTGGCGCCGCACAATGAGGCATGGTCAAGTACCGCTTGTTCAAGCAGCGCGCCATTCAAGGTGGCGCCGTCAAGCAGGGCGCCCTCCAGGCAGGCTGCGGTCAGCCGGGTACCTGTCAGGTTGCTTCCGGCCAGATTGGCATTTTTCAGATTGGCGCCGGAAAAATCCATGCCGGACAGATCGAGCCCGGCCAGATTGGCGTTGGCCAGGTTCATGTGTGCGCAATCAAGGCCATTGCGTTGCGCATGCTGCACTGCCTGTCGTGGATTAGTCGCAAAAGTGCGCTGCACGGTTTCGGCTTCTGGCGGTGGTTCAGTCATGGCAACGTTGATGTCTGCTTTCGGTTGTGCAGGGTTTGGGGCTGTTGTACTGGCCGAAAACGCGTCATGCATGTCGTCAGGTGGCGTTTCCAGAATTAGTGATTCGAGTTGTTGCAGAAACCCTGTGAACGACCCCTGGCTTTCGCGCAGTAATCGTGCCATACCACGTGTTTCTGGCTGTTTTTCCATGTGCTCAAGCCAGTCCTGGTCGGTGATGCCTTCCGCCTCAAGTTGCTGGTTCAGTTGTTGGCGCTGGCGGTGCACAAGGTCTGCCAGTTCCGTTGGGCTTAAGGTACTGAGCTCTTCACGGGTAGGTTGGGCTGGAAGTGATGGCTGCACTTTTCGGGCCAGTTCCTGGCTGACAGTGTGCAGTGTTTGCTGCAGGTAGGTCTCGGCTGGCCTGGCAGGGTGAGCAGGGTCTTCGAAAACAGCAATACATGCCAGAATGTCTTTGCCTGCCGGGGAATGTACCGGAATGACTGCCCTGAAAACAGCAACGCCACAACCCGGATCGGGCATTAAATAGATCGTTTCAAGTACGTTGATCAGTTCATGAAAAACCGGTGTTGAGTCTTCAGACGCTTGCCAGACAAAAAGACGGGTGCGATGAGCCGGTGTTTCGCCCGTGATCAGCGGGTGCTGCGGATTGAGTTGATGCAGTGCGATGGCCTGCCCCGGCAGCCAGGGGCCCTGGTCGTGCGTATGGACTGATCGAAACGGGTCGGGTTCGCCACGTGTTGGGGAGACGGTCTGTGCAGGCGGGGTCGGCTGGAATTCGCAGGAGCCAATCGTGATGCTGCCCTTGGACACTGACTGTACCGCTGCCGGCATGGCCGTGAGCAGTTCGCAGGTTGCGTTTTTTCTGGGCAGGCCTGAATCGAGGGTTAAAACGTTTTGCAGCAGTTCACCGAAAAGGGGCCTGCCGTTGGTTGCTGGCCGTACAAGTTCCTTGCCTGCCGTGTCTTTCAGCACGATGGGAACCATCAGGCCCAGACTCATGAGCACCTTGCCGGATTCCGGACTGAAGACAGTGTGTGTCAGCTCGGTGTCTGGGGGGATGATGACCGGGAACGGACTGGACATGGCAGGTAGCTCAGTGTGTACGAATTACGGTATGTTTAAAGATTGTCAACGCGTGAACGCAGGCTGATGATCTGTTTTTGCAGGTTCTGGTCAGTTTTTTTGCGTGTGTCACTGAGTTTGTTCAGTGCTTTGCGGGTCTGGTATTCCTGGGTACGCAGGGTTTTTATTTTGGCTACGTTGGCAACGGCTTTTTGCAGATCGGCTGAGCTGAGCGCCGGCGCACCGGGTTGCAGCACCTGAAGGCTGGAGCCGATACTGAAACCCGTAGCATCGAGTTTGACGGTGCTGGCGCCAAACTTCAGTTCAATGGCCGCTGCACTTGTTTTTACCTGGTTGCCGCCGGTTGCAAGAATGCCGCTACTGCTGGTGAGTGTGAGCTGGGACTTGGTTGCGGACGTTCCGCCCAGCAAGGTGGCGTTGTCGTTGGCCACCTGCAGGTTGTTGTTGTCGTCGAAACCGAGTGTTGCGGTGTTGTTGCGCAAGGCCAGGGATGAGCCGCCATTGTTGCCTGTGCCATCGGTTACCTGCAGGTCAATGCTTTGTGCGCGCAGTGATGCGCTGGTGTCACCCCCGCCGGCTTTTTTCACCATATTGACCTGGAATGCACCGGTACCGTTCAGCAGGATATCGCCGCTGGCATTCAGTTGCAGTCGTGTGCCCCCGTTATCCGGTGTTCCGGGATCACCGGCAAGACCCACCACGGACGGGGAACCGGCGGGTTTTGAATACGCCACACCAGCGCCTGCCGGCAGGGCTTGTGCATCGGCAATGCCAATATCGACAGCGGTCGGGTTCATGGTGACACCCGCAATTTTGCCGGTACGGTTCATACCCAGAAAGAGCCCCTGGTCAGCGTCCATGGTGAGGGCGGCAGCGGGATTGTTGTTTTCAGTAAACGATTTTATTTTTGTCATGAACGCCATGAGTGCTGCACTGACCGTGGTGATGATGGTCATGATGGTTGCAGCCATCGACATGGGAAACCCGGCGTGGGAATAGACTTCCACGACTTCTTCATCGGTTGTTCGTTGCACATGGGCGATATAGCCAAGCAAGCCGATCATGGTGCCCGTTTGCAGGCCCAGCAATACACCCAGTGCGATGGTGTACGCTTTCAGCCGTACCTTGTTGATGTCATCGGCCCCCACTGTGCCTGCATAACTGTTCTGGTAGCTGAAATCGCCTGACTGTGACAAGGAAAGTGCTTCCCCCTTGGTGTAAGACAACCCGGCACCGAATTCAGCCTTGACGGCCGCTTCCATGGCCACGCTGGTACTGATGCCCACCGAGAGTTTCGAGGCGAGACTTGCTTCAATGGTGGTGGAGATGCCGTAGCTCATGTCCAGTTTGCGTTCGCCCGTGAAACTGGTTTTGCCGGAGCCCAGCCATTCCCATTTTTCGCCATCTGTGACGTCTGCTAGACCTTTGCGTACTTTTGCCATGGTGATCTGCCTGAAAAAAGGGGGGGTGAAGTATCGGGACTAAGGGTTTTGATCAGGGATTCGCAACGATGGACGCACAGTTTGTTAAAGGCTGTTGATCAGTGCCACCGGGTCGCTGCCTTTTTCTTTTTTGCTGTCGGATGGCGTGGCGTCATCGCCAGCAATGGGGAAACTGCCGATATACACATAACTGCTTGCCACCGGCGAGTGCATCATGACCCCTTCTTTACCCGGACGGTCAACCATGTTCATGACATTGCCCGACACAGTGCGTACTGCATTGCAGGCGGCATTGATATCGCGGATGATGCTCTGGTTTTCAGAGTTGGGTACAGCACCCAGGATAATGGGTTGATCGGGATCGCCCCCTGAGAATCCGATGAGTACTTCCGTGCCCTTGAGCAAGGGGAAGTGCATGCCTTCGTGTTTGCCTGCGTAGGGTGTGGCCATGCGTAGCCACGATGACCCTTTGTTGGCCGACTTGCTGGAATAGTCGTACATGAGCTGAACCTTGTACTGTCCGTATTCATTCAGTTCGGCCAGTTGGCCATCGCCTTCGGAATCAATGATGGCACTGAGAAAGCCGGCGATCACGGGTTTGGGCGTGCTGCGTGGCGCCCGGTATTGCAGCGAGGCCTTGATGGCTGAAAAGCTGCACTGGTAGATGGAGCCTTGTTCATTGGCGTTGTAGGCGGTGTTTTGTCCGGCCAGCACCACGCCGGTTTGCGACCCTTGATGCCTGACCCGGGTGACCAGGTAGCGGTCGTTGAAGTCGGTACGATAATGGCTGCTCAGTGCCATGAAGTAACCCGCGCGCACTCCGATGGCGGGGGCCTCGCCGTTGAAAACGGTTGCCTGACTGGCAAGTTCTTCAGCCCGCATGGTGGCAATGCGCTGGGCGTCTTCTTCCCGGCGCAGGTTATCGCCGTAGAACATGACTTCGCCACGGTCGCCCCCGGCAACCGTTTGTTCTGCCTTCAGATTGTCGCCCAGACTGGCTTTGCGAAAGTTGAAGTCTTGCACCAGCACCTTGGCGGGCACATGGGTTTTACGACAGATGAATGACGTGACACAGGTGTCTTGACGGTCTGTCTGTACGTTTTCCGGCGGCGTGTAGCGCAGCTCCAGGGCTTGGGACGGGTGGGCTTCACGGTAGTCGGTGATGACCATGACATCGCTACCGGCTTGTTCGCCCTCGTGCCGGAAAAAATAATACAGCCCTTCCTGTTCCATCCAGCGCGACACAAAAGCCAGATCGGTTTCCTGGAACTGGCAGGTGAAGCTGCGTTCACGGTAGGTTCCCGGATTTTTCAGCATGAAGCTGACATTCGGGCTTTTGAGATCGTTGCGTTCAAGAATGCCGGCGATGAGGTCGGGAATGTTTTTTTCGTCCAGATAGACATCATTGACGCGGTTCAGCCCCAGAACCCAGAGGCGCGGTACCAGCGTGGCATGATAGAAAACGTAGTCATCGACCTTGCCCAGTTGTTCAATGCTGGACAACATGCCGTGGTACGGCGTGCTGCGGCTGTGGTCGCGGGTGTAAATGCGCAGGGTGGCCTGAGACTGCATCGCCGCATCAAGATCGATATCGGCCTGGTCGGAAACCAGGGTGATGTCGAACCGGAATAACTGGGAAATGGCTTCGGTGCCTTCAAACTTGACGACTCGGAACCGGGGGGCATCGCTACCCTTGCCCAGTTCAAACGTGAACAACAGCTCGGAATCCAGGTGTGTTGCCATTTCTTGCTTCCTTTGTTGTACTCAAAAAGGTTTGCCTAACCGATTACAGCGTGACCTGAAGGTGAGCCCGATGGGTATTGTCGGGTGGAACCAGCCAGGTGTCGCGCCCCAATGCCGTCCATTGGCGTGCGCCCAGTTGCACGGGGCGGGCTGCCCCCTCACGCAAGCGAAGGTCGAGCCGTATGTGCAGTGGGTCCAGCAGGTAATACCGTACAACGAACTTCAGTTTACTGAACTCTTTTTCGCCTGGCAGCAGATCGAGCAGCAGGTTTTCGGTGATATCGTGCATACGGATCGTGAGGTTGCTGCTTCGACTGCGCACCACAATGCCCAGATGCGTATCCTCGCCCAACGTTGTGGCCTGCACACCCAGCTGCAGGCGTTGATCGGTGGGGATCGGCTGCCACATTTCGTCTTGCTGAATGAGTTCGACCTGTGTGCCCGGAAAAAGTGCCGCAATAATTGTTCGAAGGCCCATGGCAGAGCGCGGGAACTGGCTGAACAGACCCGCAAACCGCAGTAAATGACTGACACCGGGGCGTGACAGATACTGCAAGGGTTGGTTCAGGCCAACGAACGTATGAAAAATTTCCAGCAGCCGTTCGTCACCGAATTCCTTGATGCGCAGATGGGCCCGTGATTTCAGCCAGGCCCGGAAAAACAACGGGTAAATTGTCTGGCTGATGATGTCGAGAAAGTCACGGTTGCTGTGCCGGCCATCGTGTTGTTCATCGAGCAGGTCTTCGGTGTAGAAGTTTGGCAGGGGGGATGTGACGCCGTACAGGCCCAGGAAGTTGGCCGTCAGCCGATAACGGTCGGCGCCTGACTGACGAATTTCGCTCAGGTCGGTGCCGGGAAAATGCAGGCTCAGGCTGGGCCGTACCTTGATTTCGGGTTCCTGGGTACCCTGTTCAAGTGCCAGCAGGCGCAGCAGCCTGTAGGCTTGAAAGAACGAAAACCGTTCGCCGTTATTCAGCAGGCGGGTTTTCAGAGTAGCAACTGCTGACCCATTCGGATTGGCCATTTGAATTCGGTTCCGGTGTTTTTATCGTGGATTTCAAAGCGGGTGTAAGAATTGACGGCCGCGTAGCACGACAAGAAGCGGTCAAGTACGCAGCCCCACAGGTACAGTACGCCCGGGCTGGCCCAGTTTTTTTCTTCGCAGGTCAGCACAATGTGCTGGCCCTGCATCATGCTGCCACGCACAAGACGCATTTCGCGGGTGATGGAAAGGTGTGAAAGGCCATCGATCTGACGCTCGTTTGCGGTTCGCACAGAGCGGGTCTGGGTGCATGTGGCATTGTACAAACGCAACATGCCGCGCAAGTTGTCGATATTGGACAGCGAGAGCAGGTTCAACGTGGTGTGGCTGATGACATCCCAGAGCAGTTTTTCACCGCTGGGTGGGTCAATGGATACCGTGACCGGGGTTATGTTACGAAATGTGAAGCGTTCGGGGGACGAGCTGGTTGGTTTGCAGATATCACCCAGTTTCAGGTTTTCGGCAAGATGCCGGTTGGTGCAGGTGAGGCTTAGTGACAGTGTCTCACTTTCCTGGACTGACCCGGGCGGATAAACCACCGACAGGTAAGTGTCAACGGTGTCGCCGATCATTGAGGGGCGTATTGATGTGCGGTAACTGGCCTGTAGCGACTCACCTGACTGGGTCAGGAGTGAAAACGGGATGTAGTTCTTGCTGCCCGCCTGCCCTTGTACATAGCCGCTGACTGCGTTGATGGAGTAGATCTGGTAGTGCGCTTTATGTGCTCCGCTTGGAACCACCAGGTATTCTGCCATTTCATGGGTCAGATTGATCGGCTCTGATTCGAATGGAAACAGATTGACCACCGGCGCTACATTGAGCACGAAGTTGCGGATGGACAAGTCATCAAGGGGAATGCTGGTTTTGAAAAAAACGATTTCCAGCGAGAACTGTTCGTCGAGCAGCACACCCTTGCCCTTGTGGATATCCTGTACCTCGAAAAACAGGAATTTCTGGGGGAAAAAAAGCAGTTCCTGCAGCCAGCCGAATGCGGGGAAAGCATTGTCGGGGTAAGGCAGCATGGGTTCGTCAAAGGCAGGAAATACCAGCCTGGACGACAGGCTGACACGCTGCCCGCTGCGATCGATCAGGTTGACTGACTTAACCTGCGTAGCCAGCAGCATGAACACGTTGGCTGCCACCGCCTGGTCCTCGCCCAGAAAGAATCGCAGTTTTTCGGGAACGACCAGCCCGTTGGCGTCGCTGCCCCCTTGCAGATGCAGCCTTAATGCATGGGTACCGTCATTCAACTGTTCCGTTGTGAGCCGGGTCAGTGTTACGGAATGGGCATACACGTTTGCCGTTGTGTGGAACCGGCATGAAACGCCATTGACCGGCGTCGAACCGATTTCCGTACCGGCTGGTATGACGGCCGTGTCGGGCAGGCGTGTTTTGGGCTCGAACGCCACCATGGAGGCCGATGGCAACGGCCGCAGAAACTGGGGGACCAGTATGCTGGCCAGTTCCTGCACAATTTCCGGGAATTCGTCGTCAAGCTTTTGCAGTGTGAGGCCGTTCAGGAAGGCCACACCTTCAAGCAGGCGTTCGATGTCGGGGTCGGTGGATACCGTGCCCAGCATGGGAGCCACGGCCGGATTGGCTTGTGCAAACTCAAGTGAGTTCGCGCGCAGCCGCGCAAGTTCGGTGGTGTAGAACCGGTTGAAACGGGTAGCCATGATGAGATGCGAAGCCGGAGCGCAAGACGCGGGGAAAGGGTGGCCAATACTGCATGATGCACGCGTACTGTGTCAAGAAAACGGGTGGATCAGGCTGCTATGCTATGAACTGTTCCGTAAGCGCGCACAGCGTCATTTCATTTGTTTCATTTTTTCGCTTTATAATTCCAGCACAGGTTAATTTCCCGGCGGTATGCCATGCACAAAATACGTTTGCTTGAGCGCCTTTCGGCCCTGGAAGATCCAGGTTTGACGGATGGAGCCCCTCCTGACAGGCAGTTACGCGAGTCGGTGGTGCAGCATTTGCGGCGCTTGCTGAATACGCGTGCGGGTTCCGTTCCGATTGATCCCGGTTATGGAATGCCGGATATGAGCAACATTGCAGGCTCCTTTGCGCTCGGTACAACCGAGTTTCTTTCTGAAGCGCTGATTCGTCAGGTTTCTCGCTACGAACCGCGTCTTACGGATCCCCGTATCGAAGTTGAAAAAGAAAATCGCGATGTGATCACTCTGCGATTTGCCTTGAGCGGTTACGTGGCATCCGGCCGTGGCGAGGCCAAAAAGGAACCGCTGGCCATGACATTGAGAATCAATGCCACTGGCCAAGTGTTTATCGAGGCCCGTAACGACCGCTGAAACCCGGTTGGCCCCCTGTTCAGCGGGGGGTGCCAACGCAACCGAGCAGCAGTTTCACAAGGTAAAGCACAGCCAGCGCTCCAAGAAGATCGCCGGTGAACATGGCGAACAGGGTACCGGGTGGATTGGTCGTATGGCCCAGTGGAATGAGCCAGGTATGCTGCAATAGACTGTTGGCCAGGGCGAAGGCAACACAGCAGACCAGCAAGCGTGAAGGTGTCAGATTTTGCAGACAACCGTTGCTGAAATTGAAGCGATAGGCAGCAAATCTGTAAATTATGTAAGGCCCGATAGCGCAAACGGTGGCATCGGCTACAGAACTGATAAAATCGTTCGGAAAGTAATAGATTCTGGTAGCAATAAGTGCAGCAATGAACACGCCCACCGCTCCGGCGGCGCCAAAAAGCAGGGTAAAAACCAGTTTGGCGCCGGCTGGCAGGTAAATCCAGTTCACGCCAGGCACAAGTTCGAAGCCGGAAAGAAACCACTGGTTGGTTGTAACCATGGCCAGGTACACCGCAACAGTCAGTGTGATCATGCCCAACTGCAAATACATGGAAGTGATCATTGAATGTGTACCAGGTTCAAGTTCAAGAGCCGGAAAATAGTTGTTTGATGCGCAGGAAACCGCACAGATCATGAGCCGAAAAACCCGACCCGCCGATATTTACATACGCTTTCTGCAATTAGCCGAAGCGATCAAGGGCCTGCCCGCCTTGCCTCCCCTCGACCCACTCGAAGAGCGTATTCTTGCACTGGTGGCGCGTGCCGCGCAAGAAGCACGCCGTCTTTCAGTGCGCGACATGATGGCCATCGATGCCCTGGGTTCGCCGGCCACCATTCATGGTCGCTTGAAGTCCATGCGCCAGAAGGGTTGGCTGACTCTGGCCGACACCGAAGATGCACGTCGCAAACAGGTGTCCTTGACGCCGGCCGCGCTCAAGCACTTCGACAAGCTGTCCAAATGCATGATCAGGGCAACGCAGGAAGCCTGATCAGCTTGTGTTTCGATGCTGTTCAGTCAGGTGTGGCGTTTGTCATGATCTGGGCATGAACGAATGCCAGAAACAAATTCAGCGATGCGTTTTTGTGGCCATGTGCCGTTGCAAGCAGTATGCGGGACGCTGTCAGCGTGTGGTCAATGCGTCGGTAAACAACATCGGGTGGTGTGCTGGCTGCATAAATGCTGGGCACAATTGAAACCCCGAAACCTGCGGCCACCAGGGCCAGCGTTGTGCTGTTTTCACGTACCTCTTGTACGATGCGTGGCGCAAAACCCGCGCTGGCGGTCAGTGTTGTGATGTGTTCGAACAGCCCGCATCCCAGTGCCTGGGGAAAAAGAATGAAATCGGCATTGGCCAGTGTTCGCAAATCGACAGGGGCCGTGTTTTGTGCCAGCAGATGATCGCGTGATACCGCCAGCACCAGTTCATCAGTCCACAGCTGGGTGGTGTCGATCGAGGCGGGAGAACGGAACTGCGGCGAAGGCCGCAAAAAACCGATGTCGATCTCGTTGGCATTGAGTGCCGGCCGCAAACGCCCTGCATGGTCGTATCCGTGCAATCACCCGGGCGCTGGCCGTGCTCAGGAGCCTGCAGGGTTTCGATCATTATGGCAACATCGGCTCGATTAGCCCTGGTTAAAGTTGCGTGCCGTTTTGTGCAGCCAGGCAAGTTCGTTTTCCCAGTGTGATCGTTCTTCTTTCGCACGTTCAAAGAGTGCGTTCGTTTTTTCCAGAACGAGAGTGAAAGGCCGGCCTGTGCGGCGCGTTTCGTGGGTAACGGGCAGCTTATGTGCATCGATGAATCGGTGAATGGTTTGCCGGCCCTCTTTTGCCAGCGGCCATTCA
The DNA here is from genome assembly GCA_012727555.1 of Alcaligenaceae bacterium. Taxonomy (GTDB): domain Bacteria; phylum Pseudomonadota; class Gammaproteobacteria; order Burkholderiales; family Burkholderiaceae_B; genus JAAYGT01. The sequence goes on along the minus strand of JAAYGT010000154.1, from coordinate 634 downwards.
AGCCGCTTTTGGTCGGCACTTTGTAAAAAACGGGCCAGTGTCGGGTTGCAGCCTTTGGGTGGAACGATAGACCAGTCATCGGGTTTGCGTTCAGGCTGTTCCAGCGTGCTGGACAGCATGTTTACACAATGACGATACACGCTCGACAGACATTTTCTGCTTTCCGTGGTGCCCGTTGAGACTGCATGCAGCAGGTCGAGTGCCAACTGCAACGGCCAGGCAGGCGATGTGAGAGCCGCAATCATTTCCTGTTCCACGTGCGGAGACTGTACAAGATGCGATGTTTCCAGCAAAGCTCGTAGTGCCCGGGCCCACGGGTCCCAGGTTTGTTGTTCGACCCGGTGAAAGAGGGACTCTGTTTGACGGTCAAGGTTTGCTTTCAGTTCGTTCCAGTGCTCAAGCAGTATGCTGGCAGCTACCGTGGAAGCATCGGCAAGCCCGGTTTTTTGCAGGGCCTGCGCCAGCGGGATCAGTGTGTTGGCCAACCACGCCGCATTTTGTACGCGCTGTAGTCTTCTTCGGCTGTCCAGGTTTCCTGAACGTCGGCCAGCGCCAGGAAAATTTCAGCATCCAGCGCATCGGCAACCTTACGCAGTGCCCCCACCCGTGTCACGTCAGCACCTTTCAGGCGTTT
>JAAYGT010000153.1 GCA_012727555.1 Alcaligenaceae bacterium | reverse complement strand
TACCCGCAGTGAGCGTGAAAGTCTCTGTGGGATTAGCATTAACGTTTGTCGGAGCCGAAGGACGGTTCTCAGCGTAGCCATAACCATAGAAGTTGGCAATGGCACCGTTCTGCTGAGTTTCTGTCAACTCAGTAGCAGGTACGGTAACACCCAGAGCTTCTGCAACGTCAGCGTTGGCGTTAACGTAAGCCAACAACGAAGCGTCTGTCATGGGGCTGGCGGCAACCGACTGGCTGGGAGCACGCAGCTCGTACATACCGAAGTTGGTGAAGTGATCAAATGCCGTCTCAGGTGTTACACCGTTAGCAATCAGATCCTGATTGTTTTGCAGGTAAAACTGAGCATCAAACCATGCGTTGGGCGCACGTGTCATACCACCGGCTGTGTAAGCTTCCTGGGCGCCGTAGCTCACGTAGTGATCCCAAGCGGTTGCAGTAGTTACACCAGCAGCGAAAATATCAGGATTGTTCGCGAGGTAGTAGGTTGCGTTGAAGTACGGATTAGCCATAATAATAGTCGTCCTATTTTGTTGCGGGTTACACCCATCGATGGATGTTAGCTGATCGTAGGCAAACACGACGCACGTCGATAAATCCTAGCATCCAGTAACACCGGCGAAGTCTAAACAGTAAGCCTTCGGCTGTCAATCAAGCGTTAAACCGCCTGAACTAACCCGGAACTGCCGTCCACAACGCCGAGGGTTGCGTTTACTTTACACGAAATGTGTTTCTATGGACTGTTCCGGGGCTTTTGGTTGTGCGCACGCAACATTTTCGAATGGTCTGCTGCGCAACAGGCCATCCGTTTCCGATTGGCCCGCCCCCCTGATGTTACAAAACTCAAATCAAACCGTTGCCTGAATACAACAAAACAAGAGCGAACCTACGGCACCTGAACCGGCTGCAGCAACGGCACCACCGGCCCCAGGAACACCGCAGCGACCTGATCAAACACGCTGTCCTGCAAATCACCCACGGCCATGGCCAGCTGCAGCCGTGCCAGCACGTATTCCAGCTGGGCTTTCATCAGGTCGTACTTTGACTGGAAAAGCTTGTCTTGCACCTTCAATACATCCAGGTTGCTGTACGCCCCAAATTTGTAGCCCTGCTGTGCAGCCACCAGGGCTTCGGTGCCGGCCTTCACGGCCGATGCATACGCTTGTATACGGGGCACACCGCCCTGCACGGCCGTGAACTGGCGTGTCACTTCGGCTTCCACTTGCTCGGTAATGGCCGCCAGCATGCTTTCAGTGCGTTTACGCTCGCTGCGCGCCTGCGATGTGGCCGCCGTGGTGTAGCCCCCGGTGAAAATGGGTATGTTCATGCGCAGGCCCAACGTGACGGTGTTGCTGCGCTGGCTTAGGGTGGACAAGTTCTCGCTGTCGGCATCGTTGTAGGTGGCCACGAAGTCCACGGTGGGGAAATACTGGCTGGCCGCGCTGTCTACGTTGGCATCGGCCACGCGCACGGCTTCGCGGGCGGCGCGTACCTGGGCATTGTTCTGGCGGGCACGGGCCAGCCAGTCGTCCAGCGCACCGGGTATCAGCGCCGGGGTGGGGAAGTCTTCTTTCACGGTGGTCAGGCGCAGGGGCTGGGCACCCAGCATGGCCTGCAGGTTGCGGGTGGTTACGCGCAGTTCGTCGTCGGCCAGAATCAGCCCGGCTTCGGCCATGGCCAGGCGGGCCTGGGTTTCCTGGGCATCAATAAGGGTGCCTTCGTTGCCTTTATACAGGGTTTGCTGGGCATGCAGCTGCTTGCGCAGTGAATCGACCAGGTTGCGCTGCAGTTCAAGATCGTGATGAGCCAGTAATACGTTGAAGTAGGCTGTGGCCAGGCGCACGCCGGTTTCCTGGGCGCGCACATCGAATGACGCCCGCCCTTCGCCCGCCTGGGCCAGGCCACGCAGGTAGGCGGCATAACGGCCGTAATTCAATACAGGTTGCTGCAATTGCACCACGGCCCCGGTGGAATCGTAATCCAGGGGGGATTCCACCGTTTCACCGAAGCGGCCCGGCGTGCGGCGTGTGCCGGTAATGCGGTAGCGGTTGTAGCCGGCACGCACCTGGGGCAGCAAGGCGGCCCGGCCCTGGCCTTCAAACGTCTGGCTGGCCTGCAAGGCGCTGAAGGCGGCCTGGTAGGTGGGGTCGTTACTGACCGTCAGGCGCCAGGCACGGCCCAGGTCCACCACGCCGTCCAGTTCGCCACGGGTAACGGAATCGGCCATGGCGCCCTGTTCGCGGTTCTTGCGGAAGGTGTCGGCGCTCCAGGCGGAAGGCTGGGGGGCAATGGTTTGGTCAGGCTGTAGTTGTACTGCGGGCCCTGCGGGGCGCGCCGGATCGGCGTATTGGCCGATCTGGGCGATGGTGCCCAGGGCATCGTTGCGGGGGGCCGCGCCAGGCGCTTGCGCCCAGGCCGTACCCTGCAGCGCAACACCCAAAGCCACGGCCCGCGCTGCGGGGGCCAACCACCGTGTATCCAGAACAGACATCCGCACCCTTTGTTGGCCGGGGCTTGAATGGCCCCGGTTGGTATTTGTGGAAAAACCGGATGATTTTACCTGAGGTTACCTGGGTGGGTGGCGGCAAGGCGCCGTGCCCAATGGCAGGCAACGGCGGGTACAGCATCGCTCCGCGTGCAGCACCATTCTGCCGCACGGTTTCTTGCTACATTTTCTTTATTACCGTGATCAACCCGTTATCTGAAGGATTTCCATGAGCGACTGGACCGCAGGCTATGTGGCCGATATTGGCTATACCTATGGCTACTACACTGAATTGAATCCGCTGCGCGTGCGTCTGGCGTTTCTGAATGCCGGGCTGCAACCGCCATCCATGGGCGCGGCCTGCGAGCTGGGTTTTGGTCAGGGCCTGAGCGCCAACCTGCATGCAGCGGCCTCGGT
>JAAYGT010000022.1 GCA_012727555.1 Alcaligenaceae bacterium | reverse complement strand
GGCAGCGGGGAATCGGAAATTCGCCGCTATGTGCTGGAAAACGATCTGGTCGAAGCCATTATTGGCCTGCCCACCGATATGTTCTACAACACGGGCATCAGCACCTACATCTGGATCCTGTCGAACAAGAAACCGGATGATCGCAAAGGCTGGGTGCAGTTGATCGATGCCAGCAGTTTCTGGCAGAAAATGCGCAAAAGCCTGGGCAGCAAGCGCAAGGAAATGTCCGATACGCACATTGCCGACGTCACCCGGTTATTCGGCGACTTTGCCGAGGCCGAGCAAGCCATTGTGCTGGATAAGGACGGCAAGGAACTGAGCCGGCACCTACTTCTGACCGGCGATGCCAAACCACAGGCACCCCAAGGGGGCAAGGTGAAGGTTGTACCGGTTTCGCGTGTGTTCAAGAACCAAGAATTTGGCTACACGACCCTGACGGTGGAGCGCCCCCTACGCGATGAAGCCGGCCAGATCGTGCTAGGCAGCAAGGGAAAGCAGAAAGGCAAACCCCAACCAGACAGCAGCCTGCGGGATACGGAAAACGTGCCATTGACCGAGGACATTCAAGCGTATTTCGAACGCGAGGTGCTGCCGCATGCGCCGGATGCCTGGATCGATCACGAAAAATCCAAGGTCGGGTATGAAATTCCGTTTAACCGGCATTTCTACGTGTTCGAGCCGCCGCGCAGTTTGCACGAGATTGATGAAGATTTGAAAGGTGTGACGGCCCGGATCATGGCAATGCTGGAGGGGTTGGCAGAATGAGTGCAGCGCGCTATGTGGCATCGCCCCCTGTACGAAGCAACCGTTTTGTCTGTATAATTACCGACAACACACCCGCCATGCCTCTCAACGATGCACACTTTGGCGGGTTTTTTGCGTTCTGCGGGACTACACATGGGTGACTATACCAAGCCAGCCCTGTCTGCAGATGGGCATATTGCCAAGCTGAAAGAACGCGGGCTGGTTATTCCAGACGAAGCAAAGGCACGTCATTACCTTCGCAACATCAGTTATTTCCGGCTGTCAGCTTATACCCGGCCGCATTACCGACCAGACCTGACAAAGCACACTTTTCTGCCTGACACCCGTTTTGATGATGTGTTGGACCTTTACGTGTTCGACCGCGAGTTGCGCTTGTTGCTCATTGATGCCATCGAACGCCTTGAGGTTGCCTTGCGCGCCCAGATCACCAACACGCTGGGAGAACATCATGGTCCGTATGCCCACCTTGACCCCGCCATTTTCGATACTCGCTATAACCATCGCTGGTTGATCGAAAAACTTCGGGAACACGCCCAGGCTCGTGAGGTTGAGAGGTTCATTGCCCACTACCGGCAAAAATACACAGTGGCGCCAGTCGAACCACCGCTCTGGATGGCCATGGAACTGCTGACGTTCAAAGCCGTCTCGACCCTTTTTGCCAATCTGCGCGAAGAAAATGACACAAAACGGATCAGCCAGCATTTTGGCTGGCCACACCGAGTGCTGGTCTCATGGTTCCGCAGTCTTTCAGACCTTCGTAACCTGTGTGCCCACCACATGCGTGTCTGGAACCGTGAATTCGGCAGTCGCCCTGCCATGCCCAGAAAGGCCCCGGCCGACTGGCCGCAGGTTGCACAAGCCATTCCCAGCGGGTCCCGCCAGGACACAACACAAACCATCAATCCCCAACGCCGACTGTATTTGCAAGTTGTGGTGATCGAAAGCCTGATGCGGGTTGTTTCCCCAGAAAGCGATTGGGCCGAACGCCTGGTTCAACTTTTGGATGCACATCCTCAAGTCTCCCGCCCACACATGGGGTTCCCGAAAGGCTGGGAGTATGAAGTGTTTTGGGAAAAGGCGGTGTGTTCAGTACGTGGAGGTGCGATATGAGTTTGCCGAGATATCCGGAATATAAAGATAGTGGGACGGTCTGGCTGGGGAAGGTGCCTGCACATTGGAATATCAAACGAATTCGCTTTGTAGCTGTGATGAATCCGTCTAAGTCTGAACTGACTGAGGTTGATCGTGAAACGGAGGTGTCCTTCTTACCGATGGAGGCTATTGGAGATGATGGTTCTATTAATCTTGAACGTACTCGACGAATCTCTGAAGTCGAAACCGGATACACATTTTTCCGTAATGGTGATGTTACTCTCGCCAAAATCACGCCCTGTTTTGAGAACGGTAAGGGTGCCCTTATGCAAGGCTTGCAAGGAGGCATTGGATTTGGTAGTACCGAACTTATTGTTGCCCGGCCGAAGCCATCAGAAGTCTTGGGCACCTTTCTGAACTGTATATTTCGTTCCCCAAATTTTCGCGCTCAAGGCGAAGCAAGTATGTATGGGGCGGGCGGACAGAAACGGGTTCCAGACGACTTTGTTCGTAACCTTGTGTGGTCGTTTCCTCCAGTTGAAGAACAAACCGCCATCGCCACTTTCCTCGACCGCGAAACCGCCAAAATTGATGCCTTGATTGCCGAGCAGGAAAAGTTGCTGACCCTGCTGGCTGAAAAACGCCAGGCCACCATTTCCCATGCTGTCACCAAGGGCCTGAACCCGGATGTGCCGATGAAAGACTCCGGGGTGGAGTGGCTGGGGGAAGTGCCGGCGCATTGGGATGTGCAAAAACTCAAACGGTACTTAGAATTTATCACCAGTGGCTCACGAGGATGGGCTGAACACTATGCCGATGATGGTGCTTTGTTCATCCGTATCGGAAACTTGACCCGTAACAGCACACATTTAGACCTTTCCGACATTCAGCGTGTCGCCGTGCCTGCTGCAGCCGAAGGAGAGCGAACTAAGGTTCGTCCTGGTGATGTACTTTTTTCAATTACAGCTTATTTGGGGTCGGTAGCTGTTGTTCCTGAAGAATTGGAGCCAGCATTTGTAAGCCAACACATTGCACTTGCGAGACTGCATAAGCAGCTTGTACTACCCGCATGGGTAGCTTATGTTGCGTTATCTTGGGTAGGCAAAACTTACCTTGAAACCCAGGGCTATGGCGGAACGAAGGTGCAGTTGAGCCTTGATGATGTAGCGAATTTTTTGCTTACAGTCCCTCCTTTAGAGGAGCAAGTAACGATCACAGCTTTTCTTGAAAGTGAAATTGCCAAGATTGATACCCTTTCTACCGAAGCCACCCGCGCCATCACCCTCCTCAAAGAACGCCGATCCGCCCTGATTTCCGCCGCTGTCACCGGCAAGATCGACGTAAGGGAGGCCGCGTGACCAAGTCCGAATTACAGATCCATCTTTACCAACTATGCCAGTTCGAATCGTGTGATATAAAACACGCTTAACCGCTTTATTTACAGGGTGCCTAAATGTCACACATTAGTGCCAACGATCTGAAAACCAAAGGCGTCGCCGCCATCGAGGCGGCCCTGAGCCAAGCCCCCGAGGCAATCGTGTCAGTACGCGGCAAGGATAGATTCGTGGTGATGGACTTGGCTCACTACCAGTACCTGCGCGAATGCGAACTGGATGCGGCGCTGGCAGAAACCCGCGCCGATCTGGCCGCCGGGCGGTTTGTGGAAGAATCGGCCGCGGAACATCTGGCCCGACTGGACAAACTGGCATGAGCTATACGCTCTGCTTCACCGAGGCCTACAACCGCCGTGCGGCACGCTGGTTGAAGAAGCATCCCGAGTTACGCCAGCCATACCTTAAAACGCTGACCCTGCTGCAAGCCAATCCCTTCCACCCCTCCCTGCGTCTGCACGCCCTGAGCGGCAAGTTGCAAGGCGTGCATTCGGTTTCCATCAATCTCTCCTACCGTATCACGCTGGAATTACTGATCCAGGATGAGCGGATCATCCCCATCAACGTGGGTGACCACGACAGCGTGTATTGACGATCCTTCCCCATGCACAACCTCCACCAGGAACACCATTTCGAATACGCCATTTGCGAACACCTTGGTCAGCACGGCTGGCTGTACGCAGAAGGGGATGCCGCGCACTACGACCGGCACAATGCGCTGTTCCTGCCAGATCTTGTGGCCTGGGTGCAAACCACACAACCCGAGGCCTGGCAGGCTTTGTCAAAAAACCATGGCACCAACCTGCACAAGGTTCTGGCCGAACGCATTCGCAAATGCCTGAACGATCACGGCACGCTGGAAGTCGTGCGCCGCGGCGTTGAAATGGTGGGGCTTAAAAAGCCGCTTTCCCTGGTGCAGTTCAAACCGGCCCTGGGCATCAACCCGGCCATTCAGCAGGCCTACGCCGCCAACCGCCTGCGGGTGGTGCGTCAGGTGCACCATTCCCTGAACAACCCGAAGGATGCGCTCGATCTGGTGCTGTTCGTCAATGGCATTGCGGTGGCCACGGCCGAGCTGAAATCGGACTTCACGCAAAGCGTGGACGATGCGGTGGACCAGTACCGCTTTGACCGGGTGCCCAACCCCAGGGGTGGGCTGGCCGAACCCCTGCTCGCCTTTCCGGGCGGTGCGCTGGTGCATTTTGCGGT
>JAAYGT010000152.1 GCA_012727555.1 Alcaligenaceae bacterium | reverse complement strand
GGTGAAGGCCTGGGCCAGTTCGGAGAGGTCGAATTTCCGAGACACTGTCTGGGATTTCTCGGCAGGCGACTCATTTCCCAATTTCCCAGACACTGTCTGGGAAATCTCGGGCTGCGGATATGCGAGGAAGAAACGCCGCATGCTCTCCAGGTTGTTGACACCGAACCCGCGCCCGAATCGGGCCGTCAGGTCGGCAGACAACCGCTCCATCAACTGATCGCCGTAACTAGCCCGTCGCCTCCCTTTCTGCTCGGCTTCGACGATCCGGCGGCCAATCTCCCAATAGCTGGCGGTCATCAGCGCATTGACACTGCGCGCCGCTGCCTGGCGCGCTGCATCCAGCAGTTCCACGATGCCGCCGTGGATGCCGGCATAGCCAGCCGGTAAGGCAGCGGGTTTCCGCGTTGCCACGGGCATCTTCCTTGTCATGCTGTCACCTCCATAGAGCGGGATGCCCCGGTAATCGCCAGCCGCCGATTCGCCACCAGTTCGGCCGCATCCCGCACCGGCTTGTCCTCGGTATGAACATAGTGCATAAACATCGCCACGGTCTTGTGGCCTGTGAGCTTCATGCCCACCTTGGTCGGCACGCCCGAGTTGGCAATGTCGGTCGTCGCCCGGTGACGGATGCCATGCGTGCCAACGTGGGGCACGCCAGCAGCCTTGAGCACGCGCGTCCAGCCGCCGTAGTGCTCACCGTGGGTCATGTGCCGGGTCGGGTCGTTGGGTGACGGCAGGACGTAGGGGCAGCCCTCCCGGCGCGGTGCGGTGGACAGCAGCCGATAGGCTTCCTCGCTCATGGGCTTGGAGATGCCGCCGGTCTTGCTGTCGGGCCAGACGACCCGCCGCTTTTCCAGATCAATCCAATCCCACTCCAGCGGGCATATCTCGGAGCGTCGGGCGGCGAACTCGAATTGCAGGCGGATCGCCAGCGGGATGACGTAGTTTTCCAGTCCCTCAGCCTCCAGGTGTTCCAGGTGACGGAAGATCCGCACCAGTTCATCGTCCACGATGAGCCGAGTTTCTTTGCCTGGCGGGTACATCGGGACGTGGCGGCACGGATTCGTGCCGTCCGGGCGCAGCCCCCACACTTCGGCCAGGTTGAACATCTTGCGCAGCACACCGAAGGTGCGGTTGGCCTCGGCCTGCTTGTAGGCCAGCTTCTTCATCAGCGCGGCCACATCCGGGCGCTTCACGTCCTGCACCTTCATCCGCCCCAGGATCGGGATGATGCAACGGTCGATGACGCCCTGATAGCCGCGCTGCGTGCTGGGTTTGTTGCGCTGCTTGGAGTAGTCCTCCATGAAGGTGTGGCAAAACTCCTTCATGGTAGGTGCCTTGCGGGCGGCGTTCTTGGCCGCGCTGGGGTCGCCGCCTTTGCGCACCTCGGCCAGCCACTCCTGCGCCATCGTGCGCGCCTGATCGACCGTCAGTTCCCCGTACTGTCCCAGGGCTGGCTTGCGGCGCTCCCCGGCGTTGGTGCGGTACTGGAGCATGAACACCTTGCGGCCCGCCGGGGTGATCTTGCACAGGAAGCCGGGCACCACGGTATCCCGCAGTTCGATGGCCTTGTCTTGAGGTTGCGCCGCATCGACTGCGGACTTGGTGAGCTTGATCTTCGCCATGATGACTCCTCGGAAAGCCCGGTTTCCAAGAGCCGCATGGGAGCCACGCGAGGGGAAGCCGGGTCAAGTTTCGGAAAGCACCGGCATATGTTGAACTCACCTAAGTGTTTGATAAACCTACTGTATCGAGCCTTGGCGTAGTCCAGCGAATTGCGGTACTGGAGTCATCGTGAAACAAAAAAACTGCGGCCTTCACCAGAAAGCCGCAGCCATTCAACACACAGCAGAAACGAAGATCACTCCAGACGGATACCCGCCTTCTTGATGACGTCTGCCCAAAGCCCACGCTGCTCGGTTGCGTACTTCTGGAAATCGGCGGCGCTCATGGGCATGGGCTCAACGCCCATATCGATGATTTTTTGTGCGACCTCAGGGGTTTTCAGGACTTTCTGAAGATCGGCATCGAGCTTGCTGACGACATCGGCCGGTACGCCTGCCGGACCAACCAGACCTTGCCAGGCATAGGCCGTGAAGTCGGCAACACCGGCTTCATTCATGGTGGGCACATCGGGCAACTGGGCCAGGCGCTCGGGTGTGGCAACAGCCAGAACACGCAATTTGCCTGCCTTGGCATTGGCCATGGCAACGGCCGTGTCAAGGAAAGCCATGGTGACCTGCCCACCCATGACGTCTTGCAGGGCGGGGGCCGAGCCACGGTAAGGCACATGGACGATGTCTACATTGGCACGCTGCTTGAACATTTCAAGCGCCAGGTGGTGAGGCGAACCCGCACCTGCCGAACCGGAATTCAGCGAACCGGGCTGCTTGCGCGCCTCGGCGAGAAGATCCTGAACGGTCTTGAATGGCGAATTGGCCGGCACAGTCAGCATGAGCGGAAAGCGTGCCAGACCACCAATGTACGTGAATTTGGCGGGATCGTATTTCAGCGAAGCGTACAACGACGGATTGAAAGCCAGCGTACCTGAATCGGCTGTGCCCACAACATAACCATCGGGACTGGAGGTATAGACCTGGGTGGCACCAATAATGGTGCCTGCACCGGGCTTGTTTTCCACAATAACGCGCTGACCAATGACGCTTTCCAGCCCCGTGGAGACCGTACGGGCAATGACATCGGAACCGCCGCCCGCAGGATAGGGCACAACCCATTGAACCGTTTTTTCAGGCCAGGCAGCCTGGGCCAACCCCGCAACTGCCAGTAACGACGCGGCAACAACTGTTTTCACACCTTTATTCATGAGCCCCCCCCGAGAGATCAAAATTGGAACTTCTTGTTAAAAAAACCGACCAACCTGAAATTGCTTGATATGCATTAGCGACAATTCTGCCACCACAGGTTCGGTATTATCCAATGAATTTGACGAAACTGCATCACATTGAATCAAAACGTAGTCACCGCCGTTAACTTTAAACCGACCTTTCAAAGGTACTCATCATGTCATTGAACACCCCGCATGCCTTGCCGTCGTATTTGTCCAAACATGAACTCGGGCCCTGGGGAACCTACCTGGAGCAAGTCGAACGTGTAACACCCTACCTGGGCCACCTGGCCAAATGGGTTGAAACACTCAAGCGTCCAAAGCGGTCCCTGATCGTCGATATTCCTGTCGAACTCGATAACGGCACCATTGCGCACTTCGAAGGCTATCGCGTTCAACACAATACCAGCCGGGGCCCCGGCAAGGGCGGTGTGCGGTTTCACCAAGATGTCACCCTCTCGGAAGTCATGGCACTGGCCGCCTGGATGTCCATCAAAACGGCTGCGGTCAACCTGCCCTTCGGCGGCGCCAAAGGGGGTATCCGCATCAATCCGCACAACCACTCACGCGGCGAGCTCGAACGTATCACGCGGCGCTATACCAGTGAAATCGGTGTGATCATCGGACCCAACAAAGACATCCCCGCCCCCGATGTCAACACCAATGCCCAGACCATGGCCTGGATGATGGATACCTATTCAATGAACGAAGGCGCAACCACCACCGGTGTAGTCACCGGCAAACCCATTTCCCTGGGTGGCAGCCTGGGGCGCGTTGAGGCAACCGGGCGTGGCGTGTTTGTCGTGGGTTGCGAAGCGGCACGCGATCAGGGCATCAACATTGAAGGCGCCCGCGTGGTCGTGCAGGGGTTCGGTAATGTAGGCGGAACCGCAGCACGCTTGTTCCAGGAAGCCGGCGCCAAGGTGATCGCAGTACAAGATCACACCGCCTGCCTGCACAACAGCAATGGCCTTGATGTGCTGAGCCTGCTGAAACATGCGGAAGAACATGGCGGCATTGCCGGGACACCGAATGCCGAAGCCATTTCCCACGATGATTTCTGGGCCCTTGAAACCGAACTGCTGATCCCGGCAGCCCTTGAAGGCCAGATCACGGCACGCAATGCCCCAACGATCCGGGCACGAATCGTCATCGAGGGTGCCAACGGGCCCACGACGCCAGAAGCGGACGACATCCTGGCCGCCAACGGCACGTTGGTGGTACCCGATGTACTGGCCAACGCGGGCGGGGTCACCGTCAGTTATTTTGAGTGGGTCCAGGATTTTTCCAGCTTTTACTGGACAGAAGCGGAAATCAATCACCGCCTGGAAGCCATGATGCGCAGTGCCTATGCGTCGGTGGCCTCTGTGGCGCGTGAACACGGGGTAAGCCAGCGCACAGCAGCCTTCATTACCGGGTGTTCGCGTATTCTGGAAGCCCGCGAGGTACGGGGCCTGTATCCATAATGCCTGCCCTGGCGGTTAGAATGCCAGGTTCCGGGCGCTCGTGAAACACCTGGGCTGCCCGGTGACCGGATCAGTGAATGCAAGCATGCGGGCCAGCAGTTGCAACGGCCGCGAAAAATCATCTGCGGGCGGCATGGGTTGCAGATCGGGGTAGAAAACATCGTTTTCAATCGGTATTCCCAGCAGGCTCATGTGCAGGCGTAACTGGTGTTTGCGGCCAGTCAGGGGTGTGAGCCTGTACAACGCACGGGCACCCTGAACCCGAAGCCGTTCGATCTGCGTGTGGCTGTTGGGTTCGCCCGGTGTGACCTGCATGGTGAAATGCCCGGGCCGCTGTTCCATACGGCACTGCACCGTGCGGGGCAACCCCTGATGCAACCCCGGGGCAACCGCCTCGTACACCTTGGTCACCTGGCGCGCCTGAAACAAACCCTGGTACGCGCCCCTGTAACGCGGATTCACACAGAACACCAGCACCCCCGCCGTATCGCGGTCAAGACGATGCAAGGGGGTGATGTCGGGGTTGGAAAGCGCCTGCCTGACCCGCGTCAGGGCGGTTTCCTGCAGGTAGCGACCACCCGGTGTGCTGGCCAGAAAATGCGGTTTATCGACCACTACCAGAAGCTCATCCTGATACAAAACAGGCGAACTGAAGGGAACGGGTAGCTCGTCGGGCACCTGACGGTAGTACCAGAGCCAGGTGTTGGCGGGGTAAGGATCGCAAGCGTGTCGGGGTTGCCCCAGAGAATCGACGATGTCGCCACGGTGCAGGCGTTCCTGCAAAATGTCTGGATCCATGTGCGGGAAACGCACGCACAAGAACTCGAACAGCGTGGCCCAGGGGCCTGCAGGCAAATAAACACGACTTGGCGAAACACCATGGCGCGGCGCAAGGGGTGCCTGCTGCACCATGGCCAAACGGGCGGAAGGCTTCAAAAAGGGATCCTGAACGTGATCGGTGGGCGAATGTTGGCAAGCACTATACCTTTTACGTGCCCTGCCTGCGCACGCGCCGGCCCTGCAGCCACCAGATGGCCAGAATGATGGCCAGAGCGGGCACATACACCCAGAAGTCAGACGGACGATCAGGATTTGGAATCTGAACTTTTTCGATATCCCAGCCTTGTTCCCAACCCGCCCTGCGCGCCGGGCTGCCAAAGCGTACGGCAGAGATCTGGGCAGCATCGCCGAAGGCCATCACGTTCAAACCAACCTGAGCCAGACGCTGCATGCCGGCAGCCTGACCGGTTGCCGTGCTGTCGGCAGGCAGTGCGGGCAGGGGAACCGCAACCGTCTTGCGCAGATCATCGCCCTCAAGATTCATACCGGCAATGACCGCCACCAGGCGGCCTTTGTCGGGCAAGGTGGCCGCCACCTGCATGAGTTGTGACGCAGGCAGTTCCTTATATTTGGGTGCGGCGTAATTCATGAAAAAATCAGGACGAAAAAGCATGAAGGTAGCCAGCAACAGCGCCCCGCACTCAAGCCAGGAACACTTCACACGGAACCAGCGCAAGGTGGCCGCCGCGAAGGTGAGGGAAGCCAGCGTAGCGCCGCCGACCACCAGGAAAAGCTCCCACCACCCTTGGACATCGATAAGCAGCAACAAGGGATTGAAGATGAACATGAACGGCAACACCGCCGTGCGCAGTGCGTAGGTAACGCCCTGAACCCCTGTGCGCAAGGGATCTTCGCCGGATATGGCCGCTGCCGCAAAGGTGGCCAGACCAACCGGGGGGGTGATGTCGGCCATGATGCCGTAATAGAACACAAACAAATGCACGGCAATGAGCGGGATCACAAGGCCGCTCTGGGCACCCAGTTCAACAATGACGGGGGCCATGAGCGTGGCCATGAGAATGTAGTTGGCGGTGGTGGGCATGCCCAGCCCCAGCACCAGGCACACGGCTGCAGTAAAAAACAACATGACGAGCACACTGCCCATGGACACCAGTTCCACAAACGCGGTCATGCGCAGGCCCAGGCCGGTCAGTGTGATGGCACCGACAATGAGACCGGCTGTACCGCAGGCAATGGCAATGCCCACCATGTTGCGGGCACCTTCCTGAAGGCCGATCACCGCTTCCGAAACCCCCTGACGGAAAGGATGAGCCAGCGAACGATTGCGAAACCAGGCGATGAGAGGCCGCTGCGTGACCATCTGGAACAGCATGGAAACAACCGCCCAGAACGCGGATAAACCGGCCGACAATTGCTCAACGGTAAGGCACCAGACAAGGATGCCGATGGGAATGAGGAAATACAGACCGGCACGCACCGTGGGCCAGGTTTCAGGCTTGACCGGGTTGGTGACACTGATTTCCGAGGGCAGATCGGGATGGGCAGCCGCCACACGCAACAACCCCACATACAACACCAGCAGCAAAGCAAGAAGAATCCAGAAGGCGGCAACGCCCGCAGCCGCCTGCACGCCAACCCCCACCCAGTACACCAGACCGATGACCAGCACGGTTCCACTGACCCCCATGCCCAGGCCGGCCATTTTCTGCAGCAGGGTACGGGGCTGCCCGGCGGACATCATGGGCTGAATGCCCAGTTTCAGGGCCTCAAGGTGAACAATGTAAAACAGTGCAATATAAGAAATGGTGGCGGGCAGCAGCGCGTGACGAATGATGTCGGTGTAGGGAATGCCCACGTACTCGATCATGAGGAACGCCGCTGCCCCCATGACGGGCGGCATGATCTGGCCATTGACCGAAGAAGCCGTTTCAATGGCACCGGCACGAATACCGCCGTAGCCGGCCTTTTTCATGAGCGGAATGGTGAAAATACCCCCCGTGACCACATTGGCAACGGACGAGGCCGACACAATGCCATTGACGGCAGACGACACCACGGCAACCTTGGCGGGGCCGCCACGCAAATGCCCCAGCAGGGCAAAGGACACTTGCATCATGTAGTTGCCGGCGCCGCAGCGATCAAGCAATGACCCGAGCAACACGAAAATGAAGATATAGGAAACCGACACACCCAGCGCAACACCGTAAACACCTTCCGTGGTGAGCCACATGTGGGATACCATGCGCTCGAGCGAGGCGCCCCGGTGCGCCAGAGCATCGGGCAGCCAGGGGCCCAGGAACACATAGGCGATGAACACGGTTCCAAGAATGGCCATCGGTGCGCCAAGGGCACGCCGGGTCACTTCAAGGAGCAGCACGAGACCCGTGGCAGCGATGGTGATATCGAGTGCGGTCGGCAGACCTGGCCGGGTAGCCAGTTCGTTGTAGAAGAAAAAAAGATACGACCCGCAGAAACCTGCCAGCCCGGCCAGCAACCAGTCGTGCAAAGGCATGCTGTCGCGCGGTGAGCGGGCACGGGCAGGGTAGGCAAGATACCCCAGGAACATGGCAACCCCAAGGTGCAGGGCGCGAGCCTCGGTGTCGTTCAGAATGCCGAAGTTCAGGGCAAAAGGCAGGGGCGAGGCGTACCACAACTGGAACAGCGACCAGAGTATGGCCCCCGTAAACAGTACAGCTCCCGCCAGCCCACCCAGATTTCGACCGCCGCGATCGACATCGGCAACCAGTTGTTCAAGGTTGGCCTGGGCACGCTCGGCGTCGGACACATGGGTAGGCAGGCTGGGTTTCATCAGATTTCGCGGAACCTTCAAGTTGTCAAAGCCCCGGCACACTGGCCGGGTGGTGATGCGCGGGAAGAGCCCGCTGCGTTCTTAAAGCAGACCTTTTTCCTTGAAATATTTTTCGGCACCGGGATGCAACGGGGCCGACAAACCATTCTTGACCATGTCTTTGGGATTCAAATGGCCGAATGCGGGGTGCAGCTTCTTGAATTCCTCGATGTTGTCGAAGACGGTTTTGGTGATGAGGTAAACCGTTTCCTCGGGGACATCGGAGGACGTGACGAAGGTGGCCAGCACGCCATAGGTTTCAGTGGGCTGCGGGTTGTTGGGGTACAGCCCGCCCGGAATGGTGACTTTGGCATAGTAGGGGTAGTCGGCCACCAGTTTGTCGATGATCGGGCCCGTTTGTGAAATGAGCTGGGCGCCGCATGTGGTGGTGGGATCCTGGATGTTGGCCGACGGGTGACCGACACCATACATGAAGCCATCGATCTTGCCATCGCACAATGCGGGGCCATGCTCATCAGGACGCAGTTCAGACGCCAGGGCGAAGAAGCTCATGTCGATACCCTTGGCCTGCATGAATTGTTCCATGGAAGCCCGTGTACCCGAACCCGGGTTACCCACGTTGAAACGCTTGCCTTTGAAGTCGTCGAATGATTTGATGCCTGCTTCTTTGCGTGCAACATACGTGAAGGGCTCGGGGTGCAGCGAAAACACCGAACGCAGCTTGGTGAAGGCGCCCGGATCCTTGAACTGCCCCTTGCCGTTGTAGGCGTTGAACCCAACATCGGACTGGACCACACCGAAATCGAGCTCACCGGCTTTGATGGTGTTGATATTGAACACCGAACCGCCCGTGGATTCGACGGAGCACCGCAGGCCATGCTGGGCACGGTCTTTGTTGACCAGACGGCAGATGGCACCACCGGCTGCGTAGTACACGCCGGTTACGCCGCCGGTGCCGATGCTGACGAACTTTTGCTGGGCGGCCGCCGGCAGCGGAGCGGCCAAGGCGGCGAACAAGGCAGTGGCCGTGGCTGTGATGGCCAGGCGGGCGCCCAGCGGCGACTTGAAGAACATACGCATGATGGATCTCCTGAAGTGGTAAAGGTGTGACCTTGACTATGCTAACGCGTGACAGGCTCTTGAGAGCATCGAATTTTTAAGGGTTTACCCGCAACTTTTCTGTTCTAAAACCCAGAAACGATCCCGCACGACCGCACCGGGCACAATCGAGCACAGTCAAGCCAAACGACAAGGCTTGACGCATCAGAATGTGGCCTCTACCATGCACTGCCCCCCCCACGCTGCGGTACGAAGCCTCCATGACAACCCGCCATGCCTTCCACACCAGGCTGATCACCAGAACCTTTCTGGCCGGCATCTTGCTCTGCACCAATGCAGCGGCTGTCGCACAAACGGCAGAACGTGAAGTACGCCTGGGGGTCTATAACAATCCGCCCAAAATCCAGCTCGATGCCCAAGGTAATGCCAGTGGCATTCTGGGCGACCTGATCACACACATTGCGCGGCTCGAAGGCTGGACACTGCAGGTGGTTCCCTGCGACTGGCACAACTGCCTGAATGCCCTGGAAAACGATCGCATCGATCTCCTGCCCGACGTCGCACGTACACCTGAGCGCGAAAAACGCTTCCAGTTCCACAACACACCGGCGCTGTACAGCTGGTCGCGTATCTATGCACGCCCGAACACCCTGAACTCCATCCTCGATCTGCAAGGAAAAACCGTCACCGTCCTGAACGACTCCATCCAGCTCGACTACATGAACACCTTGTTTGACAGCTTCGGGCTCGACACCACGGTCAACAAAGTCGATGCCATGGAAGACGGTTTCCGCCAGGTTGCGAACCACCAGTCCGATGCCGTTGCAGCCAGCCACTACTTCGGCGACACCCATGCCGACGACTACGGTCTGGTGGGTACGCCACTCATGTTTCAACCATCCCGGCTGTTCTATGCCGCACCCTCGGGCAAAAACCTTGACCTCCTGCTCGCGATCGACAAACGCCTTGAGGCCTGGCGACACGACCCCGACTCCGACTACACCGCCATTCTGCGACACTGGCAGGCCCCTTCGCTGCAGCGACACACACCGGTCTGGTTCTGGTGGGTTCTGGGCAGCCTGGGCACACTGCTCACCCTGAGTCTGGGCGTCAGCCTGCTGCTGCGATCACAGGTGGCACGGCAAACACGGCATCTGAAGGCCAGCGAAGAACGCCTGAACACCATTCTCGACAGCGCAGACGCACAAATCTACATCAAAGACACGCAACTGCGTTACACCTATGCAAACCGTCAGGTGTGCACGTTTCTTGGCCTGAACACGCGGCAACTGCTGGGCCGCAGCAACGATGAACTCTTTTCCGGCAACAGTGCAACGTCCACCCGTGAAACTGACCTGCGTGTCACACGCCAGGGCGAACGCGTGGCGATCGAGGAAACCCTGACCAGCCCGGTCACCGGTGAAACCTCGACGTTTTTTTCCGTAAAGATACCGTTGCGCAACGACCGGGGTGCCATCGAAGCGCTGTGCGGCATTTCAACCGACATCACAGCCCACAAGGCGGCGCAACAAACCGCCCACCGACTGGCCTACTACGATACCCTCACAGAATTGCCCAACCGGCGCCTGCTGCTCGAACGGTTGCAAACCACCATGCTTCAGGTACAGCAAGGCGGTGAACTGGCTGCGGTACTGATCATCAACCTGGATCACTTCAAGCGCATCAACGATGCCCGGGGCCACTCGGTGGGCGATGCCCTGCTCTGCAGCGTGGCACACCGGTTGCGCAGCAGCCTGAGCCCGCACGACCTCATCGCGCGGCTGGGCGGTGACGAATTCGCCGTCATACTTCAGTATCTGGGACGCACCACAGATACCGCTGCCCTGCAGGCGCTCAGGGTTGCCGGCACCCTGCAACACGATTTTTCCACACCCGTCATTATTCAATCCCAGCCTTACCCGTGTGCGGCCAGCATCGGGGTCACGCTGGTGTCTCCGGCAAGCCGCACAGCCGACGACCTGCTGCGTGAAGCAGACACCGCCTTGCACCGGGCCAAAGAAGCCGGGCGCAACACCATCGCCCTGTACGAAGCCCACATGCAGCGCGATGTCGAAGAACGCCTCAGCCTTGAGCACGACCTGTCCCGCGCCATCGGCACCGACCAGATGCAACTGTTCATCCAGCCCCAGTTCAGTCCCGGCGGCACGCCTGTCAGTGCCGAACTGCTCATACGCTGGACCCACCCCGACCATGGCCTGATCTCGCCGGTGCGCTTCATACCCATGGCCGAAGAAAGCGAAATCATCCTTCGCCTGGGTGACTGGATCCTGCATCGTGCCTGCCAGATGCTCAATATGCTGGAAGACCGGGGCACGGGGCTGCCCCTGGCGGTCAATGTCAGCCCACGGCAGTTTCGCCAACCCGACTTCGTAGAGCGGGTCCGCGATATTCTCGCCGAAACACGCGCCAACCCTGCGTTGCTGATCTTTGAAATCACCGAAGGCATTCTGGTGCATGATATGCAGGGCACAACCGAACGCATGCACCAGCTTTCCACCCTGGGCATACGTTTCTCGATTGACGACTTCGGCACGGGCTATTCAAGCCTTTCCTACCTTAAACGCCTGCCCCTGTACGAACTGAAAATCGACAAAAGCTTCGTGCACGATGCGCTTGACGACCCTGAAAACGCCGTCATTGTGAAACTGATTCTGGCCATGGCAAACCAGCTCAATCTGCGTGTGGTGGCTGAAGGCGTTGAAACGCGCGAACAGGCCGACTTCCTGGCGCAACACCAGTGCCAGGTTCTGCAAGGCTATCTGTTCGCCCGGCCCATGCCCTTCGGGCAGTTCCTTGAGCAGTTCGGCACGTCGCACACCTGACGCAACAGGCCGCTGTCCGTTGCAAGGGTCGTGTTCGGGGTCAGCGCTTCACGTACTTGAACGTACCCACGGCCGTTGCCAGCAACTCCTCGTTGTTCATCCACACTTCGGAACGCGAAAAATAGACCGAGCGCCCGCGACGCACCATGTACCCCTTGGCAATGATCAGACCATCGTCGGCATTACCAATGAAATTGGTGGTCAGCGACAGGGTCACTGCCTTTACTTTGGGTTGTCCGGGTTCCGAATACTGGCCACAATAACCACATACGGAATCCAGCAGTGTGCAAATTACACCGCCGTGGATGCGTCCGGTGCGGTTGGTCAGCCCGGGAACAACCGTCAGGTGCATTTCGGCGTAGCCGTCTTCCCACCTGACCAGGCGAATGCCCAGGGATTCAAGGAAGGGATTCTCTAGATCCAGGGTTTTAAGTTGATTTTCAGTCATACTGGCAGTCTTGGTGCTTGAACCGTTTTCGCGGTCAAATTGAACAAACCCGTAAGATTAGCGCGAATGCGCTTTTTTCGCCCCACGGAGAACGTCATGGATACAAAATTGCACGAAACGCCCCCGGCTGTAGTCATTCTGGGCGGCTCGGGGTTTGTGGGCGGCCATCTGGTTACCGCCCTGCTCGACCGTGGCTGCCGTGTCGCGATTGTGTCCCGTACCCCGCAGGGGCAGCACCCCATTCAGGCCGGCGTGCAATGGCTGCCGTTCAAGCCTGACCATTTCAGCGAACTGTTCAAGGGCTATTGCGCGCTGGTCAACCTGATCGGCATACTGAACGAGCCCACCCACAACGGCCGTACGTTCGAACAGGTGCATGTCGATCTGGTCATGCAGGCCCTCGATGCTGCACGGCAGGCGGGTATTGGCCGCTACCTGCACATGAGCGCTCTGGGAGCCGATGAACACAAAGGCACCAGTTACTACCAACGCAGCAAGGGGCGCGCCGAAAACCGGGTACACGCCTATGGCCGGGAACACGGCATTCAGGTCACCAGTTTTCGGCCATCCGTCATTTTCGGGCCGGGTGATTCCTTCCTGAACCGTTTTGCCCAACTGGCGCGCCTGATGCCGGGATTTTTTCCTCTGGCCTGCCCCGATGCCCGTTTTGCACCCGTCTGTGTCACCGATGTGGCCAGGGTCATGGCCGATGCACTGAACGACCCTGCCACCTACGACCAACACATCGATCTGTGTGGCCCTGCCGACTATTCGCTGCGCGAAATCGTGGACTACACGGCCCGTACCGCAGGCCACCCACGCACAGTGATCGGGTTGCCCGACTGGGCTGCCCGGCTTCAGGCCCGACTACTGGAATATGCGCCTGGCAAACCCTTCACACGCGATAATTATCAGTCGCTTCAGGTGGCCAATGTGTGCCCTCCCGGCACGCCACGCCAGCCCACCCGGCTCGAAGACATCGCCCCCACCTACCTGGGTAAACGGGCCTGAAACCCTTACGGTTCAGGCAGATCAAGGCGGCCGAGCACAGCCAGCCGGCCTTGGTCAGGCAGCACCACAATGGCCTCGCCGGACGCCGGGAAAATGGTGGTCAGTGCCGTTATGTTCACCTGGTGCGTGATCACCACCAGCACGCCGGGCCCCCTCCAGGCCAGCAGCCGGTCACGGGCGCGCTGCGTAGAGTGCGGCTCGCTACCGCGCCCGGCAAAAAAACTGTTGAAATCCGGGTTGTCGTGGACCAAACCCGGAAAAGCCAGCGTTGCCGTATCACGCGCGCGGCACCACTGCGACGTTTCCACGCGTTGTACAGGCACAGCCGCCTGACGGAAAGCCTGCCCCAATGCCACCGCCTGTTCGCGCCCGCGCGTATCAAGATTACGCTGCGAGGCGCAGTCATTCAAGGTGAAACCCGGAGGATCACCGACCCCGGGAGCAAGCGCATGGCGCACCAGAACAATGGCACCCGGTAGCAGTTGATCGAGTGCAAGCGCAGCACTGTGCGCAATGGCAACGCCGCACGCGCTGCACAGCACGGCCACAAACAAACGGTACATTGTCCCGAGGAATCCGGGACGCAACAGACAGCGTGGGGGCATTATCGAACGCTCCTGGCCTGAAAAGTGAACACACCCGATCTGCGCGGAGAATCAGACCCCGGCGCATTAAGGTACCATTAGCATTTTTACACCCATAGCCCCTCGCCATCCATACGGGGCACGAACTTTTTCCATGAAAACGGTACGTCAATTCATTGGCCGTCTTTTTGTCGCTCTGTTGATGGCGCCCGCCCTGGCCTGTGCACAGAACGTCTGGCCTCGCGACACCGTGAAAATGATCGTTCCGGCCAGCAAAACGGCCGTCAGCGACACCCTGGCCCGTCTTGTGGCCGAAGAGCTGTCGGCACGCCTGAATACCCCGTTCGAACTGGTCCATATGCCCGACCCGCACGGTATCGTGGGGACCGAACGCGTGGTCAAGGCCGAACCTGACGGCTACACCCTGCTTTTTTCCTGGGCAGGATCGCTGGTGGTCAGTCCCTCGCTGTTCAGTGCCCTGCCCTTTGATCCCGAAGAAAACCTCGATGCCATCGGCCTGATCGCCGAGGTCCCCAATGTGCTGGTCGTTAATCGCAAGCTGCCTGTGAATACACTGACGGAATTCACCCGGTATGTTCACACCCATCCGGGCGCTGTCAATTTCGGTTCAAACGGCAACGGCAAAGCCACCCATCTGGCCGGCCAGATGTACATGCTGGCCACCGACACCAATATGGTTCATGTCAGCTACAGTTCACCTGAAATGGCCATGAGCAATCTGGTTTCAGGGCAGATCCAGTCCATGTTCCAGTTGTCAACGCGGGTGATCAAACCTGTGGCAGAAGGGCAGATCAAGGCACTGGGGGTCATGGCGCGGCAGCGCCTGGCTGCCCTGCCCGACGTTCCCACCATGGCGGAACAGGGCTACCCGAGCCTGGTTTCAGGCGTATGGTTTGCGCTGTCGGCTCCACAGGGCACGCCCGGGCCCGTTGTACGCGCATTGAACGCAGCGATCAATGCCATGCTCGATGACCCGCGGGTTCAGGCGCGTCTTGATGCCCTGGGCGCCGTGGGCCTGGGAGGCAGCCCCAACGACATGGACACCCGCATGGCGCGCGAGCTGGAAAAATGGCGGCGTATTGTCATTACCACCGATATTCCGATTCACTGATCAGGCACGTGTCCGTGACAAACCATCCGGGCCGTTTTCCGTGACATCAGGTATCGTTTCCATGATATACGCCCACAGCCCGTTCAGCACGCGGGCCACATCGGGGGCCGGTTCGCGCTCGCGATGCACCAGCAGGCCGAACAGATACGGCACGTAGACATCGACCGGCTTGTAAACAACGCCGGGCAGTGGCAGCGCGTGGGCCGTGAAGGGGTCAACCAGCGCGACCCCCACACCGGCATTGACCAGCATGACAGCGTTGGTACTGGATGTGGTTTCAACCTGCCGACGGGTATGGGCCTCGGGCCCCGTACCCAGCAGGGCGGTTGACAGGCGATAACGCAAACGCGAACGGTTTGACAGCGTGATAACGGTCGTATCGCCCAATTGCCCCAGACTGACCTGGGCATGAGCGGCAAGAGGGTGTGCCGCAGGCAGGGCGAGCACACACGGGGCCTGCCCCGATTTTTCAACCTGGCAACGGCCGAGGTCAACAGGCAGACTGACCAGGCCAAGGTCGGCATCACCTTCTTCGACTGCACGTACCACCCGGTGCGGAGGCATGGAATCGAGGTGCATTTTCCGTTCAAAAAAAGGCTCGGACCGCTCGGCGCTTCCGATGGCCTGAGGCGCTACGCAGGCCCCCAGCGCGTAGGTCGTGGCCAGACGCAATGGGCGCACTTCCCCTTGGGCGATTTCACGTGAACGGGTTTCAAGTTGCTGCAGACCAGCCAACACATGGCGAACCTCTTCATAGAGCTGACGCCCTTGTTCAGTGAGTGTGACCTGGGGGCGCGTACGCGTGAACAGGGTGAACCCAAGTTCGTGTTCAAGATCCTGAATCTGGCGGCTGACCATGGGTTGCGAACGATCGAGCATGCGTGCCCCCGCCGTGACACTACCGGCCGCATAGACGGCTGCAAACGCTTCGAGCTGACGTATTTCCATGAAACAGCACCTTCCTTTGTTGTGCAGGTATACCAGAATATCCTGCGACGCATTTTAGCGTGATGCAGGCGGGTATCAAAGGAACCGTTACGATTTTTTGTTGGTCAGCACGGCCAGGCCAGGTGCCAGGGCAAAGACCAGAAAAAGTACCCAGGCGGCCTGCCGTGCGCCCTCGGGCCCACCGGGGTTTGCCATGCCCGCCGCGTTGGTAAGCAAACCGGCCATGGCGGCACCCATGGCCATGGCATACAGTTGCACGGTCGTGATCGCCGCAGACGCCGTGTTTTCCTGGCCCTTCGGCGCGCTGGTGAACACCCGGGTCAGCAGGTTGGGCCAGCATAAGCCAATGCCGAAACCCACGCCAACCAGTGCCGGCACGATCCAGTTCGCTCCAAGACCCGGCACAAAACCCGGTATCAACACGGCCAGTGCCGCCAGGGCAAAGGCAGAAACCAGGGGGCCAATACGCAAAAGCCGTTCAACCATGGCCGGTGAACGGCCTGAACTGACAAAAGCCCCAAGCGTCCAGCCGGCCGACATCAGGGCGGCCCAATAGCCTGCCATCAAGGGCAACAACCCATGCAAGGTCTGCAGAAAATAAGGGACATACACTTCGGAGGTAACACCCAGGCTCAACAGACAAATGGCGGCATAAAGACGACCCAAGGGTTGACGCAATGAATATGAACCGGTTGGAAACAGCGGTGCAGAAGAGGCGCTGTCGAACCGCGCCATGAGCACCGCAAGCAGGCCGCCGGCAATCACCCCGGCCAATTGCACCCAGACCCAGGGCGACAGACTGGCAACCGACACCACCAGCACGGACAACGCCAAGGTGCCGATACGCCCCAGGGGTACACGGTGTTTTGCCGCCGAGGCCAGACGCCCCGGGGCTACCTGGGTAAACACGATCAGCGCCAACCCGGCCACGGCAGGCAGCACCGACCAGAACGCAAGGCGCCACTGGCCCAGTTCGGCAAAAATACCCCCCACTGCAGGCCCGGACAATGTGGATACCCCCCACATGCTGGAGATGAGCACCATGGCCCGCGACCACAGGGCGGGTGCAAACACAGCCCGCACCGAGGAATAGCTCATGCTGAGCAACATGCCACCCCCGAAACCCTGCACGGTTCGCCCCGCCAGCAAGACCGGCATGACGCCTGCCAGGGCACACATCACCGTGCCCCATGCAAACACGGCCATGGCCAGCAGAAACGTGGTCCTGAGCCCAAGACGATCGATCACCGCCGACGACACGGCCGACCCGAGAATGGACGCCACCACAAAAAGGGTGGTGTTCCAGGCATAGTACTCAAGGCCACCGATATCGCGCACCACGGTGGGCAAAATGGTGGTGACAATAAAGATGTTGGTGGCATGCAAGGCCACACCACCGGCAAGGGCCAGTGACCGCAAACCATTGCGGCCACGCAGCAGTTCGGCCCAACTGCCGGTCTCTGGAGAACTCATGATACGTACAACCTGTTGAAACCCTGGAATCAGTTGCCCTGGCGCAGCTTTCTTTCGTGGTGATAACGGCGCTTGTCTTCGTACATGGCCAGATCGGCATCACGTACGGCGTCGGTGAGGGCGCGCGGTTCGGTACACGTGGCCAGACCAACAGAAAGGCTCAAGGCCGGGCCGGTATAGAACTGATTGTTCAGTTCAACCAGCTTCTGGATATCTTCGACCAGCGATTGACCCCCTGAAGCATCGACACCCGGCAACAAAATGACGAACTCATCGCCGCCGATGCGAGCTGCATGGAAAGGGGCCTCGACGGCCTTGGTCAGCACTTCGCCGGTACGACGCAGCAAGGCATCGCCGGCTGCATGACCGTGTGAATCGTTGCAGTCTTTCAGATTATTCAGATCGATGGCAATGACGGTGACCGGGAAAGGCCCCTTGCGCTCAAGGCGACTGACCTCTTCGATGTAGAACGAACGATTCTTGAGTTTGGTCAGGACATCGTGCTTGCCCAGGTATTCAAGATAGGCTTCCGCCTTCTTGCGCGCGGTGATGTCGGTGAGTGCGACCAGCACCATGCCCCAGTCGTGATCATAGCCGGGCAACACTGAAAACTGCATGTGGGCGAATAGCTCGTTGCCGTTGAGCGTGTGGTTGACGACTTCGCGCGTCTGGAACAGGCGACCGTCCCAGAGGTCGATCAGTTGCTCGCGGAAATGACGCTGCACCTGGCCCCGGAAGACCTCGGACAACCGCCCCAGAAGTTCGGGCTTGGACGGTGCATCGAACATGTAAAGCGTGTAGCGGTTGACATCCATGACACGGATCTCGGCAAAACAGCGCTCCACAAACTCAGGATGAACATCGGTGAACGTACGGAAATCGGTGATGCCCTGCCGGCGCAGTTCATCGAGCAGACGGCGCACCGCGCTGAAGTCTTGAACCCAAAGGGAGACGGGTGCCTGCTCGAATACGCCACGCGCATACTGCTCGCTGGCACTCAGGCGCCGCCTGGCCTGTTCAAGTTCGGTAATGTCTTCGATGACCACCAGAACGCGTTCCCAGGTGGCTTCGTAACCCGCCAGCACCCGACCCTTGAGCAGGATGTCGAGGCGGCGGCCATCGAGCGTGTAATTGACCGTCTGGCTTTCAAAGGCGCCACCACCAGCCCACAACTGCTCCAGTTCGCCGATATACGGCTCAAGCGTGTCGTCGCGCAGCACCTCGTTGAGGCGGGACGACAATTCCTCGAACGAACGGGCGGCAAACAACGACAATGTGCGCGGATTGACACGCAACAGACGGATGCAGGCGGAGCATTCCTGCACCCGCGAGGGGTCTTCACGCAGGAACTGGCGCAGATCGGTGACACCTTGGGCGCGCCAGCGCTCGAAGAGCCGCCGCAAGGCGCTGTAATCTTCAAGCCAGAGTGATGCGGGAACGGCATCGAAAATATCGGGCGCGGTCTGCAGGCCGAGCTCTGTCAACGAATAGGGGTGCGTTTTCATGGTGTTGTTCACGTTGAGCCCTGCACGCAAAAAAATCAGGATCAGTGCGCATGATACATGACCCGGCGCGTCTGTACGCAGCGTGCCTGAGGCAAGGCACAGACGATGGCAGCTGCCTACAATAGACGCATGAGCATGCCCGATCTGTTCGAGAACGATACACCCCGAGGGCGCGAAGCACTGGGGCCGGATGCCGCGATTTTGCGGGGTCACGCCCTGCCCTGCCTGCCAGATCTGCTGCCGGCACTGCGCCAGGTGCTGCAAGCCGCACCATTCCGTACGGTATTCACGCCGGGGGGTCATGCCATGTCGGTCAAACTGAGCGGTTGCGGCGCACTGGGCTGGATCAGTGATGCACAGGGTTACCGCTACAGCCCTGTGCGACCTGACACCGGCACACCCTGGCCCACCATGCCGGACTGCTTCAAGGCACTGGCTGCCCGGGCCGCCCGTGAGGTCGGCTTCCCGGCCTTCGAGCCGGATGCCTGCCTGATCAACCGCTATGTACCCGGGTCACGAATGGGCCTGCACCAGGATCGGGATGAACGCGATTTCAGCGCCCCGATTGTTTCCGTGTCGCTCGGGTTGCCGGCCGTATTTCTGTTCGGCGGGCAGGCGCGCAGCGCCCCGGCGCTGCGCTACCCGCTGTTCCATGGTGATGTTGTCGTGTGGGGCGGAGCAGACCGCCTGCGCTTTCACGGGGTACTGCCTGTGAAACACGGCCGGCACAGTGTCATGGGCCCCCAGCGCATCAATCTCACGTTCAGGAAGGCGCGCTGACTGCGAGTCACTGACGGTCGAATCAGGTGGTCGTCGGGTGTAAATCGCCCCCTGCGGCACGGGCGGGGGCAGCCTGTGCCGCCCCGGTGCCGACAGGCCATGCAAGCCCTGCGTTGCAACAGAACCGTCATCTCACTGTGGCATGCTGATCAGCCAATGATCGATTCGTTCGATCACTTGTTGACTTCTGATTAAACTCATTAATTCTATATTTCAAATATAATCGAATTATTATCAACCACCCTACCCAATCTGTGAACCGATCATGAGCGAACGCATTTACAACGTACTTTTTCTGTGCACCGGCAACTCGGCGCGCAGCATCATGGCTGAAGCCATTCTGAACACCACGGCCGGCAATCGCTTCCGTGCCTGGAGCGCCGGCAGCCAACCCGCCGGAGCCGTGAACCCGCTGACCATCGAGCTGCTGCAAAGCATTGACTACCCGGTAGACACACTGCGCAGCAAAAGCTGGGATGAATTCGGCCAGCCCGATGCACCTGCCATGGATTTCATCATCACCGTATGCGACAACGCCGCCGGTGAAGTATGCCCCGTCTGGCCAGGCCACCCGGTTTCAGCACACTGGGGGTTTGAAGATCCGGCGGCGGCACTGGGAACCGAAGAAAAGAAACGGCAGGTTTTTGAAAAAGTATTCCGCCAGATTTCCAACCGCATCCATGTATTCATCAGCCTGCCCATCGCCATGCTCGACAAGACAGCCATTCAGCATGAACTGCGCCAGATCGGCCAGACACCGCCCGGCGAACACTGAACACGCAGACAGCCTGGAGCAGACTTTCGTTGGTTGGTCAGCGAAGCACCAGTACCGGCACCGGACTGGTACGCAGCAAGGTGGACGTGGTACTGCCCATGATCAGGTGCCGGATTCTGGAGTGACCATAAGCCCCCATGACCAACAGGTCGGCCTGAACATCGGCACAGTAGTCACGCACGACCTCATCAGGCGCACCGGCACGCTTTTCCACATGCACGGTGAACCCCTGGCCATCGAGGGTCGAGCGTGCCCAATTCAGCGATGCACTACCTGCCGTTGAGTCGTCGGCAGCAATCACATGACAATCCAGGCCACGCAGCAACGGACTTTCCGCTACGGTGGACACCATGGACTTACCGGTACGGCTGCCGTCAAATGCAATCACGAAACGCTCGGGTTCACGGAACGGCCCCGTGACCACCAGCACTGGACGCTGCACACTGCGCACCACACGCTCGGCGTTCTGATCCAGGTGCCAGCGTGAATACGTTTCAGGCGCCTGATGCTGGCCCAGCACCACCAAACGTGCCTCGGGTTCAAGATCAAGCAGGTTTTCAACCAGTTCACCATGGCGCTGCAGGGTGTCCACCGATGTGAGCCCGGCCTCTTCAGCACGCAAGCGTGCTGCCTGCAACACCTGACGACCGTGCTCCTGAGCCAGTTTGCTGCGCTGTTCATCAAGTGCGCTCAGTTGTTCCAGCAGATTTTCCTGGGCCCCCAGCCCGATGGTGCCGCTGAAATCCGTGGCACTGGCACGCTCCGGATGACGATCAAGCACATGCAAAAACTGCAGGGGCGCCCGCAACCGCCGGGCGGCCCAGAGGCTGTAATCACACACGGAAACCGTCTGGGCAAGCCCATCGATACATGCAAAAACCTTCATCACGTTCTCCTTAGTGACCCATCAGGCGATCAAGGGCATCCGGCTTGTCGTGGACAGCAAACTTGTCGACCAGTGTGACACTGGCCTCGTCCATACCGACCAGATCGACCTGCGTGCCTTCGCGACGGAATTTCAATATGACGGCATCGAGCGCGCCGACCGCCGTGATGTCCCAGAAGCGTGCCCGGCTGACATCGATACGCACGGTCTCGATCACTTCCTTGAAATCGAATGACTGACTGAAGGCTTCTGCCGAGGCAAAGAAAACCTGGCCCGCCACGGTGTAGACGCGCGTGCGCCCTGCGTTTTCGGTGGCCGACGTAACCCGCATGACACGGCCCACTTTATGCGCAAAGAATACGCCACTGAGCAAGACCCCCACCAGAACCCCTTTGGCCAGGTCATGGGTGAACACAACCACCACAACGGTGGCCACCATGACGATACTGGATGTGCGCGGATGGTGCACCAGATCGCGCAGCGAAGACCACTTGAAGGTGCCGATCGACACCATGATCATGACGGCAACCAGCGCCGCCATGGGGATCTGCCTGACCCAGTCCCCCAGAAACACCACCAGGATCAGCAAAAACACACCCGCCACGAAGGTGGACAAGCGCCCGCGCCCCCCGGATTTCACGTTGATGACTGACTGACCGATCATGGCACACCCGGCCATGCCGCCAAGAAAACCGGACGCGATGTTGGCCAGGCCCTGCCCTGTGCATTCACGGTTACGGTTGCTGCGGGTATCGGTCAGCTCGTCCACAATCGACGCCGTCATCAGGGACTCCAGCAGACCAACCACCGCAAGGGTAGCCGCATAGGGCAGAATGATCTGCAGGGTTTCAAGGTTCAGGGGCACGTCGGGCAACAGGAAAACCGGCAGGCTGTCAGGCAATTCGCCCATATCACCCACCGTGCGGATATCCACCCCCAGCGCCATGGCGACGACCGTCAGCACCACAATGCACACCAGCGGCGAGGGAATGGAACGGGTAATGTAGGGAAACAGGTAGATAATGGCCAGACCTGCCGCCACAAACGGATAAACCACCCAGCTGACATTGATCAGCTCAGGCAACTGGGCCATGAAGATCAGAATGGCCAGGGCATTCACAAAGCCTGTCACGACCGACTGCGAAACAAAACGCATCAACCCGCCCAGACGCAGCAGGCCCGCCCCGATCTGGAACACACCAGTCAACAAGGTGGCGGCCAGCAGGTACTGCAGGCCATGCTCCTTGACCAGTGTCACCATGACAAGCGCCATGGCGCCGGTGGCAGCAGAAATCATGCCCGGCCGGCCGCCAGCAAAGGCGGTGACCACGGCAATACAGAACGAGGCATACAACCCCACTTTGGGATCAACCCCGGCGATGATGGAAAAGGCAATGGCTTCCGGGATCAGGGCCAGGGCAACAACAAGCCCCGACAGCACATCACCGCGCAGGTTCGAAAACCATTCGTTTCGAAGACTGGTCATGGAAAAACTCTTGATTGTGAAGATTGAGATACGAAACGGCACACTACAGAGACTGTGTGACCACTTCACGAACAAAGGTGGCCGTGTTGACGCTGCGTTCGTCACTGACAATGCGACCATCGACCAGGGTGATGGTGCGATCACAGACCGCTGACAGTCGGGGGTCGTGGGTGACGATCAGCACGGCACAGCCAAATTCCCGGTTGAAGCGGCGCAGCAAGGCAAAAATGCTTTCGGCCGTACGGGTGTCCAGATTGCCGGTGGGTTCATCGGCCAGCAACACGGCCGGGCGTGTCATCAGGGCGCGCGCAATGGCAACGCGCTGTTGCTGCCCGCCGGAAAGATCACCGGGTTTCTTGTCGGTGAACTCAGCCAGCCCGACCTCGGCCAGCAAAACCCTTGCCTGTTCGCGCACCGTTGCGTCGGGTTTGCCGTGTGTGACCATCCAGGGCATCAGCACGTTTTCCAGCGCCGTGAAGGCCTGGATCAGATGATGGAACTGGAACACAAAACCAAGCGCCTGCCCGCGCAAGGTGGTACGCCCGGTGTCATCGAGCAACCGTGTTGCCTGGCCCCTGATATACAGTTCGCCCGCCGTGGGTTCATCGAGCAGGCCCAGCATGTTCAGCAAGGTGCTTTTACCCGACCCGGACGGCCCCACCAGTGCCACGAATTCACCCGCTTCCACCTGCAGGTCAATGCCGTGCAACACTTCGGTTTCATTGGGACGACCCAGATTGTACGATTTGCGCAAACCCTGCAGCAGGACGACGGGCTCAGACATAGCGGATCGCCTCGACAGGGTTCAGGCGCGAAGCCCGCCAGGCGGGCACCAGGGCCGCAAGAATGCCGGTAACAGAAGCAATTACGATCGTGATGGGAACCAGCACTACGGGTAGTGGTATGTAGAAGAGCCGTGGCCCAAAGGTGTTGAAGACCCAGACCAGCGCCAGGCCCAGCGCCGAACCGACAATGGCCCCGGAAAATGCCAGCACACCGCCCTGAATGAGAAACACCCGCAAAATCTGCTGCCGCCGCATGCCCATGGCCCGCAAAATGCCGATTTCGCGGGTGCGCTGCGTGACACTGATGGCCAGCACACTGGCAATGCCGAACGCCACCGAAATGGCTACAAAAAAGCAGATCATGATGGTGGACAACCGCTGTGAACTGAGGGCGTTCATCAGTTGCGCATTCGATGTGATCCAGCTTTCAACCTTAAGCCCGGTGATGCGGGCCAGTTCACGCGCAACGGTATCTGCACTGAACAGATCACGCACGGTCAGATCAATGACGGTAACGCCCCCCGGCAGATCAAGCAGCGCCTGGGTCTGTTTCAGGTCGAGGTACACATAACGCAGGTCAAGGTCGCGCACCCCCAGCTCGAAAATGCCCGCCACGGTAACCACGGCCGTGCGCCCCTGACCCGATTCCAGGCGGATCTTGCTGCCGACACTGGCGCCAAGATCCTGGGCCAGCAAGGTACCGATCAGGGCGTCGCCAGCCCCGACCCGAAACTCGCCGGCCACCAGATCCTGGCTGATCGGAATGATTTTTTCGTAGCGTGGCGGATCGATACCGACCAGCGAAACCGACTTGAGCACTTCGCCCCGGCGGGCAAAGGCGGGCCCTGAAACCACCGGGGACACGGCCACGACGTTGGGCACGGTATCGAGCAGATCACGCACCTGGATCCAGTTATTGATGGACCGCAGGCGCTGGGCGCGCGGGTCTTCAAGCACCAGCACATGGGTGTCCGGCAGGTGGGGCACCGGCGCGTTGACCTCTTCGGCCGGTTCCACGCGAATATGCGACTGGGTGCCCAGGGTGCGCTCAACGATATTGGATTGCAGACCCAGAATGAGTGTCGTGATGAACACGATGACCGACACGCCGACCGCAATACCGATCAGAATCAGCAAGGTCTGGGTCGCCCCCTGGCGCATGAACTTCAGGGCGATCGAAGTTTCGAGCCACATGGCGCGCCCTGCCTCAGTTGAACTTCATGGGGGTTTCACGTCGGGTGGCACCCTGTGCGTCGAGCGCAACCTGGCCCTGGACAGGCACCACGCGCTGGCCCACCGCAATGGCCGGATCCAGAATGACCTGATCACCCGGCGCCAGCCCCTGCAGCACCTGGGTTCCGGCCAGGCCACGCAAGCCCAGTGTGACGATGCGTTCCTGTGCCTGCCCCCCCTGCACAAGCAGCACGCGGGCCTGATTGGCCTGACGCCCGGACAGGGCCTGGTTGGGCACGATCAACGCCTGATCGACCCGACCCGTTTCAATGGTGGTGGTGACGGTCATGTCGTGACGCAGGTAGGTGGGCGGATCAATGATGTCGAGCTTGATTTCGACCGTACCACGCTGGGGGTCGATGGTGGGTGCGATTTCCCGCACGATCGCCTGAAAACGGCTGTCGGGCCAGGCATCCGGTACACACCAGGCCTTTTGCCCCACTGCCAGCACGCCCAGGTTGCGTTCATCAACGGGCACGCGCACTTCGGTGCCGGTATCGCGGGCCAGTTCGAGCAGCACCTTGCCCGGCTGAACCAGATCACCCGGTTCGACATCACGCCGCAATACTTCACCGGCCGACTGGGCCCGCAGGACGGTTTTGTCAAGGGCTGCCCGGGCTGCGGCAAGGCGTTCACGCAGAATGATTTCTTCGGTTTGCCCGAGGCTGAGCGACTGCACTTCAAGCTGCAGTTGTTCCACACTGGCCAGGGCGGTGGCCAAGGCCTGGTCGGCTTGTTCTTTGGATTCTTTGGGGATGGCGCGCGCCTGGAGCAACTGACGACGGCGATCCGCTTCGCGACGTGCCTGATCCAGTTGCGCCAGTGCCTGACGCAGGCGGGCTTCGGCCTGGGGCAGCCGTGACCGGGTCAGGGCATCCAGTGCCGCCTGCGCCTCGCGCATCCGGGCGGCCTGGTCATCGGAACGCAAGGTGAGCAGGGTGTCGCCAGGCTGAACATGATCGCCCTCGCTGACCTGCACAGCCTGCACGATGCCCGTGATTTCGGTACCGACCTGGGTATTGGATACCGCCGAGACGCGGCCGGTGGCCACCACGTATTGCACCAGCGGTGCCTGGGCCACAACATAGACGGGTACCGGCGTACCACGGACTGCGCGGTAGGCAAGCAGGCCTGCGACCATCAGGGCAACGGCCAGGACAAGCCACAACAGACGATTACGTTTCATGGAAGGCCGTGTCAGGTTTCCGCCAGGGCGCGTTCAAGGAAGTCGAGCCTGTCCTGCCCCCAGAAGGGTTCATTCCGGTAAAAGTACCAGGGGGCCCCGAACACCTGACGGTCAATGGCCTGCTGTGTGTTGCGTTCAAGCAAAGCGACTGCCTGTTCGCGGTCAGCGTAGAGCGTTTCGCCATTCAGACCACAGGCCTCGGCCAGTTGTACCAGCACCTGGGGGTCTGCGATATTCAGTTCATCGGCCCATACCGCTTTCAGGTAACGACCCGAAAGGTCGAGTGCGGCATGTGAACCATGCCGTTCGACCACCAGGGCAATGATCTGCAAGGCCTGTGTGCCATCAACAGGAAAAAAAGCCGGGTGAATGTTCAGGGGCACCGCCAGAAAGCGTGACCACCGCTGCAATTCCAGCAGGCGATAGGCTTGACGCTGTACAGGCCGCTGGGCCAGGGGCAAGCCACCGGACTGCGGGAATACCCGTTCACCGAGCAGGAAGGGCTTGGGTTCGATGGTGGCGCCGTGACTGGCCGCGATCTGGCGCAGGCGCTCATGACCAAGGTAAGCCCAGGGCGATTGGGGAATGAGGAAATACTCGATGACTTTCATGATCGCTCCAAGGTGCAGTTGCGCCAGTGTACTTCCCGAGCCTATTGCCTGGCGTATTCGAGTGTGGCTTTTTCCTGGACAGCACGCACGCTCTGTGGCCAGGTGCTTTTTATGTAGGCAAGCACGTCGCGGATATCCTGGTCGGACAGGACGGCCCCGTAAGCGGGCATGTCGCTCTGGTAGCCGGGCGGTGCGGTGCGACCAGGAACAAGACCGTTCTTCACAATGTCGAACAGGACTTGATCGGGATGGTGCCATGTGTGGCCAGAGGGGTCGTGGGGCGGCGCGGGCAACCGGCCACTGGGCAGGCGTTCGCGCCAGTTGGGCTGGCCTTGCAGACGGGTGCCGTGACAGGCTGCACACTGCGCACTGTACAGTGCTCGGCCACGCGCAACGCTGATTTCATCACCGGGGTCGATGACCTGCAACGACTCTGTGGCGGGATTCCACCAGGTTACGCCGACAAGGCCGGCAATCAGAACGACGGTGCTGGCCAGCAAGAGCCAAAGATTTTTTCTCATGATGGCGGAGGAGTTCAAACAACGATAGGGGTGTATGTTAACGCGGCGGCGTTTTGTCAGGGGCTTCGGGCTTTTTTCGGCATTGCTGGTATTTGCTGGCGGTTGCGTTTTTTTGGGGTGCCGTTGGTTTCTTTTGACGGTTCTGGCGGGGTGCCGGTCTTTGCAACGGGCTTTGCCATGCCATGTTGTGTTATCCAACCGGTTCTTCAATCATCCTGCCTGCTCAGTGCAGTGAACAGCCTGCCAATGTGTCGTGTTGATCAGGTCGGTGCCGGGGGCGTACGCCGTGCGGGCGCTTGAACCTGCCGAGCACACATCCCGAAACGGGGAAGCAAGGGCCCGACTGTCTGAGCCCTGCCTGTGCCGCCGGGGGCGGGTCAGGCAGGGTGAGTCTCGGGCCCGCCCCGTTTCGGGGGGTGTGCGAGGGGAGCCCGCAGGGCCAGGTGATGCGCCCGTGCGGCGTACGCCCCCGGCACCGACCGGGTCAAGAAACCCACCCCGGTGGCAGGCACACCCATCGATGCGCTTTTAAGGCTCATGGTATGCCTCATGCTCGGCCTAAGCCCGAGCATGGGGTCTGGGCTTGGTGCCTCAGGCTTTCTTCGCCCCGAACCGGTAGGCCAGTTCCCCCACCACGCCGCGACGGAAGGCCATCACGCAGATGATGAAGATCAGGCCGATCACCATGGTGACCGATTCGCCCAGCACCTGGAACCATTCGATGCCGGTTGTCTGGCTCATGAAGCGGCCGAATTCGCCCACTTTGTTTTCCAGCACCACGATGATGAAGGCACCAATGACCGGTCCGGTAAAGGTGCCCATGCCACCAACCAGCGTCATGAGCACCACCAGACCGGACATCTGCCAGGCCGCATCGGACAAAGTGGCCGACACGAACACCAGGGCCTTGGTGGAGCCTGCCAGACCGGCCAGGGTGGCCGAGATCACGAAGGCCAGCAGTTTGAAGGAATCAACGTTGTAGCCCAGTGAAATAGTGCGCGGTTCGTTCTCGCGAATGGCCTTGAGCACCTGACCGAACGGCGAGTTGATGGTGCGCCAGCAGACAAAGTAGCCAAAGGCAAACACCGCCATCACGAAGTAGTACAGGTTCAGGTCATTGGACAGGTCAATGCCCAGGATGCTGCCGCGGGG
This sequence comes from Alcaligenaceae bacterium, assembly GCA_012727555.1. Lineage (GTDB taxonomy): Bacteria > Pseudomonadota > Gammaproteobacteria > Burkholderiales > Burkholderiaceae_B > JAAYGT01. The sequence continues at coordinate 6,581 of JAAYGT010000152.1, read as the reverse complement.
AATGCCCTGCAGGCCATCTTCGCCGCCCGTGAACGGGGCCTGCAGGAAGAAGAAGAACACCATCTGGGCCATGGCCAGGGTGATCATGGCAAAGTAGATGCCACTGCGCCGGATGGCCAGCGCCCCCATGACCAACCCCATGAGCGCAGCCACCCCGGTGCCGAACAAGACCCCGACCAGCGTGGGAAAGCCCCAGGACGCCAGCGCGTGGCCAGTGGCATAGGCGGCGCCGCCCATGAAGGCAGCATGGCCGAACGAGAGCAGGCCGGTGTAGCCGAGCAGCAAGTTGAAGGCGCAGGCAAACAGGGCATAGCACATGACCTTCATGACGAAAATGGGATAGGCCCCCAGGAGCGGGAGGACGGCAATGGCCGCAGCCACCAGCAGGTAACCCAAAAGTTGACGATTCATGCTTGTTTCCCGAAAAGACCTGCTGGGCGCAGCAGCAGCACAATGACCATGATGATGAAGACGACGGTGTTGGAGGCTTCAGGCCAGAAGACCTTGGTCAGGCCCTCGACGATGCCCAGCCCCAGGCCGGTAAGGATGGAGCCCATGATCGAGCCCATGCCGCCGATCACCACCACGGCAAACACCACGATGATCAGGTTCGACCCCATGAGCGGGGAAACCTGCAGAATGGGGGCAGCCAGCACGCCGGCAAAACCGGCCAGCGCCACGCCAAAACCGTAGGTGAGCGTAACGAGCAGCGGCACGTTCACCCCGAAGGCCTCGACCAGTTTGGGGTTTTCCGTACCGGCACGCAGCAAGGCGCCCAGGCGGGTTTTTTCAATGATGTACCAGGTGGCCAGGCACACGACAATGGAGGCAACCACCACCCAGGCGCGGTAAATGGGCAGGAACATGAAGCCCAGGTTGACCCCGCCGCGCAGCAGTTCGGGGGTGGCGTACGGTTGGCCCGACACGCCGTACATGCTGCGGAAAATGCCCTCGATGAGCAGGGTCAGGCCGAAGGTGAGCAGCAGGCCATACAGGTGGTCAAGTTTGTACAGATGGCGGATGAGGGTGCGTTCGAGCACGATGCCGATCAGCCCGACCAGCAGGGGGGCCACGATGAGCATGACCCAGTAGTTCAGGCCCAGGTACTGCAGGCCCATCCAGGCCACGAAGGCGCCCAGCATGTACAGGGCGCCGTGGGCAAAGTTGATGATGTTCAGCAGGCCGAAGATAACGGCCAGACCCAGCGACAGTACCGCGTAGAAGGAGCCGTTCACCAGGCCAAGCAGCAATTGCCCGAACAGGGCCTGGATTGGTATGCCAAGTATGTCAGTCATAGTTTTGAAAGCGAGTCCGTGACAGGGCTTTGACGACCCCAGGTGAAACATGAACATCCCGCAACCGTGAAAGTTGCGGGATGTGTAGAAGCTACTGCTTTGTTATTTTTTGACCAGTTTGCAGGTCGATTCAGCCAGTGAACCGTACACTTCCGCGCCAGGCAGTTTGGCTACGATTTTGTAGTAATCCCAAGGCTGCTTGGATTCGCTGGGTTTTTTCACCTGTGCCAGGCGCATGTCGTACACCATACGGCCATCTTCACGGACATAACCGTTCTTGGTGAACATGTCATTGATCTTGTTGGATTTCATCCACTTCATCAGCGTGTCGGCGTCGTCAGAGCCTGTTTCTTTCACGCCTTTCAAGTAGAAGGCGGCGGCCGAGTAGTCGGCTGCCTGCAGGAAGGATGGCATGCGATTGTGGTCTTTGAAGAAGCGCTGAGCCCAGGCACGTGATTCGTCGTCCTGGTCCCAGTACCAGCCTGTGGTCAGGTACAGGCCTTGTGTTGTATCAAGCCCCAGCGCATGGATGTCGTTGATGAACACCAGCAGCCCGGCCAGGTTCATGGTGCCGGTTACACCAAATTCCTTGGCCGCTTTGACGGAGTTGATGAAGTCACCGCCAGCATTGGCCAGGCCAAGAATTTTTGCACCCGAGGACTGTGCCTGCAGCAGGAAAGACGAAAAGTCGGCTGTGCTGAGAGGAACGCGGACGTTGCCCACGATCTTGCCCCCGGCTTTTTTCACCACGGCAGCGGTGTCGCGCTCAAGCGAGTGGCCGAAAGCGTAGTCAGCTGTCATGAAGAACCAGGAGTCACCGCCATCTTTTACAACGGCTGAACCCGTGCCGCGTGCAAGGGCAATGGTGTCATAGGCATAGTGCACAGTGTAGGGTGTGCACTGATCATTGGTCAGGTTCGATGTGGCTGCGCCCACTGCGATAAAAGGTTTTTTCTTTTCATCGGCAACAGCTGCCATCGCCAGTGAGGTGGACGAGTTCGTACCACCGATCAGGAGATCGATTTTGTTTTCATCGAACCAGGAGCGGGCACGGGCCGAAGCGACATCGGCTTTGTTCTGGTGGTCGGCGACCAGCAATTCAATTTTCTTGCCGTTGATTTCGCCGCCTGCGTCGGCAATGGCCATGCGGATGGCATCGCCACCGGCCTTGCCGTCGATGTCGGAGTAGACACCCGACATGTCGGTGATCAGGCCGATGCGAATGACGTCATCGGAGATTGCGGCGGTTGCTGCCGAAGAAAGGCCCAGGCCTGCCAGAGCCAGTGATGCGCTGAGAATGCGTAATTTCATAAGTTGAATCTCCTCGGGATTGACCAGCGGTGGCTGGAGTTTGTAATGAGTGGTCAGGTGTGTCAAACACCCAGCAGGGTGTTCAGTGATTCCTGTTTGGATTCGAGTTCGTGGGCTTCGAAGGCTTCGACCACCTGGCCATGTTCAATGACATAGAACCGGTCGGCCAGCGGGGCGGCAAAACGAAAGTTCTGCTCGACCATGACAATGGTGTAGCCCTTCGAGCGCAAGGTGGTGATCATGCGCGCCAGCGCCTGCACAATCACCGGCGCCAGCCCCTCGGAGATTTCGTCCAGCAGCAAAATGTTGGCCCCGGTACGCAAGATGCGCGCCACCGCCAGCATCTGCTGCTCGCCCCCCGACAAACGCGTGCCCGGCGAATACTTGCGTTCCTGCAGATTCGGAAACATGTCGTAGATTTCCGCCAGCGACATGCCGCCGCCAGCCGTGCTGCCCACCACCGGTGGCAACAACAGATTTTCCTCGCACGACAGGCTGGCAAAAATGCCCCGCTCTTCGGGACAATACCCCAGCCCCAGGTGAGCCACCTTGTAGGTGGGCAGGTTGATGGCTTCAGTGCCATTGATGCGGATCGACCCCTTGCGCGAACCGGTCAGGCCCATGATGGCCCGCAGCGTGGTGGTGCGCCCGGCCCCGTTGCGGCCCAGCAGCGTAACCACCTCGCCCTTCTGGACCGTAAGATTGATGCCATGCAGCACGTGCGATTCGCCGTACCAGGCGTGCAGGTCAGTGATTTCAATAGCCGGTGTTGTCATGATGTTCAGTGTGCTCCCTGGAGTTCGCCGCTGGTGGTGCCCATGTAGGCTTCCATGACCGCGGAGTTACGGGAAACGTCCTGGTACGGGCCTTCGGCCAGCACGGCGCCGCGTGCCAGTACCGTGATGGTGTCGGCAATGCTCGACACCACGTTCATGTTGTGTTCCACCATGAGAATGGTGCGCCCTTGGCTGACCCGTTTGATCAGTTGCGTGACGCGGTCCACGTCTTCGTGGCCCATGCCTTGCGTGGGTTCATCGAGCAGCATCAGCTCGGGTTCCATGGCCAGGGTGGTGGCGATTTCCAGGGCACGCTTGCGGCCGTACGGCAGGTTGGTGGTGATTTCCTGGGCAAATTCGGTCAGATCGACCTGCGCGAGCAGTTCCATGGCCCGCGCGTTCAGGCTATTGAGCAGTCTGTCGCTGCGCCAGAACTGGAACGAGGTGCCCGTGGCGCGCTGCAGGCCGATGCGCACGTTGTCAACAACCGACAACTGTGGAAACACGGCCGAGATCTGGAAGGAGCGGATGATGCCGCGCCGGGCGATCTGGGCCGGTTTTTCGTGGGTGATTTCCTGGTTGTTGAACAGGATGCGCCCGGAGGTTGGGGTCAGGAATTTCGTGAGCAGGTTGAAGCACGTGGTTTTGCCTGCCCCGTTCGGACCGATCAGTGCGTGGATCGAGCCACGCTTGACCTTGAGGTTGACATCGTTCACGGCCACGAAGCCGCGAAATTCCTTGATCAAGTGTTGGGTTTCCAGAATGTAGTCGCTCATGGCCGTAGCGTTCCTGGTTTCAGCATCGTGATGCTCATACTGTCTCCTGCGCTGACCGGCGAGTCGGACAACGCGTTGTTATTGATGAACGGCCATTAAAGCAAATTCTGTGCCAGCACGAAAACGCCTGAATCAGCCCTGCGGCAAGCCGTGGGGTGTTCAGGCGTGTGGACAAAAAACACAAGAGGTGTCGCAAAAAAGGACACTGAGAACGGTGACTACACCTCAGCGGAGCAGCAAGGAAACGACCACCAAGGGGTGTCGTAATACATTCCTGATCTTCGGTCGGACATTAATCAGCAACCATGATTTGTGCCTGTTCCAGACACGCCAGTGTTTGCCGCGCAATCACCAGCTCTTCGTTGGTCGCAATAACACGCACAGCAATGCGGCTGCCTGGACGGGTGATGCAGTCGGCATTGGCCTGGTTCAGTTCCGGATCCAGATCAATGCCCAGCCAGGCCAGGTGCCCGCAAATACCGGCGCGGATTTCCGGCGAGTTTTCACCGATGCCGGCCGTGAACACCAGCGTATCAAGCCCCTTCACGGAAACACACAACCCGGCAATAGCCATGGCTGAACGGTAGGTGAAGTAATCAAGCGCCATTTTGGCCGCCGGTTCGGAACTGGCCAGAAGATCGCGGACATCGCCACTGATACCCGACAAACCCTTGAGCCCGGATTCGGTGTACAACACACGCTGGATTTCATCGTGCGACATGCCTTGCTCAAGCATCCAGAGCACAACGCCCGGGTCCAGCGTGCCGGGTCGGGTGCTCATGGGCAAACCATCGAGCGCGGTAAAGCCCATGGTGGTTTCCACACCCACCCCGTTGACCATGGCACAGGCCGATGCGCCGGACCCCAGGTGCGCCACAACCACGCGCCCTTTGACCACCTCGGGTAAATGTTCCTGCATGTAGGTGGAAATGTAGTGGTACGACAAACCATGGAAACCGTAGCGTCGCACCCCCTTTTCCAGAAAACGGGCCGGCAGGGCAAAGCGGTCGACCAGGGGGCTGTGCGAACGGTGAAAGGCCGTATCGAAACAGGCAACCTGGGGAATATCGGGACGACGCTCGCGCAACACATGCACCGGCGCTAGGTTGTTGCGCTGGTGCAGGGGCGCCAGCAACACCAGGCCATCGAGCGTGTCGAGCACCTGATCATCGACCAGAACAGCCGTTGCGTAATCGGGACCGCCATGCACAATGCGGTGGCCGACGGCAAAAGGGCTCTTGGGCAGGGTGTCGCGCAACCAGTCGGCCAATACGGTCTGGGCCGCCGACAAATCGCGGGCTTCCGACGGAACCAGGGCTCGATCAAGCACAACAGCACCGGTATGGTCACAGACACGGAAATGGGCCGTGGGCAGGCCAATACACGAAATCAGGCCACGCCAGGCCAGTTCAGGCCTGTTTTCGTGCACATTGAACACCTGGAACTTGAGGCTGGAACTACCCGCATTGATGACCAGCAGGGACTCGTTTTGACTCATGAAAAGCTTTCCTCTTCGGCGACATTCGCCAGTTTTTTGTACAAATGAGAACGTGAAATACCCAGGTATTCAGCGGCTTTCTTCTTGTTGCCGCCAAATTTGCGAAGAGCGTCCTGGATAAGCTCGAGTTCGACCCGCGACTTGGCGGAACGCACGGTATCCGGTTCACCCGACGGCAATGGTGCCCGGATGGCCGATGCAGCAAACGGATCGGAACCGTCAAAAGCCCCCTGATCCAGCAAGTGCAGTTCAGAGGCCGCACCGATATCAAGTGGTACCTCGCAATCGGCAAGCGTGATTTCATCGCCCTCGGAAAAAATGGCGGCACGTTCGATGGTGTGCTGCAATTGACGCACATTACCCGGCCACGGCAGGCTTTGCAGATAATTCATGGCCCCTTGTCCGAAGAACTTGCCTTCCACCTGATGGCGCCGCACGAACTGGGACAAAAAAGTTTCCGCCAGCAAAGGCACGTCTTCAAGACGTTCACGCAGCGGAGGAATGCGGATGGTGACCGCACTGATACGGTAAAACAGATCGAGACGGAAATCACCCCGGGCCAGCATCTGGCGGAAGTCGCGGTTGCTGGCAGAAATGAGGCGAAAATCAGAGCGACGCGCGGTACTGCCCCCAACCCGCTGAAAAGAGCCATCCTGCAGGGTACGCAACAGTTTTACCTGCACTTCCAGGGGCATGTCACCGATTTCATCAAGAAACAACGAGCTCTGGTCGGCTTGTTCAAACTTGCCGGCACGCCCTTTTTTCTCGGCCCCCGTGAAGGATCCCCCTTCGTAACCAAACAGCTCGGCTTCGACCAGATTGGTGGGCATGGCCGCCGCATTGATCAACACCATGGACTTGCGGGAACGGTTGCCGAGCTGGTGAATGGCATGCGCAACCAGGTCTTTACCCACGCCGCTTTCTC
>JAAYGT010000021.1 GCA_012727555.1 Alcaligenaceae bacterium | reverse complement strand
GTTCCATACCCTGCAGGTATCGTTCCGCACCCATTCCGTATTAGACGTTCATCGATTCCATTCTTAAACTGTGGCCACTTCCCTGCCGATGGCGCGGGGCTTTTGTTCAATCAAAGAGGATAATCCCATGAAGAACGAATACACGGTGGAGCAACTGCTGGAACGCGTGAATACGGTCAAGATTGCCGAAGGTAACGAGCGTGTGCGCGCCCTGAGCCAGCGCATTGTGTCCGACCTGTTCAAGACCATTGATGAGTTCAAGGTGACGCCGGATGAATTCTGGGCGGCAATCGAGTGGTTGAATGCCTTGGGGCGTACCGGCCAGACCGGTTTGATCACCGCCGGGCTGGGCTTTGATCGTTTGCTGGACATTCTGGCCGACGAGGCCGACGATGCGGCGGGTATTGCCGCCGGTACCCCGCGTGCCATCGAGGGCCCGCTGTATGTGCCCGGCGCACCGAACAGCGCCTACGAGGCCCGCCTGGACGACGGCACCATGCCGGGTCAGGTGTATGTCATGGAAGGGGTGGTGCGCGACATCAATGGCAACCCCCTGGCCCATGCATCACTCGACGCCTGGCATGCCAACGAACACGGCCGCTATTCCCATTTCGACCCGGAACAGAAAGAATACAACCTGCGTCGCAATATTACCTGTGACGCACAGGGCCGCTACCGTTTCCGCAGCGTGATCCCTCCCGGTTATGCCATTCCCCCCACAGGGCCTGTGGCAGAACTGTTCCAGGCACTGGGTCGCCACGGCAACCGTCCTGCACACATCCACTTTCTGGTGTCGGCACCGGGTGTTCGCACCCTGACAACGCAGGTGAACATACCGGGCGATACCTACATTGATGACGACTTTGCCTTTGCAACCCGTGATGGCCTGGTCGTGACGATTGAAAATGTGGATTCGCCGGCGGGTTACGAGTCCCTGGGTATTGAGGGTCCGTTCGCGCGTATCCGTTTCGACTTTGTGCTGCAGCCTGCCGCTTCGGAAGAAGAAAGCAAGCACTTGAGCCGTGTTGAGCGCGTTACCGCCTGATGCTGACCCTCGTCTGATCCTGCCATGCATTAAAAACGCCCCGGATCGGGGCGTTTTTTTAATATAGATCGGGGCGTTTTTACTAGGGGAGCAGCGCCCTGCCGTACGGGAGAGAGCCGGCAGGGCGGGGTTAACAGCGACCTTTGTACAGAACGTGTTTGGCCGCTTTATTTGGCAGCCAACCCCAAACGCGTGATCAGTTCTTTGTCTTTGTTGTAGGTTTCTTCGGCCCAGGCTTTGTAGTCTGCGCCATTCCGGTACCACGATTCCTGGTTCAACTGACCCAGCACTTCAATGTTGCGCGGGTTTTCAATGGCTTTCTTGAAGGCATCGTGCAGCGTTTTCACAATGGCCGGGTCCATGCCTTTGGGGCCCACCAGGCCATAGGGTGACTGCGACACCACGTTGTACCCCAGGTCTTTGGCGGTGGGTACATCGGGCCAGCGTTTGGTGCGGTTTTCACCAAACGTGACGAGCAGGCGCATTTGCCCGGCATCTACGAATTTGTCCCAGCCGGTGGCGTCGCTGCCGGCCTGTACGTGACCACCCAGAATGGCCTGCATGATGTCGGCATTGCCACGGAACGGAATATGGTTCAGCTGCACCTTGGCTTCGGCAGAGATTTCTTCCAGGATCAGGTGCGGACTGGTACCGGTACCGGTTGAGCCATAATCGACCGTGCCGGGTGACTTGCGGGCTGCATCAATGTATTCCTGGAAGGTTTTGTAGGGTGAATCGGCCTTGACGACGAAGCCGAAGGTGTAGCCCGACACCCCGATGATGAACGTGAAATCGTTGATGGGATGCCAGTTGGTTTTGTTCATGTGCGGGTAACGCAACATGCCCAACGGGAATTGCGAGATGGTGTAGCCATCGGGCTTGGCCTGCATGGCCATGGTGCTGGGGCCCAGTGTGCCACCTGCACCGGGTTTGTTTTCCACAATGATGGGCTGACCGAGTTCTTTGCTGGCCAGTTCGGCCAGTGTGCGCATGTGGCGGTCGGTGGAACCACCGGCAGGCCATGGCACGATCATGCTGATCGGGCGGTTGGGGTAGGCACCCGATTGGGCCAGTGCCGTGGCGGGTACCGACATGAGGGGCGCTGCGGCCAGCGCACTGGCGGCAGCGCACAGCAGGGCGCGACGAGTAAGGTGTTTTTTCATGATGTCTCCTGGTTGGCTAGGGTGTTCGCGTGTTGGCGCAGGGGTGAAAGCCCAAGGGCTGTCGGATGACTGCGGGGTGTCAGATGGCCGATGCCCCGCCATCGATCACGATGTGCTGGGCGGTGATGTGGCGCGAGGCTTCGCTGGCCAGAAAAACCACCGCGCCTTTCAGGTCTTCCGGGCCGCCCAGGCGTTGCAGCGGGGTACGGGCCAGAATGCGGTCTTCCATGGTGCCCAGCAGGCCGGCGGTCATTTTCGAGGGAAAAAAACCCGGGCAGATGGCATTGACATTGATGTTGTAGCGCCCCCATTCACTGGCCAGGGCGCGCGTGAAATTGATGGCAGCTGCCTTGGATGTGTTGTAGGCGATGGTGTGTACCCCGGCGGCTGTGCCTTTAAGCCCGGCTGCCGAGGCAATATTGATGATTTTGCCGTGCCGGCGCGGGATCATGCAGCGGCGTCCGACTTCCCTGGCCAGAAAAAACGGGGCGTTTACATTCAGGTTCATGACCTTGTGCCAGGCGTCATCGGGGTAGTCTTCGGCGGGGGCTCCCCAGGTGGCACCGGCATTGTTGACCAGGATGTCGATGGGACCCAGTTCCTGAATGACGGTATCGACCAGTTCGGGCAAGGCATCGGTATTCTGAAGATCGAAGGCAATGGCCAAAACCGTGATGCCCTGTGCCTGCAGGTGGGTGCGGGCTTCATCAAGTTCGTGGGCCTTGCGTGCGGTGATGGCAATTTTGCAGCCCATTTCCCCCAAAGCTTCGGCCATTTGCAGCCCCAGCCCGCGCGAACCACCCGTAATCAGGGCCACCTGGTTATCGAGCTGGAACAGTTTTTTGACGCTCATGTAGGTTTGTCTCGTGTTTTATTTTTGGAAGAATTTTGAAATTTGTTCTGCAGTGCAGCATTATGTACTGCACTGCAGAACATTCAAGTCGAAAGTAATCATAGTGGCCTTGTGCCGGCCTGTAAACCCTTCAAGATCAAGTTAACGGGGAAACCCCAAGGGCGGCCTGCGCTTCGGGGCAACAGGCGGATGCACAACACACCGGTTTTTCAGGGGGGGCGGCCGTTGGTGCTCAATAGGTGTCAAGGCGTCGTGGCAAGGCGTCCTCAATGCTTCTGACGGTTTCAATCAGGCGCGGCCGTGCTGTTGCCAGCAAGAATTCGGGTGATACATCGTGGGCCGGGCCGCCAATGTTCAGCACCATCAGGGGCAGCCCGTTGCCCGGATCAAAAGCGCGGGCGATGCCGTTCACATGACGCCGCCAGTCGCCAAACGAGCAGGTGACACCCAGGTGCCGGAAGTCGTTCAGTGCCCTGGTGCAGCCTTGTTCAATCGACGGCCAGGCATCCGGATCGCTTTCTTTCAGTTGCGCCAGTACCTGGTTGCGTTCTGCAAGCGGTGCCATGGCCAGCCAGGCGCGTCCCATGGCCGTTGTGGCCAGAGGGATCCGGGATCCGACATCCAGTTTGTAGGCGAAGGCTACCTGGGGGCCATAGCAGCTTTCCGCATAGATCATGCTGAGCCGGTCGCGGACACCGAGCGAAACGGTGGTGCCCGTGGTGCGGGACAATTCCAGCATGAAGGGATGGGCTATTTTGCGCACATCGAGCCGGCTGAGCAGGCTGCTGCCCAGCCCCAGGCAGGCTGTCCCCAGACGGTAGCGACCTGTTTCCTGCACATGGATCAGGTAACCGAGCTGGGTCAGTGTCATGGTCAGGCGGGACACCGTTGACTTCGGCAGTGTGCAGCGTTTGGCCAGCTCGATGTTGCTGAGCGTGGTTTCTCCGTTGCCAAAGCAGGCCAGAATCTCGAGTCCCCGTGCCAGTGCCGTGACAAAGTGCCGGTTTTCTTTGGTTTTTTGTGCCGGCTTGCCGGTGTCCTGGCTTTGATCAGCATCCGCACCTGTTGTCGGTGCGAGTGTGTCAGCGCGAGGCCGGCCAGGTGGGGTGTCCAACGTGACTCTCCTTGGCGGGGTCAGTCGACGTGCAGCGGGTGTTGCTCGCGCAGTTCCCGCTTCAACACTTTGCCGATTGCGCTGCGCGGCAGTTCATCGACGAAGGTCAGTGCTGCGAGGCGTTGGGTCTTGCCGGCCTTTTCGTTGTACCAGGCCATCAGTTCGTGGGGTTGGGCGGTGGTTTCCGGGCGTGGAACAACATAGGCCACAGGTGTTTCACCCCACGCCCTTGAGGGCATGCCGACGACAGCAACTTCAGCAACGCCGGGATGCGTACGCAGTTGGGCTTCGAGATCGCTGGGGTAAATGTTGAATCCTCCGCTGATGATCATGTCTTTGCGGCGATCGAGCAGGGTCAGGAAACCGTCTTCATCGAAGCGGCCGATGTCTCCGGTGCGAATGAAGCGCTTGCCTTGGGCATCGAACCATTCGGCCTCACGGGTTTTTTCAGGTTGGTTGTGGTAGCCGGTCATCATGCCGGTGGAGTGTCCGACCACTTCGCCGGTTTCGCCGTGCCCCAGTTCCTGCCCGTCTTCGTTGATGATTCGTACATCGTGGCCTTCCACGGGGCGTCCGACCGTATGCAGTTTATGCGGAAATTCGTGGGCCACCAGCACAAAAGAACCACCGCCTTCGGTCATGCCGTACAGTTCGATCAGACCACCCGGCCAGCGTTCCAGAACCTGGGCCTTCAGTTCCGGACTGAACGGGGCGCTGGTGCAGAATTTGAGTTTGAACGATGACAGGTCGAATTCGCCAAACGCGGGGAAATCCATGAGGCGCTGGTACTGTACGGGCACCAGGATGGTGTGGCTGATCTGTTCGGCCTGGGCAATTTCAAGGTAACGTCGTGCATCGAATTTGCCCATCAGATGCACGCATCCGCCAAAAGCCAGCGGCGGGAAGAACATGATCAGGGTTGTGTTCGAATACAGCGGTGTGGCCAGAAGTACCCGCATCCCGGGGTAGTAACCGTAGTGCAGTCCGCGTTTGACATGGGACCAGCGCATGGTGTGAGACTGTACGATACCCTTGGGCACACCGGTGGTGCCCGAGGAATAAATGATATTGAAGGGCCAGTCCGGTTCAATGCCAACCGTTTCCGGCCGGCTGCCTTCGGGCGCCAGCCAGGCGTTGAAACGGATGCCTTCTGTGCAGTCGTTCAACCCCACGCACTCGTCATGCAATGGGGTGCCGTGGGCCAACTCCAGTGCGCTGTCATCGATAAACAGACGTTTCGCGTTGGCGTCGGCCAGCATGGAACGAAAACTGTCATCGGTGACCGAGGGGGCAATGGGCGCTACCGTAACGCCGGCACGCAGGGCCCCCAGAAAAACCAGTGCGTACTGAACCGAGTTGCGTGCACACACGGCGATGGTGTCATGGGGATTCAGGCCATCGCGCTGCAACGAGGCCGCCACACGATCCAGCGCAGCATCAAGCGCGGCGAAATTCAGGCGTTGTGTTTCATCGCACAGGGCCAGGGCGTCAGGGCGCTGTTGCGCATGCAGGCGAATCAGTTCGGTAACGGGCGTGAAGGGTGTGTCGGGCGTGATCGGTGCGGTCATTGCTGGGTGTCGAGGCTGTTGTTATGCAAGCGAACAGGCGCTGCTGTGCGTGCAGTGAGTCAGGTCGCAACGATTCTACACCGGCCGGCCGGTTCGGGAGCGGTATGTTCCGCTTTCGGGCCTGCCGCGCCGAGGCCGGTGTTCAGGCTGTCGGGGCGGTGGCACAGGCTGTGGATACCTGGTTGCGACCGGCGTGTTTGGCCTTGTAAAGCGCTTCATCAGCCCGCTGGAACACGTGTGCCCCGTCTTCCCGGCGTGTTGGTACAACCGTTGCGACACCAATGCTCAGTGTCACATGGGGCGCTGCATCGGAGGCTTTGTGTTCGATTTCAAGTGCTTGCACTGCCTGGAGGATACGGTTAGCGACCCGAATGGCATCATGGGTGGACGTGTCGGGCAGCAGAACGGCAAGTTCTTCACCGCCGTAACGGGCCAGGAAGTCGGTGGCGCGGGGCAGGGCCTTTTGTGCAGCCCGTGCAACGGCCTGCAGGCAGGCATCGCCGGCCTGATGGCCATAGGTGTCGTTGTAACGTTTGAAGTAATCGACGTCCATCATCAGGACGGACAGCGGCCAGCGTTGGCGCTGGGCGGTTGCCAGTTCTTCCTGGATGCGTTCATCGAGGTAGGCCCTGTTGGGAATGCCCAGCAGCCCGTCGGTTCGGGAAAATGCCTTCAGTTGTTCATTGGCACGCAGCAGTTCTTCGTTGGTGGCATGCAGGGCTGCCGTGCGTTCCCGTACACGTTCTTCGAGTGTTTCGTTGGCGCTGGCCAGGTCATCGTTCTGTTCCGAAAGTACATGGTACAGGTTGCCGACCATGCGCAGCATGGCCTGCATGGCTTTGTCACTGTCTTTGCGTTCGCGTTCAAAGGCGTCGGCGCTGGAGAGCCCTTGCTTGATCGAAGTGATCTGGCGCGCCATGGATTGGTCGATACCCAGCACATGCATGCCCAGCCACGATGTGAGGAAACCGATGATGGTTTCGGCCGGCCGGCTGAGTTGTTGCCGACGCCGCCACATGGTGTTGACCTGTTTGACGAAGGTGCGATGAGCCTGCTTGTGAAACTGGATATGACGTTTGTCGAGGCCTGAAGCGTCCATGAGCGCTTCTTCATCGGTGAAGTGCTGATTGGCGTAATTGATCAGGCGTTTGAACACCTGCTCATCACCGCCGCTCTGGCTGCCATCGGGTTGAAGAAACGATTTGTTCAGTTCGTTGAACAAATCGACCAGCAGGTGGTGCTGTTCATCAACGTCGTGAAGGCCTGTAACCAGGTTGTCGTCCCAGATGAAGGTGATCATGGCGGTCCTGTGAGTGGTTCCGGATGTCAGGTGTTTGGAGGGACCAGTGTATAACCTTTGCGCGGCAATCTGAAGGAAACCAGGGCGGCCAGCAACAGGATGATGCCCGCACTACCGAACGAAACCCAGTGGGTGTGAAAGGTTTCGTAGGCCCAGCCGCCCAGCCAGGAACTGATCATGCCGCCTACCTGATGGCCCAGGTAGGCCCAGCCGTAAAGAATGCCGACCAGGCGTACACCGTAGATGTCGGCCAGAATGGCGGATGAAAGCGCGACACTGCCGGCCCAGACAAAACCGCCGATCGTGGAAGCAGTGAAAAGCTCCCAATTGGCGCCCACGCTGACCAGTGCGAAAAACCCCAGCCCGCGCATGAAATAAATGAGGCCCAGAATATTTTTCCGGGGGTAGATGTCGGAAAGCCGGCCCAGCACCAGTGTGCTGAAAATGGCGGCAAGACCGATCAGGCCGATGCCGAACGAACTGGTCATGGCGTCGAAACCGTGATCCATGAGCATGGGCACACCGTGTGTGCCCAACAGATTCATGCTGTAACCGCAGGCGAACAGGCCGAAGAAAATTTGCCAGTAGGGGGCGGTGTGCAATGCCTTGCTGACGGTCATGGGGGAAGCGGTTGGTCGTTGCACCGGCGCCGGTTCTGCAGCGCCGCAGCTGCCCGTGGCCACGGTTTGTGCGGCCGGACGTGATGCCGGCCTGCGGTTGGCCGGATTGCCTGTGTCGGTTTCCGGTGGTGCGTTATCGTTGATGATGAACAGTGCGCTGGGCACCGTGATGGCTGTCATGATCACACCGAAAGTGACCAGGGTTGCTTTCCAGCCATAGGCCTCGATCATGTAACCCAGTACGGGTGTCAGAAGAGCAATGCCGGCCATGGAACCGGTAGACAGGAAAAAAAGAGCCATGCCGCGCTTCAGGGTGAACCAGCGGCTGATCACGGGTGTCAGGGCCACCGGGCTGAGCAGGGCCAGCCCCAGCGACAGGCCGATGCCGAAAAACAACAGGAAACTGACCGGGCCGGTGGACAGCACCGAGCCGGCAATGGACAGCAGTACGATCGCCATACCCAGCAGCAGCACAAAACGCGTGCTGCGGGCGTTGATCAGGTAACCTGCCATTGGCATGCCGAAACCGTACACCAGCATGCCCACGGCAATGATCGAGGCCAGCACACTGCGGCTGAAGCCGAGGTCTTCGGTGATCGGGATGAAGAAGGGGCCGACCCCCAGCCGCATACCAACGGTGAACAGCGTGAGAACAGTGGCTGCTGCAACAATATTCCAGCCAAAATACCAGTTACCAAAACCCTGCGATCTGCCCACGGTGCGTTTCCCATCCCCTGATTTCATGTTGGACCGCAGTTTTTTTGATATGTAACCGGCGTTTTCCGGATGCGGCTGATGCAGACTATACCAAGACTCCATCCGTTGTGCTCTGCACAAATCAGCACTAAAATAGTACTGATTCAATTTAATCGGGCAGGAGCAAGTTGCCATGAGCCGTATTGTGCTTTTCGAAAACATTCATCCCAGCGCGACCGAGGTCTTCCGTGCGGCGGGTTTCAACGATATCGTGGCCCATGGGGCAGCGTTGCCACCCGAGGCGCTGGCCCACGCCCTGCAAGGCGCGACATTGGCGGGTATCCGTTCCCGCACTCATCTTGATGCTGCCTTGTTCGCAGCGCTCCCTGATCTGCGTGCGGTGGGGTGTTTCTGCATCGGCACCAATCAGGTTGACCTGGATGCCGCCATGACGCGTGGCGTACCCGTGTTCAACGCACCCTTCTCCAATACACGTTCGGTTGCAGAGCTTGTGCTGGGTGAAGCCATTTTGTTGTTGCGTCGCATTCCCGAAAAAAATGCCCGGGTTCATCAGGGGTATTGGGATAAAACGGCTGATGGTGCCTTCGAGGCCCGGGGTAAAACGCTGGGTATCGTCGGCTACGGCAATATTGGTTCCCAGGTTGGCACCCTGGCCGAGGCCTTGGGCATGCGGGTACTGTTTCACGATGTCGAAGCCAAGTTGCCCCTGGGCAACGCCCGCGCCGTACCTTCACTGAAAAAATTGCTGGCCCAGTCCGATGTGGTCACTTTGCATGTGCCCGGGGGTAAAACCACGCGCAACATCATCAATGCAGCGGCGCTGGCGGCCATGAAGCCGGGCGCCATCCTCATCAATGCCTCGCGGGGTACGGTGGTCGACATCGACGCGCTGCATCAGGCGCTGCGCTCGGGCCATCTGTCCGGTGCCGCACTCGATGTCTTTCCCACCGAGCCCAAAAGCGCCAATGAACCTCTTGACAGCCCCCTGATCGGTCTGGATAACGTCATTCTGACCCCGCACATTGGCGGCAGTACCCAGGAATCCCAGGAAAACATCGGGCGTGAAGTGGCAGAAAAACTGGTTGGCTTCCTGCAGGCCGGCGCCACCAAAGGCGCGGTGAACTTTCCTGAAATTCCCAGGCAGGCGCCTGCAGGTTCGGCTCGTATTCTGCATGTTCACCGGAATCTTCCGGGTGCCATGGGCAACCTCAGCCACCTGATGGCCGAACAGGGGTTGAACATTGTCAGCCAACAGCTGCAAACGCGTGGCCAGATCGGCTACGTGATTTCCGATGTGGAAGGCGAAGTGAACGACAGCGTCATGGCTGCATTACGTGCTCATCCGGTAACGGTGCGCTGTGATCGTGTGGTCGGTCGTTGATCGGTTGCAGGGCAGAACGTGTTCTTCAGGTCGTGGACAGATAGCGCATTGCGCTTGAATTCATCAGTGCATTGCCTGGTCCGGTGAGGCGCGGTGTACCGTAACCGGGCGTTCACCCGGCAGGCCAGCCGGAGGCTGCAGGATATCCTGCAGCGTGAAACCGCCTAAATGTTGCATGAAGGCACCCAGCGCACCCTGCAAGACACCTGTCAGCGTGCAGTTGCCGGCCAGATAGCAGGTGTTTGCCCTGCCCAGACACTCGACAAGGGTCAGGTCGTTTTCGGTGTCACGCACCACCGCGCCCAGATTGATCTGGTCGGCCGGCATGGCCAGCCGCAGGCCGCCGTTCTTGCCGCGCACTGTTTCGATCCAGCCGCGTTGTGCCAGGCGATGGGTCACCTTCATCAGGTGCGGTTCCGAAATGCCGTGTGCCTGGGCAATTTCCGCGATGGTGCACAGGCGGTCGGGGTGATTGCCTGCATACATGAGCAGCCGTATGGCGTAGTCGGTCAGGGTGGTCAGGCGCATGTGGGTCAGCGTTCAAGGGGGCGGTCGGGGCGCGGGCGGATCAGCATGGGCACAAACCGCCAAAGGTACAGTGCCATGCAGGTGATCCAGCAGGCGGCCGAGGCATGCAGCAGCGGGGTGCTGGCAGCCGATGGCAGCAGGGCCAGCAGCCGCAGCACCACCGCAGCAATCATGAGCCAGTAGCTGACCAGCATGCTGGCATCAAGCTGTAGTGGCCTGCCCAGGTGACCCAGGGCCGTGCGGGTGACCATGCCGATGATCAGAACGGCAAAGCCGCCCATGCCGATGGTATGCACATGCGTTGCCGAACGACCCAGTGCCCCGCTGGTCAGGCCGGCCGAGTGCAGGGCCGCCAGCAACAAGCCGGCTCCGAGCGCGCCATAACCCAGGTAAAGAATCCAGAGCATGGGTTTGTGCAGTACGGCGGCGGGTTTCCAGCCCATGACTTGCCATAGGCTCACCAGACCTGTGAAGGCCAGCACCGGTGCCATCAGTACCTGCTGACCTGCCAGCCCCAGTGCAATCGCGATCCCGGTCGCGCCCAGTTGGATCTGCCCACTGCGTACTTGCATGGGCAATGCCAGGCCGGGAACCATGCGCATGGCGAAAAACGGAATCACGCGCCGGCCAATCAGCAAAGCCAGCATGGCCATGCATAACAGGCCCAGGTCAAAGCGTTGCATCAGGACAAGATAATTGCCTTGTTGTGAAGCCAGCAGGAACAGGATGTTGGTGAGGCCCAGTCCAAGAACCATGAGGGGTACACCGTAATTGCGCCGACTGTTCCCCTTGAGCATTACGCGCATCAGGACAAGCGCGGAGAGCCCGAAGAACAACGATTCTGCAATCAGGCCAACTTGAAAGGCCAGTGGGTGATCGACAAGGTAGGCGGGCCGTGCTGCCAGCCAGAGCAGGCACAGACCTGCCAGTGTGGCGCCGCGTGCCGGATTGTGGCCTGTCCAGGTGGCACTGGCGGTGAGCAGAAAACCAACCGCGATGGTGCCGATGAAGCCCCAGAGCATTTCGTGGGCATGCCAGGCCAGGCCGTACAGGGGCTGTTGCAGCCAGTGGGGCATGAAGATCCATAAGGCAATGGAAACCAGTGCCCAGGCGCACCCGGCGATGTACAGAGGACGAAATCCAAGGCTCAGGAACGCGTCGAGATCGGGTTTCAGTGAGGGTGCCTGTTCGTTTGTGTTGATGCCAGGTGATGCCATGTGCAGGGTGTCAGCCATGATGCAGATCCGAAGGTGGGCGGTTGGGTGCATTGTTCAGCTGATAGCCGAACCAGAGGCTGCGGGCGATGCGCCCGGCGAACTGATTTGCGAGTGTGGCCAGTTCCTGGTTGGCCAGACCAGCCGTGGTTTTTTGAAACAACCCCAGCCAGTGTTCAAACAGCTGGGCTGTCAGGCCAGGCAAGGCAACGTGTTTGGGCATGGGCGTGCCTTCGTAGGTGCCGGCGCCCAGCATCAGCGACGACCAGAACCGGACCATGGTGGCCAGGTGCGTGTTCCAGTCGTGAATGTGCGCCTCGAAAATGGGGCCCAGTTCAGGGTCACGACGAACCGCATCGTAAAAACGGTGGACCAGTTCGGAGATTTCTTCTTCAGTGCAGAGTGTGTCGCGGGTCATGGGGTATTGAGACCGGTTAATGCGTGTGGGCCAGGCTTCGAGTGCCGGACGGCTGATAAGATACATTCTATATGTATCTTATGAAAGGGACAACAGCCAGTGCAGCATTGGGCTTGCCTCATCGTCATTCCTCCGTGAGTCAAATCGCAGACGATTTCCTGTGGGGCGTCCGGCAAATCCGGGCGCGTCCGATAATCCGTCTCGGTTGGCAAGGCAAAAAGCAGTATCATCCCGGCATGATCAAATGATGCGCCGCCATCAAACCTCTCCGTGCCCATGTCCAGACCATCCTCGCTCAGTTGTGTCATACCCTGCCTGAATGAAGAGGCGAACCTGAATGTGTTGATTCCTGCCTTGCTGGCTGCGCTTGAACCACTGGCCGATGCGGTGGAAATTATTGTGGTCGATGATGGCAGTACCGATGGTACGGCGCAGGTGGTTCAGGCGTGGTCTCGCCGTTTTCCGGCCGTGGTTTACCTGCAGTTGTCACGTAATTTCGGCAAAGAAGCCGCGCTTTCGGCCGGTCTGGCCCAGGCACGTGGTCGTGTTGTGGTCAGTATGGATGCTGATCTCCAGCATCCTCCTGCCCTGATCGCCGACATGGTGCGCCGCTGGGAAGAGGGGGCCGACATGGTCTATGCTGTGCGTGAACACCGTGCCGATGAGTCCTTGTTCAAGCGTTGGGGTACCCGTCTGTTTTACAAGCTCATGCATACCGGCGGCGTT
The DNA here is from genome assembly GCA_012727555.1 of Alcaligenaceae bacterium. Classification (GTDB taxonomy): domain Bacteria; phylum Pseudomonadota; class Gammaproteobacteria; order Burkholderiales; family Burkholderiaceae_B; genus JAAYGT01. The sequence continues at coordinate 38,190 of JAAYGT010000021.1, read as the reverse complement.
GATATCCCGCGTGATGCAGGTGATTTCCGGCTCATGGACCGCCGCGTGGTTGACGCCCTGCTGATGATGCCCGAGCGTAATCGTTTCATGAAGGGGTTGTTTGCCTGGGTCGGGTTTCGCTCCGAGCCCATTCTCTATTCACCCCCCGAACGACTGCATGGCACGTCCACATTCAAGGCCCTGAACCTGTTCCGTTTTGCCGTTGACGGCCTGACGGCATTCACGACCTGGCCTTTGCGTTTGCTCAGTTTGTCGGGTTTCGGTTTGTCGCTCCTGTCGTTTGCCTATGGCCTGTTTATTGTCATCAAGCACGTGCTGTATGGCGATCCTGTTCAGGGCTGGACCACCCTGATCACCGTGGTCCTGTTTTTTGCGGGCGTGCAGCTGATTTCAGTGGGTGTGCTGGGGGAATACATTGCCCGTATTTTCGATGAAGTGAAAAACAGGCCTGTGTTCCTTGTGCGTGATCGTGTCGGGCAGGGCTTGCCCCCTGCGGTACACCCCAGCGCTGCCTCGGCGGCCTGGGCCAGTGGTAATCCGGTTGCGTTCACTGCCGACCTGCGCCCCGATGGCACACCGGATTCAGTGTGTTGCCCGCCGGAACGCCCAGAACCTGCCCAGCACGAAGGTCATGAAGGCCACGCCAATCAGAACCGCAGCCAATGACAGTTCGTAGGGCAGGGCGCTGGTGTGCAACAGAACGGCATAGGCTGCTTCGTTCATGGCAAAACCCAGGGCAGAAACACCGAAAAAACGTAGTGCCGCCTGCCGCAGTGGTGCGTGCTGGTGGCGGAAGGTAAGGGTGTAATGGCCTGCAAACGACACCATGAAAGCAACCAGCCACCCCCCCACGTTGGCCAGCAATGGCGGGGCGGCTGTTGCAGAAACCAGGCCCACCACGACCAGCCAGTGGGTTGCTGCAGAAGCCGTGCCCACGGCAATGAACCAGGCTATTTGTTGCAAAACAGGGCTCATGGCGGGGGCTTCCTTGAAAAATGATGCAAGACAGGCGGTATGCCATGGAAGGTAATCAGCAAACGGACCGGCCGTTGAGCCACACGACGCCGCAGGGCGAGTGGCAGGCCGATGAACCGCTCAACGGTGAAGGCCCGGCAGGCGGTCAAGCTGTACGTATGCCTGCGTTAGGGGGCATTGTGGTCTGTGCGGACGATTTTGGCCTGAACGAGGCCGTGGATCATGCCGTGCTTGAGTTGGCTGCCGCCCGGCGCCTGAACGCAACCAGTTGCCTGGTGCATGGGCCATCGTTCACGCAGAACGCATCGGCACTTCGCACGGCGGGTATCCAGACGGGTTTGCATGTGAATTTTACCGAACCTTTGCCGGGCACATCCATCTGCATGCCACTCGCGCGTTTTATGCGTCAGGCCTGGCTGCGTCGCCTGGATGGTGCTGGCGTCGAATTCCAGATTCAAAGCCAGCTTGACCTGTTCAGGCAGGTCATGGGGCGCTTGCCTGATTTCATCGACGGGCATCAGCATGTCCATCAGTTTCCGGTGGTACGTGAGGCCTTGTTCAGGGTGCTTGACCGCGCCTTTCCGTCGGGTATTCGCCCCTGGTTGCGTTACACCCGCGCCGGTCAGCTGACAGGCCTGCCTGTGTCGCAGCGCTTCAAGGCCGCCGTTATCGAGCATCTCGGGTCGGCCGCGCTGGCCCGCCAGGCCCGCAGGCGGGGGTATCCTTTGAACCGGCGCTTCATGGGGGTGTACGATTTCACGGGGGGGCAGGCTGGCTATCAGCGCTTGCTGCAGGCCTGGCTGGCACACATGCAGCCCGGCGACCTGATCATGTGCCATCCGGCCCGGCAGGCCGTTACAGGCGATGCCCTGGGGGTGCAGCGTGAAGCAGAATTCCGGGTGCTGGCTTCCGACACCCTGCGCGATTTCATGGTGCGGCACAGCGTGCCACTTGCGTGAGGCTGATTCAGGTCATACTATCAGGCTGGTTTAATAATCCGGTTTCCTGGAGCCGCCCATGTCAGTACCCATCATTCCACTCACCGATACCTTTGCGGTTGCACCCCAGCTTTCCGCATCCGATATGCAGGCTGTTGCCGATGCCGGTTTTCGCAGCGTCATCATCAATCGTCCCGACCTCGAAGGGGGGGCCGACCAGCCTCTGGCGTCCGATGTCATGGCGGCAGCCAAGGCAGCCGGCCTGAATGTTGAATATCAGCCTGTGGTCAGCGGTGCCATGACACGTGCCGATGTCGAGCGTTTTGCCCAGTTGCTGCAATCCATGCCGGCGCCCGTTCTTGCTTACTGCCGCACAGGTACACGTTGCACGCATTTGTACAACGCGGCACAAACCCTTTGATGCCGGTCAATTGGCGGGGCGCACGGGTTTAGCGCGGGCTTGCTGCATCGGTTACTCTTTCTTTGTTATCCTGTTTTCCAACAACACACTTTACTGTGGGGGCTCGTATCATGTTCAAGAAAATCCTGATTCCAACTGATGGTTCAACGCTGTCGGCTCAGGCGGCCAACAAGGGCGTCAGCTTCGCACGCGAGATCGGTGCCGAGGTCGTGGCCATCTATGTAACACAGCCCTTTGCCGCTACAGTGGGTTTCGATGGCATGGCTGCGGCATACGCCATTACCGACGAAGACTACGAAAAGACAGCACAGGAGCAGGCCCAGAAGTACCTGCAGGCTGTACTTGATCGCGCCGATACTGCGGGCGTGAAGGCAACCGGCAAAGCCGTGTCCAACTTTAATGTGGCCGATGGCGTTGTTCAGGCCGCTGAAGAGGAAGGCTGCGATCTCATCTTCATCGGCAGTCATGGCCGTAGCGGTTTGTCGCGTCTGCTGCTGGGCAGCGTTACCCAGAAAGTGTTGGGTCTGGCTAAAACAGCGGTGCTGGTGTATCGCGTTAAAGACGCCGACTGATTCGCGTCTGCGGGTTCTTTGTGTGCTTCTGCTGCCGTGACTGCAAGTTGTGGTGTTGTTTTGTTCTTTAGCCGGTTCTGGCGAGATATGACAACCCGGTGTGCATCACACGACCCCTTCGGGGTTTCCCGTTGCCAGCGCACTGTCCGGGGCGGGGCCATAACTCGCGCGGTCGATCCTGCGGATCGACAAGCGTCGCGCTTAAACAGCTGGCCCCTTGAGTCCCCGGTTGGTGCGCCAGCAACGGCGTTTTCAAGCACACCGGGTCGTCACATCCCGCCAAGACTTCAGGTTTAGATCAACGACAGGGCACATCAATTCAATGCATTATCTTCGGTTGTGCCGGTCAATCAAGAGGAGACATCTGTTTCATGAAACTCTATTACTCACCCGCCTCGCCGTTTGCTCGTAAATGCCTGGTTGTCGCCCACGAACTGGGCCTGATGGATCGTATTCAGGTACTGAATGAAGGCGTTCACCCCGTCAACCGGAATCAGACGGTTGTGGCTGCTAACCCGCTTGGTCAAGTGCCCACACTGATCACCGATAACGGTCAGGCGGTACACGATAGCCGGGTTATCTGCGACTACCTGAATGCCCAGGGTCAAGGCAGTCTGGTGCCTGCCGATGAAACACGCTGGACCGTACTGACCGAGCAATCCATGGCTGATGGCCTTTTGGCTGCCGCCCTGTTGTGTCGTTATGAAGTGACTGCCCGGCCTGAAGCCTTGCGCTGGACCGACTGGACACAGGGCCAGATGCAAAAGATCACCGATACGCTGGCGTACTTCGAGTCAGTTATTGCACATCGAGGTGAGTCACTGGATCTTGGCACCATCGGGCTGGCTAGTGCGCTGGGCTATCTGGACTTCCGGTTTGCCGACTACGACTGGCGTTCTGCCAATCCGGGGTTGGCAGAATGGTATGGCCGCTTTGCACAGCGTCCATCGATGCAGGCCACGGCACCGGTTTAATCTGTCGTGCGTGGCATCCGCCTGATCATTACTTTTTTGGCTCTGGTGATGGCCCTTCTAGGGTACTTAGAGGGCCATAGAGTCTAGTCAGCAAGGTGTTGATAGCGAGATCAAGCGGAAGGGGCGTGGATCCGCTAACAGTTTTTTCACAAACCGCTATAGCTGCATCCCCTCGTTTTCCTTGCCCTGTAAGTTACTGAGCGTTTTACACGTAACGGACACTATCCCCTGACAGTAAACCTTCAGGGGGGTTAGCCTGCCCCATCAGCAGAAAAGCCAATTGATTTGACAATTGGGCCCCATTGTTTCATATCAGCCTGTAGTGTCGCTGCTAGTTCCTCAGGGCTTGTTGGTGCAGGCTCCATAGCGAACTGTGCAAGTGTTGTTGCGATGTCCTGGGTGTCCAAGGCGCTTCGCAGCGTTTCGTTCAGACGCGTCACAATGGCTTTGTCTGTGCCTGTTGGCAGGAAAAAACCGTACCATTCGCTGAATACCATGTCAGAATAACCTTGTTCTTTTAGCGTCGATATATTTTTTGTGAACGGGCTTCGTTGTGCTCCAGATGTAGCCAACAATCGCAGGCGACCGTTATAGGTGTCGATGAATGAGCCTAACGGGGCGCATATAGCAGGTAGTGTCCCACCTAGCATATCTTGAATGGCTGCCGATGAGCCTCTGTAGCCTATATGGGTTAGATCAACACCTGCAGATTTACCCAACATGACTGTCACGAAGTGCAGTGTCGATCCGGTAGCAGGTGATGCCATGTTCGCACTGCCTGGGTTCGCCTTGAACCAAGTCATCAGATCCGGGACGGTTTTGACGCTTTCCGGTACGGCAGGACCGACACCAATACCATAGTCGAAGCGTGCGCCGTTTGAAACTGGTGTCAAATCTTTGATCGGGTCATAAGGGAGTTTTTTGTAGGTAAACGGATAGACACCGAGCATGGACATTGGCGTTAACAGAATAATCGAACCGTCAGAGGTGCCGTTTTTTACGGCTGAAACGGCCAGTTGGCCGCCAGCGCCCGTGCGGTTTTCAACGACTGCTGATTTTGAGTAGCCTGTTGATACCAATTTTTCGCTGATGCGGCGAGCAAGAATATCGGGTGTGGTTCCTGGGGGGAATCCTGTGATGATGCGGGCTGCACCAATCGTGTTAGCATGGCCTACGACAGGGGTAAAAATGCCCAGTCCGGCAGCTGCTGATAGGGAAAGGAAATTGCGGCGGTTGATGTGCATGGTTTTGTCTCCAGTGATTTTTTAGTAATTAAAATAGTGGTCTTGTCAGCTGAATTGTTTGCGCAAGGCAACTTTGTTCAGTTTGCCAACGCCCGTCCTTGGTAATTGCTCCATGAACTTGATGTGTTCGGGTACCATCCACTTGGGGAACCGTGTCAACAAGTGAGTCTGGATATCACGAGACGCTACGTTTGTTCCAGCCTTGAGCGCCACGATGGCTAAAGGTCGTTCCCCCCATTTATCGTCTGGAACGGCAATGACAGCAGCTTCAGCAACGAATGGATGATCGCAAAGCGCGTTTTCCATATCGACCGAGCTGATCCATTCCCCGCCAGATTTCACCAGGTCTTTCAGGCGGTCTACAAGTTTCAGATAGCCGTTCGGTTGAAATGTGACGATATCACCCGTTTTGAGCCAGCCATCCGTCGATGTTGCGGGTATGGGATTAGGATGGCCGATATATGCCTGGGTTACCCAGGGGCCGCGTACTTGAAGTTCGCCCATTGATGCACCGTCCCAGGGCAGCGTGTTGCCAGCGCTGTCAACGTGACGCATATCAATCAGGGGTAGGGCGATGCCATTGCTTGTGCGGATTTCCAGTTGGGCTTCGTAGTCAAGGTTGTCCAGTGACGATTTAAGCCAGGTCAGGCTCCCCATTGGGGACGTTTCGGTCATTCCCCATCCTGTGCTTAAGCGCATGCCAAGCCTGTCAAAGCGACGAAACATCTCCGGAGGTGGGGCGGCACCACCCGAGCATATTCGTACGTTATTTTTGAGCTTCCAGCGACCCGGATTTTTTTCGATGGTATCAAGAATGCCTGCCCATAGTGTTGGAACACCCAATGCTGTTGTCACGTTTTCGCGATCCATCAGATCAACGATTTCTTCGCTTGTCGGGCGTGGCCCTGCCAGAACTTGACGGGTACCCAGCATGACAGCGGTGTAGGGCATTGACCAGGCGTTAACATGGAACATGGGTGTAAGTGTCAACAGTGTGTCGCGCCCCGAAATATTGAATGCGTCAGGCGTGGCAACCACTAGGCCATGGAGCAGGATTGAGCGGTGTGAATACACAACGCCTTTTGGGCGGCCTGTTGTGCCTGAGGTATAGCAAATGGCTACAGGTGATTTTTCGTCAATAGGGTCGGTAGGCCAATGAGGTAGGGGGGCAGCCTCTGCAATTAGTTCGTGCCAGTACAAAACATTTTCCTGCCGGACCGTAGCGGGCTGTCCTGAAAGTTGATGAACGATGACAACAGGAACCTGTACATGGCGAGACACCTGAGTCCAGAGCGGGAGCAGGTCGTCATCGATCAGTACGGCGGCATCGCCGGCATCCGCAACAATGTAAGCCAATTCTTCGGGCGACAGTCTTGGGTTCAGCGTATGAAGTACGGCATCTATGCCAGGAATCGCATAGTAGGCCGACAAGTGCGATCCATGATTCCACATCAGGCTCGCAACCCGCATCCCGGGTTTTATGCCGTGTGTGCGCAAAGCCGAAGCAAGTCGTCGTGCATTTAGCCCAAGCTCGCCATACGTTTCACAAACGATGCGCTCCGGAGTGTAACGGCTAATGACCTGCTGTTCTGGAAACAGTCGCTCGGCACGATCCATGACATCGGTGACGCGTAGCGGGATATCCATCATTGTGCGCTGAACGGGTTGTTCCGCCCGGGCGCTGCGCAATGTTTCGAGTTCTGTAGCCTGCATGGAAATGAACCTCTTCAGAAAATTTCAAATAAGGCAGCGGCGCCTTGGCCGCCACCAATACACATGGTTGCCACGCCCCAGCGTGCTTTACGTCGCTTGCCTTCAATCATCAGGTGGCCGACGAGCCGGCTGCCTGTCGCTCCGTAAGGATGGCCCATGGCAATGGCACCACCATTAACATTCAGGCGATCATTCGGGATGCCCAGGCGATTACGGCACAACAGTACCTGCACTGCGAAGGCTTCATTCAGCTCCCAGAGGTCGATGTCGTTTATGTCAAGTCCGTGCTTTGCCAGAAGTTTGGGTATGGCATAAATTGGGCCCAAGCCCATTTCGTCAGGTTCGCAGCCTGCAACCGCAAAACCAGCAAACCGGCCCATTGCCTCCAAGCCTTTACGTTCGGCTACATCTTCGGCCATCAGGACACACGCTGAAGCGCCATCACAAATCTGGCTTGCATTGCCTGCACTGACGCTGCCACCCTGCAGCACCGGGCGGATGGAACTCAGTCCTTCGTAGCTTGTGTCTGCACGGATAGCATCGTCCTGTTCAATCGTGCGCTGCTCAGTGATCAATGTTCCTGATTTTGGGTCGTTTTTGGCCCAAAGGGCGGTGAGCGGCGTGATTTCATCCAGGAAAAGACCTTGAGCTTGTGCCTTTGCGGCACGCTCCTGGCTTTGCAGTCCGTAGCGGTCCTGATCTTCGCGTGTCACACCGTAGCGGGTTGCCAGTGTTTCGGCAGTATGCAGCATGGGCCAATACAATTCTGGTTTGTGGCGAGCCAGCCATGCTTCCTGGAACATGTGCATATTAAGTTCATTTTGCACACAGGAGATCGATTCACTACCACCCGCGACCAGAATGTCACATTCCCCAGTCTGAATGCGCTGGCCTGCCAGCGCAACGGCTTGCAGACCGCTTGAGCAAAATCGGTTAACAGTCAACCCTGGAACGCTTACCGGCAATCCGGCGCGAAGTGCGCTCTGACGCCCGATATTGTTGCCGTTTGCACCTTCAGGATTGGCGCAGCCCATAATGACGTCTTCGATAAGTCCGGGCTCAACCCCGGCCTTGCGTACCGCGTGTTCCACGACATGGCCTCCGAGGGTAGCGCCATGGGTGATGTTGAATGCGCCACGCCACGATTTTGAAAAAGGGGTGCGTGCAGTAGAGATAATGACTGCATGTTTCATTGTTTTTGGCTCCTGGTAAATGGAGAGGAATCGGGGCGGGGCGGTTTAAAGGTCAAGGAACGTACCGCTTGAGGCTACTTGCCGTACCAGTAACGGCGAAGGTATCCATGATGTGTCACCCGTATCCTGGAATGCATGCATCAGTTTTTGCTGTATATGAGCCAACCCCATTTCAGAAGCCTGGAACATAATGCCGCCTTTGAGACGGGAAAATCCGTAACCCAGCACAAAACACAGGTCAATATCAGAAGCCCTGAGAGCAATGCCTTCGTCAAGTACACGGGCGCCCTCGTTGATCATTGCGATCATGCACCGCTCTGCAATTTGTAATGCACTCATGTGAGTTTCGGGCCTGGGTATCCAAGATGTAATGGCCGGGTTTGTGTTGCAGGGTGTGCCCTTGGCTGTGTAGGCGTACCAACCGAGCCCAGCCTTCTGCCCAAGTGAGCCTGTGGCGACAAGGCGGTCGAGCAGTGTGTCACCTGGTGTGGGTTTGCTATCGGGCAGGCGTGCTTTGACCAGAACATCCAGGCCAATGAGGTCCATGGTACGAAACGGGCCCATGCGCCAACCCCACCTTTCCACGGCGCTGTCGATCACATGGGGTGCGTAGCCTTGTGAAACCAGATTGAGCGCCTGCTCCATTAGTCGGGTATAAATCCTGTTTGCAACGAAACCTGGGCAGACGCCTGTAATGACGGGGACTTTCCGTAATATTTTCGCTAGATTTACGCCTGTAAGAAGGACTTCGTCAGCTGTTTTCGCGCCACGGACAACTTCAATCAGTCGCATGACAGGGGCTGGTCCAAAAAAGTGCAGGCCCAGTACATTTTCAGGTCGTTGAGTAACCGTTGCCAGGACATCAATGTCTAGTGTGGACGTGTTGGTGGCCAGAATGGCGTGAGGCAGAACAATAGAGTCAAGCTCACGAAAGATGGCCTGTTTGATTTCCATGTTTTCGACGGCTGCCTCGATAATGAGGTCGGAGCTCGACAAGTCGGACAGGCTTGAAGCTACAAATAGTCGTGCATTACCCAGTTGTGGCAGTGCCTTCAGTTTTTCAATTGAGTTTTTGGCAGCCTCAGGGTTGGTGTCAAAGAGGGTTACATCGAATCCAGCCTGTACAAGACACTGAGCGATGCCCTGACCCATATAGCCAGCGCCAATGACTGCCGTGCGTTTGACCGGGCGTGGTTCGGTATTTTTGTGCAGGCCCGGGACTTTTGATGCTTGTCGTTCAGCAAAAAAAAGATGGCGAATGGCGCGTGCCTCGGGGCTGCCCACCAAAGGTCGGAAGAGTTCAAATTCGTGGCGAGCCCCCTCCGTGAGGGACTGGCTTAGGGTAAGTGCGATGGCATCGATTGCGACCAGCATGCCGGGTGAAAAGTCTTTGCGCATACGAGTCTGCGCGCGTGCAAATTGCAGGAAACCTTCAGCGTTTTCATGGCTAACCTGGTTGTGGCCTAAATGGGGTAGGTCATGAGCGCGTTCGGACAGCTCGAGTGCCAGTGTATGTGCGGTTTCCAGCAGCTCGGTTTCTGGTGCAATTTTCTGGATAAGCGCTGTGTTCTGGAAGTCGGCTGCGGGTTTGATCGCTCCTGACAAGATCAGGCTTGTTGCCTGCTCAAGGCCAAGTGCTCTGGGCAGAAGTTGTGTGCCACCTGCGCCCGGGATGAGGCCGAGTGTTGTTTCAGGTAATCCGATCTGCGCATTTAGCACGGCAACCCTTGCATGGCACCAGAGCGCGAGCTCCAGGCCACCTCCCATGGCCTTGCCGTTCAGTGCTGCAACCACCGGTTTGCGCATAGCGTATATGAAAGGCAGAACATTGTTGTGAAACGATGGGTAGTCAAATGCGTTTCCGCTACTGAATTCGTTCAGATCTGCGCCCGCACTGAAAATCTGGTCCGTTCCAGTCAGAACGACAGCCTTGATCGAGCTGTCAGAAGTGGCTTGCAAAAGCGCTTGCATCAGTGCCGTTCGTAATGGCGTTGCAATAGAATTGACAGGTTTGAAATTCATGGTGAGAGTCATCACACCATGAACGGAAACTTCTACACCAAGACTCATGAGGTGCATCCTTTTTATGTTGGTCTGGCAATCCTGGACGTAACAATGCGATCAGTTTTTTGATTGGCCTTGACGGTTTATTGTCAACTTTAATTGACTTTATTGTTGTTTTTATCTGTTCTTTCGTCAATCTTTATTGACGTTTTCAGGGTCGGTGTTTTCCCTTATCTTGCGACGTGTGGAGAAAGCTTTGACTATCCGGTTCATTGAGGGCTGCATGTCAGGGCTGGTGTAATGCCAGTCTACAATGCCGTATTTTCAAGGGTGCCCAGTGGCTTTTTCAGGCAATGGGTTTATCTCGGTGTTAGTCATGCTAGGGCGGTGCCGTATGGGCAAGCAACGTAAAACATACTTACGCAATCTTTTGATGAAGCGGTTTGATTGGATCGAAGAGCGCTCTCTGGAGTTGGCAAGGCTCAATGGCTATGGCCACGTGACACCAGCGATGAGTCGCATGTTTGGTCATATGTCTGGAGTGCCGGTCGGTCTTTCCGAGCTTGCGCGCAAGTTGGGTGTTTCTCGCCAGGCTGTGCATAAACTGGCTGGTGAAGCAGCCAAGGCAGGGCTTGTGGAATTTGTGTCTTCTCCCGATAACGCTCGCATTGTGTTGCTTCGGTTCACGCAGGCCGGGTGGGTGATGTCCGCTAACGCGGCGAGTGTGTTTGACTCGATTGAGCTAGAGTTGAAAGAGCACATCGGGGCTCGCAATCTGGCAGAGCTCAAGCGCATCCTTGAGTTGCCATGGGATGAGGCTGAAGTCGAGAAGTTGCATGGTCAACAGCAGGAGTAAGATATTCAGTGTTGTCTGTTAGTTTATTTTGTCAATATTTGTTGACAATAATTTATTCTTGCTTGATGATCCGATCATCTTCAATTGATGTGGGGTTCCATCATGCACTTTCTTCCAAGAACACTGTTTGACGCAGAGCATCACGCATTTCGTGACCAGGTCCGTCGTTTTCTCGAGCGTGAAATAGCGCCGAACCATGCTGCCTGGGAGTCTGCGCACATGGTGCCGCGGGAGATCTGGAAAAAGGCGGGTGAGAACGGTTTGCTTTGTTGTTGGGTGCCTGAAAACTATGGCGGTTCTGGGGCTGGCTTGCTTTTTGATCTGATTGTGTGTGAAGAGCTGGGTCGCATAGGTGCCACTGGGCCAGGTTGGCCTCTGCACTCAGCCATTGTTGCGCCTTATATTGCTCACCATGGTACGGAATCCCTTAAGCAGCAGGTTTTGCCAGGGATGGTTTCAGGTGAAAAGATTGGGGCAATCGTCATGACCGAACCCAACACGGGCAGTGATCTGGCTAGTATCCGTACCCGTGCGCAACGCCGGGGTGATGGCTGGGTGATCAATGGCCAGAAAACGTTCATCACGAACGGTCAGAGTGCCGATGTCATGGTAGTGGCCTGCAGTACCGACCCGGAACAAGGTGCCCGGGGTGTTTCCCTGTTTGTCGTGACCTCTGATATGGCAGGCTTCTCGCGTGGCCGTAACCTCGAAAAAATCGGTCAGCACGCAAACGACACTGCAGAACTCTATTTTGACGATGTTGTTGTTCCAGACGATAACCTGTTGGGTGAGGTCAATAAAGGCTTTAAATATCTGATGCAGGAGCTGGCACAGGAGCGTTTACTGGTTTCAGTGCAGTGTCAGGCGCGAGCGGAGTCTGTGCTGGAGTTGACGATCAAATACACGCGTGACCGCAAGGCGTTCAAGCAACGAGTTGCCGACTTCCAGAATACACGTTTTGTCCTGGCTGATCTGTACGCCCGGCTTCAGGCCGGCAGGGCTTATTGCGATCGCCTTATTGAGTTGCACCTGCAGGGCAAGCTGGATGCCGTTAGTGCATCTGCCGGCAAACTGTGGCATTCAGAGTTGTTGGGGTATGTGGCCGATCAGTGTCTGCAGTTTCATGGAGGATATGGCTACATGAAAGAGTACCCCGTGGCCCGGGCTTTTGTGGATGCGCGTATTGAGCGAATTTATGCCGGCACTTCCGAGATCATGAAAGAAATCATTGCACGCAAACTTTGCGATGAGGAGCTTGCATGATCCCGCTGATGACAAAATCGGTAGACCCCTGCTTTTCCAATGCAGACCAAGAGTCCTTGTACAGTTTTCTGCATCATCCCCAAAAGGTCAATCGGCTGGCTTCCAATCCTATGGCCATTGCCCTTGGTACTGAGTTTCTCTCAGTAGATGCTGATAAAGGCAGCATAACGCTGGCCTTTGAGCCTGAGCCTTTGTTCATACAGGGGACGGGGGTTTTGCAAGGTGGTGCGCAGAGTGCGATGCTGGATTTTGCAATGGCATTTGCGACATTGCTTGCGTTGCCTGTCGGTTACAGTTGTTCCACAACAAACCTGATAACCGCTTTTTTGCGTCCTGCACCTAAAGGCCGTTATCTGGCGACAGGGCTGGTTGAGAAACAGGGTAAACAGCTTGTTTTCACCCGTGCCGCTTTGGTTCGTGAAGAGAATGGTTGTGTTGTTGCAACAGGAAGTTCAACACTGGCGGTTATGCAACCGGATCTTGGGAGACGCTAGTGTTTATCGTGCTCAGGCGGCTTCCTTGGTCGGGTGATTCTTGATCGATCTTATGTCATGATCCCGGTCGCTGGGTTACGATAGTGCTTGCTTGGGCTTTTCGGGCAAAACGCCTTACCATGGTGCCATGAGTACACGCACGAATTCTTCCGCTTCCGCACCGGCCGTACGACCTCGGGTCGTGCCTGCCGGTTTGCCTGATCCGGCACCGGCACAGAACACCAGCAGTCTGCCGGTGCCTACCTTGCCGTTGCGCGATACCCGTGCCCGGCCCTTGCGCGATCTGCGTATTTCGGTCACGGATCGCTGCAATTTCCGCTGCACCTACTGTATGCCGCGCGAAGTCTTCGACCAGAACCACGAATTCCTGCCGCATGCCCAGCTGCTCACATTTGAAGAAATCACCCAGTTTGCCCGGGTGGCCGTGGCGGCGGGTGTGCGGAAGCTGCGCCTGACGGGGGGTGAGCCCTTGCTGCGCAAGAACATCGAACGTCTGGTTGAAATGCTGGCCCGCCTGGAAACCCCTGAAGGCAAACCGGTGCAGGTGGCCCTTACCACCAACGGCACGTTGTTGCGCAAGAAGGCCCAGGCCTTGCGCGATGCCGGCCTGTCTCGTGTTACGGTCAGTCTCGATGCCCTTGATCCCGTCATTTTTGCCCGCATGAGCGACAGCACCATTCAGGTTGCTGACGTCTTGTCCGGTATCGATACTGCTGCTGCCGTAGGCCTTGCGCCCGTCAAGGTGAACATGGTGGTGCGCAAGGGGGTCAACGACAGCCAGATTCTCCCCATGGCCGATTACTTCCGTCACACGGGGCATGTTGTCCGTTTCATCGAATTCATGGATGTCGGCAACACGAATGGGTGGAACCTGGCTGAAGTCCTCACTGGCCGGCAGATTCTCGATCGTATTCACGATCGTTTCCCTTTGAAGCAGCTTGATGCGGCCTACAGGGGTGAAGTCGCTGCACGCTGGGGCTTTGCCGATGGCGCCGGAGAAATCGGCATCATCACCAGTGTTTCCCAGCCTTTTTGCGGTGATTGCACCCGTTTGCGTCTGTCTCCCGAAGGCCGCCTGTTCCTGTGTCTGTTTGCCTCGCGCGGGCACGATATCCGCACACTGCTGCGTTCGGGGGCCACCGACGCCCAGGTGTTGCACCAATTGGCGGGTGTCTGGAGCCCTCGCGATGATCATTATTCCGAACTGCGCGGGCAGGCCACTGTCATGCCCGACAAAATTGAAATGAGCTACATCGGCGGATGATCCCTTCTTCTGAACTTGCAGGTCTGGTGTTGTCTGGCGGGCGGGGCAGCCGGCTGCAGTCGCTGGCTGTTCATGAGCCCGTGGAAAAAGGGTTGGTCTGTATTCACGGGCGGCCCCTGGTTGCACATGCCTGTGCCTACCTGGCCCCCTGGGTGTCATGCACGCTGATCAGTGCGAACCGGCATCTGGACCGGTATGCCGCGTATGGGCGTGTGGTTACCGATGATCCCGCCCTGGGGGCTGATCAAGGGCCTCTGGCTGGCTTGGCCAGTGCCCTGGCCGTGGCGCCGCTGCCCTGGGTTCTGGTGGTGCCGGTCGATTCCCTGGCCTTGCCTGCGGATCTTCCTGTCAGGCTGTGGCAGGCCGCGCAGCAGGCGGGCGCCCGGCTGGCCTATGCCCGGTCAGGGGCCGATGACCACCCCCTGTGTGCCTTGGTACATCGCGATCTGGCGGGCAGCGTTTATAGTCAGGTGGCCCAGGGGCAACGCCGTGTGCGCAGCTGGTTCCAGAGCCAGGGTGCGGCGGTGGCTGTTTACCCTGACGGCCAAGACAGGTTTCTGAACGTGAATACGCCGCAAGCGCTTGCCGAAGCCAACGGGCAAGCCCCGCATCAGGCACAGGCGGCCGGTGCCTGATGCGGGTGTTCGTTCATAGTGCAGGCGTCAGCGCAAGGCGTTGACGCATTCTTCAATGAGCGCCGGCCCACGGTACACCAGGCCGGTATACAACTGCACGGCATTGGCGCCTGCCGCTATTTTTTCGCGTGCCATGGCGCCAGACACGATGCCGCCCACGCCAATGATCGGATAATCTTTCCCCAGCCGTTCGCGCAGACGCGCAATGACACGCAACGACAGTTCGTGCACCGGTGGCCCTGAAAGCCCGCCGGCTTCGGCCGCATGGGGCAGCCCCTGCACGGCATCGCGTGACAGCGTGGTGTTGGTGGCGATCACGCCGTCAATGCCGTGCTGCATCAGCAGGTCGGCAATGGTGTCCACCTGCTCAGTGTTCAGGTCGGGTGCAATTTTCACGACCATCGGCACTGAGCGGCCGTGCTGGTCGCTCAGTGCCTTGCGTTGTTCTTGCAGTGCGCCGAGCAGCCCGCCCAGCTCGGCCTGCTCTTGCAGCGCCCGCAGGTTTTTTGTGTTGGGTGATGAAATGTTCACCGTGATGTAATCGGCGTGGGTGTACACCGCCTTCAGGCCCGCCAGGTAGTCATCAACCGCCCGGTCAATGGGGGTGCTGGCATTTTTGCCAATATTCAGGCCCAGAATGCCGCCCTGGGTGCGCCAGCGGCTTTTGCGCACGTTGTCGATGAACGCTTCAAGGCCCTGGTTATTGAAGCCGAAGCGGTTGATCAGCGCCTGGGCACGGGGTAACCGGAACATGCGCGGTTGCGGATTGCCGGGTTGCGGGCGTGGCGTGACAGTGCCCACTTCCACAAAACCGAAACCCAGGTTTGCCAGGGCATCGATGCAGGCCCCGTTTTTGTCGAGCCCGGCCGCCAGGCCCACCGGGTTACGCAGTGTGAGCCCCATGAGCTTGACCGGCAGTTCGGGGGCGCCGTGCAGCAATGCCCGTGTGACGGGGAAGCGGTAAGCGGTGTTCAGTGCACTGAGGGGACGGTCGTGGGCTTTTTCGGCATCAAGCGAAAACAGCCAGGCACGTGCCAGGGGGTAGCAGGAAAAAAGCAGGGGCATGTTCAGGAAACCGGAGTGTCGTGGGGCGTGCGCCAGTGCCCGTTGATGAGCAATTCATGGGGCTTGAAACGCGCTTTGTACGACATTTTACGGCTTTCCTGGATCCAGTAGCCCAGATACAGCCAGGGCAGCCCGCGTTGACGGCATTGGTCGATCTGCCACAGCACGCCGTAGGTGCCCAGCCCGCTGGTGTCATCGGGATCGAAAAAGGTGTAGACCGATGACCATCCGTCATCGAGCAGGTCGATGATGGAAACCATTTTCAGGAGCCCGCCCGCGTTGCGGAACTCGATGAGCCTTGAATTGACACGGCTGGCCAGCAGAAACTGGCTGTATTGGGCTTCGGTGTCGTCGTCGGGGTCACCGGCGTGGCGGGTACGCTGGTAACGGTGGTAGAGCTCGAAGTGTTCCGGATTCCAGTGCAAAGGCAAGACCCGGGTGCTGATCGACTGGTGGTGTTTCCAGGTTTTGCGCTGGGTGCGGTTCGGTGCAAACAAGCCGACATTGATACGAATGGAAATGCAGGCCTTGCACTGATCGCATAAAGGTCGGTACGTGAACAGGCCGCTGCGTCTGAAACCGTTTTCAACCAGGCGAGAATACAGCGTGTTGTCGATCAGGTGTGTGGGGGCGGCCACTTGGGATCGCGCCTGCAAGCCGGGCAGGTAGCTGCACGGGTACGACGCCGTGGAGTAAAACTGCAGGGTCTTGAGCCCGTGGTTATCGGGAAAGCTCATGGGAACAGGCCGGTGGGTGCTGGCATTGGACACATTCCACAGCGGTTATGCCTGAACATGCGGTAGCGTGAACACGTGACCAAGTACAGATCTTAAATACAAAACACGAATATTATTACGCTACACAGCCTTGTCGCGCAACTGCACGAGCGGTACAAACTGTGTCAGGCGGTGGTGCGCAGTGTGCCATCGTGCAGCAATTGGCCGTGTGTCCAGTGCAGGTCAGGGTGTGTCATGGTGTCGCGCAGCAGGCCCAGGAACTGGCTGCGCGGTATCGGGCGGGCCCCCAGGCTGTGCAGGTGTCCGGTTTCTTGCTGGCAGTCAATGTGTTCAATACCCTGGGCCTGCAAAAAACGCACCAGATACACCAGGGCAATTTTGCTGGCGTCGGTATGGCGGGAAAACATGGATTCGCCAAAAAAGAAGCGGCCCAGTTGAACGCCGTACAGGCCACCTGCCAGTGTGCCATTGATCCATGTTTCAATGCTGTGCGCCCGACCGGCCAGGTGCCAGTCGTGGTAAACCTGTTGCATGGCCGGCACGATCCAGGTGCCGCCCTGTGTGCTGCGTGTGTCTGCACAGCCCTGGATCACCTGCCTGAATGCCGTGTTCAGCATGATCCTGACAGGTGGGTTTTCCTCGTGTTCGCGCCGTGCGATCTGTCGCAGTTTTTTTGCCAGCGAATGTGAAAGATGCAGTGCCCTGGTTTGCAGCACCATGCGTGGGTCGGGGCTCCACCACAGCACAGGTTCGCCCGGGTTGAACCATGGGAAAATGCCCTGGCGGTACGCCGATTCAAGCCGCTCGACCGAGAGATCGGTGCCTGCAGCCAGCAAGCCTTCCGGCATGGCCTGTGCCGGATCAGGGAAGGGTGTGTGTGTGTCAAGCCAGATGATTGAAGCCATGATGCCCGACTGTTTGCGGAATCAGCCCGCCGTGTGCGCAGAAATGCTGTACTGGTGCAAGGGAAATGAACCGTTTTTGATGTCGTGAACGTAGTGTTCAAGTGTTGTGGTGATGGTGCGAAAAGCCAGTTCCTTCCATGGTATGGCGTCAAGATCGAAGAATGCGGCTTCCAGGCTTTCAGGGCCCGGATCCAGTTCGGGGCTCAGGACACGCGCCAGATAGAAGAAATGCACCTGCTCGGCATGCGGGACGTCGATGACGGTATAGAGCGGCCCCAGCTCGATTTGTGCGCCGGCTTCTTCCTGGGTTTCACGCATGGCACCCTGAGCGGTGGTTTCGCCAAGCTCCATGAACCCCGCCGGCAGCGTCCATTTGTTGTGGCGCGGCTCAATGCCGCGACGGCACAGCAGGATCTGTTCATTCCATACGGGCAGTACGCCCACCACATTGCGCGGATTCTGGTAATGAATGGCGCCGCAGTGATCACAGACATCCCGCAGGCGGTTGTCATCGGGAGGAACCTTGCGAACCAGCGGTGTGGCGCACTGGCTGCAGAACCGTTGGGCACGAGGGGCCGGGAAATAGAAGCCAGGATCGGTTGATGTCATGGGCAGAACGCAGTCAGAAATAGAAACGACAGGTTCGATTCTAGCCTGTCACGGGGCAGGGTGCTTGCCACAGTGCGGGGTTCAGGCCTGCGGATGCGGGTCAAAACCCATGGCCTGCGGAATGTGGGCTGCCGTACAGTAAAAAAGGGGGGCTGGGCCACTGTGATCACGTACGATGAGTTCGTGGTCGCCAAGGGCGGTTGAGGTCGGGGTATTCGGGGCCGTGCGCCCTGGCCCTGAACCCGGCAGTTCCAGATCGGTGAATGCGCGGCCATCGGGGGTTTCCAGGTGGTCCAGCAGTTCCGCCATGTCGCGTCCGGCAACCAGTGCCGGCCCCAGGTCGGTTTGGGCAAACAGGCGTCCGTTGTCATCGAGCCACCAGGCGTCAATGCGGCTGACGTGCTGGCCAGTGTGAGCCTGCAGAGCCAGCGAGCCTGTGGTTGTGTTGCGTGTCGTTCGCAGTATGAGCGGCGCAGCGTCAAGACGTACATAAACCCGCTGCGGGCCATTCTGGAAAAACCAGCGGCCTTGCGTGTCATGGCTGTAGTTACGCTGAATGAACTGCACGATCTGCGTGCTGGTGATGGGGGATCCGCGATCAGGTTCCGAGCCGGGGTGTACCGGCAGGGCTGCGCCGTTTTCGTGCAGGTGCCACTGACCGGTTGGCGTAAGGGACAACCAGCCTGTGACTGCAGGCACATTGGGCCAGCGCGCCATGGCGGCAAGAACGGAATCATCCATGTTCGGTCTCCTGGCAGGCGTCAAGGTTGGCGCGTGCAAAGGCTTCGAAATCGGTCGGGCTGAGCGGCTTGCTGAACAGGTAGCCTTGCACCGCATCGCACCCTTTGGCACGCAAGACAGCGAGCTGTTCGGGTGTTTCCACGCCCTCGGCCAGGGTGCTCATGCCCAGGCTATGCGCCATTTGTATGATGGCCGTCACGATGGCCTGGTCGTTGATATTCTGATTCAGGTCGTTGATGAAAGAGCGGTCGATCTTGAGCTTGTGGATATTGAAGCGTTTCAGGTAACTGAGCGATGAGTAACCGGTTCCGAAGTCGTCGATCGACAAACGGAAGCCCACATTGCTGAGGCTGTCCATGATTTTTCCGGCGGCAACCGGGTTGCGCATGGCAACCGCCTCGGTCAGTTCCAGTTCAAGCTGCTGTGGTCGCGCATCGATTTCGTGCACGATTTCAAGAATGGTTTCAGCCAGCTGTGGCTGGTTGAACTGGGACGCCGACAGGTTGATGGCAATGACCAGATCATCAAAACCATTCTTTTGCCATTCAGCGGCCTGTTTAAGGGCGGTTTGCATGATCCACTCGCCCAGCTCAACGATCAGACCGTATTGCTCGGCAATCGGAATGAATTCTGCCGGGCCGATCTCGCCCAGTTCCGGGTGCCGCCATCTGACCAGCGCTTCAGCGCCGATCACACGGCCACTGCCCAGGTCGATTTGCGGCTGATACACCAGACGCAGTTGCTGCTGGGGGATGGCGTGTTTCAGGGCAACGCCCAGCTCAAGCATGCGGGACGAGCTTTTCTGCAGGCCGGGTGTGAAGAAGCGGTAGCTGTTGCGGCCTTCGTTCTTGGTGTGGTACATGGCTGCTTCGCTGCAGGCCAGCATGACATCGGCCGTTTTGCCGTCATCGGGAAACAGTGCGATACCGATGGATACGGTGGTGATGGCGGAATGCCCCTGAAAGTCGAGGGGCGTTTGCATGGTCTGCAGTATTTCAAGGGCCTTCAGTGTGGCCGCGCCCTGGTCGAGACCCGGGAAAATGATAACGAAGTGGTCGCCCGAGACCCGGGCCAGTGTGTCTTTGTGGCTGAGCAGGCGGTTCAGGCGATCTGCCGTGGACTTCAAGACAAGATCGCCGACGTTGTGGCCGAGTGATTCGTTGATCAGGCGGAAGTTGTCGAGGTTGATGCTCATGAGGGCCAGGGCATCGTTATGGTGGCTTGCCAGGTCAATGGCGTGGCGCAGCATGGCACGCAGCGAGGCCTGGTTGGCCAGTCCGGTCAGTTCATCGAATTGCGAGAGTTGCCGAATACGTTCCGCAGCCGCCTTTTGTTCGGAGATGTCTTCCTTGTGCGACAGGTAGCTGGTGATTTCGCCGAAGGCATTCTTGATCGGATAAATGAGCACGCGTTCGTGGTAATGCGCACCTTGTTTCGTTCGATTAACGACCTCGCCCTGCCAGGCTTCCCCCCGTTGCAGTTTGTTCCACATGCTTTCGTACGTGCTGCGGGGGGTCTGGCCCGACTGCATGAAACGGGGGTTGCGACCGATGATTTCACTGGATTCGTAGCCGGATGAGTCGGTGAATGCCTGGTTCACGTATTCGATGTTGCCGGCCCGGTCGGTGATCAGTACCGGGTTGGGGCTTTGCTCGATGGCCAGCGAAAGCTTGCGGATCAGGGCATCCTGGTGCTCTTTTTCTGTGACCATGGTCGACAGGTTGTCGAGCGTGTGTTGCAGTTGTACCTGTGACCGTTGCAGTTTCTGGTACGGCGCCTTGATCGTTTCAAGAAAAATGGCCCTGAACAGAAACAGGTAGGCGATGACTTTGTAAATATGCCCGGTCAGGTGGTAGATGTCGGAGTAAGACGCATACAGCGTGAAGAAAAGCTCGCTGAGTGCGAAGGTCAGGGCGGCAGCAATGAAGCTCATGGCACTGAACGTGCGCGCCTGGCGCAAATGGCGCAGCAACAAAATACCGGCCGTCAGGTACAGCCCTATCAGTCCATATTCGTAGTTGCGTTTGAACGGTGTCAGGCCGTGTTCTTGCGAAAACAGAGTCGGCAGCCATTCCGGGCGGTAGATGACGATGGCGTGTACCAGTGCCACACCCGCAAGAATCAGGGCAAGCGTGAGGTAGCGGTGGCTGAACGGTTTGTTGCTCCATGGGCTCAGGGCAACCACCAGAAGTGCCAAGGCCCCCAGAGAGCGTGCTGCCAGCCAGAATGCAACGGTATTTTCCGGGTTGCCGTTACTGAAGGATCCCGGCATGCCCTGGAAGGTCATGGTGTGGGAAAAGTCGAGTAACGCAGTGCCCAGGAACGCGCTGGCAACCAATGTGGCGATTCGAGGGACGTGATCGCGCGGCGCGCTCCAGCCAACCGCGAAGATCACGGCGGCAATACTGATCGAGATTGCTTCGAGTGCAGTATGCTGCCACGTGTAGGTGTTCGCGTGCAACGCAACGCCGGGTGCCGGCGCCAGCGCAAAGATCAGGGCGATCAGGCCAAGCACTGAAAGCATCACCAGATGGGGTGCGGCTTCGTGACGATGATCCGGGTGAATTTGCATGAGTTTGCGGCCAATAAACAAAAGCCTCAGGGTATGAGGCATCCTGAGGCTTAGAAGTGTACTGGAGGCGCAACTCGGAATCGAACCGGGGTACACGGATTTGCAATCCGCTGCATAACCACTCTGCCATTGCGCCGCAGACAAACCCTTGTATGAAAAAGGGAGCCTTGTGCTCCCTTTTAAAAAATCTGGAGCGGGAAACGAGTCTCGAACTCGCGACCTCAACCTTGGCAAGGTTGCGCTCTACCAACTGAGCTATTCCCGCATTTGTTCAGCAGTTTGCTGAAACAAGCTTCGCATTATAAGCACAATTTTTTTGGTTTGCAAGTCGGTTGCTGTTTTCATGCCGCCAAACTTTCAATCAAAATTGCGCTGCTTGTTTTGTATTCCAATCAACTGCAAAAATCAAGTCGGCAATAGTACACTTCTGCAGCTGGCCTGTCAATCTTTTGGCCGATCCTTCTTTTTCACCCGTGTGCGCCATTGCGGTGGGCGCGAGTTCTTCTTTTCAGTCAGGTTTTTGCGTGCTTGAACCCATCAGTCAGGATCTTCAGCCTTTCAATACATTGGGGCTGGCATCGTTTGCATCCCGTTATGTACGTCTGCAGTCTGTCGGTGATCTGCCGGCGCTTTCACGGTTGGTCAGGCAAGAAACACAGCCTGTTGTTGTGCTGGGCGGTGGCAGCAATGTGGTGCTTCCCGAACGTCTTGATGCCCTGGTGATTCATGTGGCCAACCAGGGGTGCCGTGTCGTGCACTCGGCCAGTGATCACGTGCTGGTTCAAGTGCAGGCGGGCCATGGCTGGCATGCATTCGTGCTTCATGCCGTTGCCCAGGGGTGGCATGGCCTGGAGAATCTGGCCCTGATACCTGGCACGGTAGGTGCAGCACCCGTGCAGAACATTGGCGCCTACGGAACCGAAGTGGCCCGTCATGTGCATAGTGTCGTTGCCTGGAACTTTCCGGACCAGCGGCTGCATGAATTGCAGTCAGACGAGTGCGGCTTCGGTTACCGTGACAGTCTGTTCAAGCGAGCCCGTCCGGGGGATTGGCTGATTGTTGCCGTGCGCTTTCGCCTTCAGACGCTATGGCAGCCCGTGCTTGCCTACCCTGATCTGCAGCGTCATCCGCTGGTGGCCAATGCCGGTCAGGCACTGACGGCCGATCAGGTTGTTCAGGCGGTGTGCGACATACGCCGCGCCAAACTGCCCGACCCTGCGGTGCTGGGCAATGCCGGCAGTTTTTTCAAGAACCCAGTGGTGGATACGCAACAGCTGCACACACTGCGACAGCGTTACCCGGACATTGTTGCCTACGCCCAGCCCGAGGGCCGTTACAAGCTGGCGGCTGGCTGGTTGATCGACCAGGCTGGCTGGAAGGGGCGGCGCATGGGGCCGGTGGGGGTGCACGACCGCCAGGCATTGGTGCTGGTGCACCATGGCGGTGGAAACGCAGCTGCGGTGGCTGCGTTGTCGAGGGCGATCCAGGAGGACATTTTCCGGCGTTTTGGTGTTGTTCTGGAGCAGGAGCCCGTGAACGTGACGGGCTGATGTGCCGTTCAGGAGGACAGTACGTCTTGCATGTCGAACAGGCCGAATTCGCGCCGGGCCAGGTAGCGTGCCGCGCGCAGGCTGCCCTGGGCGTAGGTGGTGCGGCTGCTTGAGCGGTGGGTGATTTCAATGCGTTCACCCGTGCCGCAGAACAGCACGGTGTGATCTCCGATGATGTCGCCGCCGCGCACCACTGAAAAGCCGATGTGGCCGGTTTCGCGCGCGCCGGTTTCGCCATGACGCGCCCAGTCGGCGATGTCGTTCAGGTTCTTGCCCCAGGCATGGGCAATGGTTTCGCCCATGGCCAGCGCGGTGCCTGAAGGGGCATCCACTTTGTTACGGTGGTGGGCCTCGAAGACCTCGGCATCGTAACCTTCATTCAGCAGGCGGGCGGCCATTTCCAGCAGTTTCAGTGTGGCGTTCACGCCGACGCTCATGTTGGGGGCGAATACGACCGCCACTTTCTGGCTTGCCGCCTGAATGGCTTTCTTTCCTTGATCATCGAACCCGGTGGTGCCGATCACGCATTTCGTGTTGTGCTGTATGCAGGCTTTCAGGTGCTGCAGCGTGCCTTCGGGGCGGGTGAAATCGATCAGGCAATCGGCATTGGCCAGTTGATCCAGGTTGTCGGAAATAAGGACGCCTGTGGTCACCCCCAGGAATGCCCCGGCATCGTTGCCCAGCGCGCTTGAGCCTGCCCGGTCAAGGGCAACGGTCAGTTCGAGGTCGGGGCTGTTCAGTACGGCTTCAACGAGCATTCGGCCCATGCGACCGTCGGAACCTGCAATGGCAATACGCATGTTGTCTCCTACATCAGGGGGATATCAGTGGTGCGGGCCGGCGAAGGAACGCCGGGTGCGGGCATGGGCGGCTGATCGGCATTCAGGATCGGGCGGCGGTGCTGGGGTGCATCGCTGGCCGGGGGCTGGCTGTCGCCGGCACCCACAGGTTGTGCGCCTGTTTGCGGATCGGATTGTTGTTCTGCACGCAGGGCGTTGTAGGTGTCGGGGCCGCCGACGGTGCCATCGGCGTTTCGGCCGGTGTCGGCCGCTTCGAAGGGCTGGCGGTTGGGTTGCTGATCACCTTCCCAGCGGGCCAGTTGGTCGTTTTCGAACCACACGGTGAAGCGCCGTTCAGTTTGTTGCCCGTAGCCCGGCTTGTTCATGTAGGGGTAATCCCAGCGGTTGGCATGGAAGATGTCCTGCAGTGTCGGTGTGCCCAGAACGAAGCGTACCTGTTCGCGTGTCATGCCAACCTGCAACTGGGCAACCTGTTCCGATGTGATCCAGTTACCTTGCTGGACATCGGGGCGGTAGGGGAAGCCCCATTTTGTGGAGCCGCACCCGGCCAGAGCAATGGCCAGCAGGCTTGCACCCACCGTGGTGCGCAGGAGAGTGTATCGAGGTTTTTCGGTCGTCAGCACGCAGTGCCCCCGTAGTTCAGACGTTATTCAGATCGAATAAAACCGTTATCATAAAGGTTTGAGAAGAAAACGCATCATGGCGCCTGCATGGACGGTCGCATTTTTGATGTTGCTGGCGCGTTTTAACGTCTCGTTCTGAAACCCCGCTGTCTGTTGTTCCTGCAATGTTCCCTCTGTGTGCCGTCGGGCGGGGCGTGCACGACCCAAGCAGCCACCAAAGAATTTTCCCCATGAATGATCAAGCTGAACTCAAGAACATGGGCCTCAAGGCCACGTTCCCCCGTCTCAAGATACTTGATGTCTTCCGGCGTGCCGATCAGCGTCATCAAAGCGCGGAAGACGTCTATCGCACACTGATCGCCGAAGACGTCGATATCGGTCTGGCAACGGTTTATCGTGTGCTTACCCAGTTCGAGCAGGCCGGTATTCTCATGCGCAGCCAGTTCGATGGTGGCAAGGCCGTTTTCGAATTGAACGATGGCGATCACCACGATCACCTCATTTGCACATCGTGTGGCAAGGTGGTTGAATTCACCGATCCCGAAATCGAAAAGCGTCAGCATGCCGTGGCCAAAGATAAAGGCTTCGTGCTTGAAAGTCACACCATGATGCTCTATGGCACGTGTCCTGATTGCGTGTCCGGTTCGCGCAGAACCTGAATGCAATCCGTCAGAAGGCAGTCAGCATTTCCCGTGCGTGATCCAGTGTGGTGCGGGTAATTTCCAGCCCGCCCAGCATGCGCGCAACTTCCTGTACCCGGTCGTTTTCCGACAGTGCCGTAATGCTTGAAACGGTTTCGTTGCCCGCTTGTTGCTTGGCCACACGAAAGTGGTGGTCGCCGCAGGCAGCCACCTGCGGCAGGTGTGTTACGCACAGCACCTGATGACGCTGCCCCAGCTCTTTCAGAAGGCGGCCCACCACTTCGGCCACGCCGCCGCCAATGCCGGTGTCCACTTCGTCGAAAATCAGGGTGGGCACCCGTGCAGCCTGGCTTGCAATAACGGACAGCGCCAGTGAAATGCGCGCCAGTTCACCCCCGGAAGCCACTTTTGCCAAGGGCCGGGGCGGGGTGCCCGGATGACCGGCCACCAGAAATTCAACGGCATCCGTGCCGTGCGGGCCTGCGGCCTGTTCAAGCACACTGATTTCAAAACGCCCCCCGGCCATGGCCAGGGATTGCATGGCCTGAGTGACTTTTTTCGAGAGCAGGGCAGCTGTTTGCTGGCGTGCCTGGCTGAGTTGTGCTGCCAATTCCTGGTAGTGTGCCCGTGCTTTCTCTTCGTTTTTGCGGAGCGCTTCGGTGTCGCTGCCTGACTGCAGCGCGTGCAGTTGCTGCCTGAGGGTTTCGTGGAAACCGGGAAGTTCCTGGGGTTCGATCTTGTACTTGCGAGCTGTTTCAAAAATGGCCGACAGGCGTTGTTCGGCGTGTGCCAGGGATTCCGGGTCGAGATCGACGCGGTCAAGGTAGCCGGCCAGGTCGGAAACGGTTTCGGCCACCGCAATGCGTGCGGATTCCAGGGTGTCGAGAATGCCACGCAGGGTGTCATCGTGCGAGACCAGTTTCTGCAGGTGCTGGTGAGCTGCATTGAGCGATTGCCGTGCACAGGGTGCGTCGTCGGTGTCGAGCAGGTTCATTGCCAGCGTGCAGCCTTCAAGCAAGGCCTGGGCATGAGCGAGCCGGCTGTGATGGTTGCTGAGTGTTTCCCATTCGCCGGGTGTCATGGCCAGCCGGTCGAGGTCGCCCAGTTGCCACGCCAGGCGTTCGCGTTCTTGCGCCAGTGCCTGGCTGTTGTGTTCGGCACGTTCGCGCTGCTCACGCAGTTGTTGCCACTGACGCCACGCCGAATTGACACGGGATGCCAGTTCCAGGTGGTTGCCCTGGGTGTCGAGCAGTTCCCGCTGGCTGGCCGCTTTGAGCAGGCTTTGGTGGGCGTGCTGACCATGGATGTCGATGACGTGTTCGGCCACGCTGCGCAGGTGGGTTAGCGGAACCGTTTGGCCGTTGATGAACGCACGGCTGCGCCCTTGGCTATCGACGGTGCGGCGCAGGATGAGTTCGTCGGTGGGATCGAGTGCCTGTTCGGTCAGCCAGCCGGTGAGGCCGGGCGGGGTGGAAAAGACTGCGGTGATGTCGGCCCGTTGTGCGCCGGCACGAATCAGGCCGGTGTCGGCCCGCCCGCCCAGGGCAAGTGCCAGGGCATCGATCAGTATGGATTTGCCCGCACCCGTTTCACCCGAAAAAACAGTGAAACCGGGTTCGAACTGCAGTTCGGTGTTCTGGACAATGACAAAGTCTCGAACGTGCAGGGTGAGCAGCATGGATTACTCGTTTTCGTCGGAAGGTTGGGGCATGCGGTTCCAGTAAAGCTTGCGCCGCAGTGTGGAAAAAAAGCTGTAGCCTTTGGGGTGGACAAAGCGTACACCATGGTCGGCCCGCCGTACATTGATGCGGTCTCCGGCCTGGCAGTCGGACCAGGTTTGCATGTCGAAGTGAACGCTTGCGCCGGACTCGACCCGGCCCAGTGCCGTGATGGTGAGCGAGAGTGTTCCGGTATCGGGCAAAACGATGGGGCGGTTGGACAAGGTTTGGGGGGCCACCGGCACCAGCAGAATGGCGTTCACGAGCGGGTGCACGATGGGGCCATTCACCGACAGTGAGTAGGCCGTTGAGCCTGTGGGCGTGGCCACGATCAGGCCATCGGCCCGCTGGCTGTACATGAAGGTGTCATCAAGTTCCACACGCAGTTCGATCATGCCGCCACGACCTGCACGGTTGATGACGACATCGTTCAGCGCCAGCCCTGAAAACAGGACTTGCTGGTTGCGCACGACTTCGCCTTCCAGCATGATGCGTTTTTCGATGTCGTAGTTGCCCTGCAGCACACTGGCCAGCGCATCGGTGGCGGTGTGCAGCGGAATGTCGGTGATAAACCCCAGGCGCCCGTGATTGATGCCGATGAGCGCCACATTGCTGTGTGCCAGTTCGCGTGCGGCGCCCAGCATGGTGCCGTCACCACCCATGATGACGGCCAGATCGGCCTGTTCACCGATTTGGGCGTAACTGGCCACGGCATATTCGGTTATGCCCGTATTGCGTGCGGTGTCTGCTTCCACCAGTACTGAACAACCGGCGTCATGCAGCATGGCCGCCAGTTTGCGCAGCGGGGCATCGAGGCCGGCATCCTGGTAGCGACCCACGATGGCAACGGTTTTGAAATGCATAAAATGATTACCCTGTTTTTGATGGAATAATACCGACTGAACGGATTATAGGGTTCCTGCAGGCCATGTGGCTGTAGGCGAAATCCCCTGTGACAATCAAACACATGGAACGCAGTCATGGATGATCGTGCCAACGCGCTGCTCAAGGCGCTGATCGAACGCTACATTGCCGATGGTCAACCGGTCGGGTCGCGCACCCTGTCGAAAATGTTCGAGCTTTCGCCTGCCACCATTCGCAATGTCATGGCCGACCTCGAGGATCAAGGCTTGATCCAGAGCCCGCATACGTCGGCCGGGCGTATTCCCACGCCCAAGGGCTACCGGTTGTTTGTCGATCGACTACTGGCGGTGCAACGTTTCCAGGTGTTGCCGCCGGAAGAAATCCGGGCATTGTTACCGGCTGCCGAACCCAGTCGGGCCGTGAGCGCTGCCGCCAGCCTGCTGTCCAATCTTTCCCAGTTTGCCGGCGTCGTGCTTGCACCGCGTCGCAGCCAGGTGTTCAGGCAAATCGAATTCATCCGTCTGTCCGACCGCCGTGTGTTGCTGATCATCGTCACCCCCGATGGCGATGTCCAGAATCGCATTTTGTTCGTGTCCCGCGACTATTCAGAGCAGGAATTGCTAGAGGCCAGCAATTTTTTCAACCAGCATTTTGCCGGTATGTCGTTCGATGCCGTGAAAATGGCCATCAAAGACGAACTCTCCTCGTTGCAAGCGGATATCTCCCGGCTCATGCAAGCCGCTGTCGAGGCCGGTACCTCATCGGACGGCACAGATGACAACGTCGTCATTTCGGGCGAAAGCAAATTGCTCGACATTTCTGACATCGCCTCCGACATGCAGCGCTTGCGACGCCTGTTTTCTTTGTTCGAACAGAAAACCGACCTGTTGCAACTGCTCGATGTCTCTACCCGGGCTCAAGGGGTGCAGATCTATATCGGCGGTGATTCCCGCCTGGTGCCTATGGAAGATGTCTCTGTCATCACGGCACCCTATGGTGTCGACGGAAAGATTGTCGGTACGCTGGGGGTCATCGGTCCGTCTCGCATGGCGTATGAACGTGTCATTCCCATTGTCGATATCACGGCACGGTTGTTGTCGAATGCACTGAGCCACAATGCTTCGTGACCTTGCGCCGCAAGGGCGGCAGCCATGGCCCGATCTGTTTGCGTATCTGCTTTCAGGTGTTGAGTGTCATGTTTTTGAACCGGTTTTTGACCTGAGGTCTGAACTGGGTCAGGGGTTTCCCCCGGCTGTGCTGCTACCATAATCCATAACCTTTGTATTTACTGACAGGCGTGCCATGCCCAATCTTTTGCCGTCCCGCTACCTGGCTGAGCCAGGCGATCCTCATGCCTTTGATCCTGCGCCGCCACCGCGTGACCCGGGACCCGTAGGGGTTCTGCTGGTCAATCTGGGTACGCCCGATGAACCGACCGCGCCGGCCATTCGCCGTTACCTGGGCGAATTTCTGTCGGATCCCCGGGTCATCGAGATTCCGCAGTTTTTGTGGCAAATCATTCTGCGCCTGTTCATTTTGCCTTTGCGCCCGAAAAAACTGGTGCCACGTTATCAGGGCATCTGGCTTGACGGGGGGTCGCCGCTGACTGTCTATAGCCAGGTTCAGGCCCTGGGCGTGCAGGAGCGCCTGAGCGCCGAAGGTCTGAATGTACGGGTTGAGCTGGCCATGCGCTATGGCAACCCATCCGTGGCCAGTGTGATGGATACACTTCGTCAGGCGGGTTGTGAACGTATTCTGGTCGTGCCCATGTATCCCCAGTATGCAGCCAGCACAACGGCGACCGCCGTTGATTGTGTGACCGCGCGCGTGGCCCGGTTGCGCAACCAGCCTGAACTGCGCTTCATCAAACGCTACAACACGGAACCTGCCTACATTGATGCGCTGGCGCGTCAGGTGCAGGCGTACTGGGCCGAGCATGGCAAACCCGAGCGCCTGTTGCTTAGTTTTCACGGTCTGCCACGCCGTACCATTGATCAGGGCGACCCCTATCACCGTGATTGCATGGACACCGTCGTCCACCTGAAACAACGGTTGGGCGAAGATGCCGAGCGCGTTTATGTGTCGTTCCAGAGCCGTTTCGGGGCTGAGAAATGGCTGGAACCGTATACGGAACCGACACTCAAGGAATGGGCCCGCCAAGGCGTGAAACGCGTTGATGTCATGTGCCCCGGTTTTTTGGCCGACTGCCTTGAAACGCTTGAGGAAATTCAGGAAGAGTGCCGTGAGGCTTTTTTGGAAGCCGGCGGCGAGCAGTTTCGCTATCTGCCTTGCCTGAACGATGACCCGGTCTGGGTGGATGGTTTGACCGGTCTGGTCAAGCGTCACCTTGCCGGCTGGCTTTGAGACGGTCGTTCAGGGTGCGGGGCCCCAGGGCCGTTGTTGCGCACGGTCCTGGGGCGATGTGAGCCGTTATTGCCGCGTTTCTGCGTGCCGAAGGGCTGACCAGAGTATCGACAGGGTCAGTACGAAAAAAATCACTCCGTTGTTGCGGCCAAGAATGACCTGGCTGACGCCGAACATCATATAGGCGGCAATGAACGAAGCCCCCGCCAGTGCCAGTGCCTGAACGGTCGGGTCAGTTGCACGCAGGCGCCGGCAAAATAAAGCCAGGGGCACAAGGAACAGGGCCAGCAGCGGTATCAAGCCGACCAGGCCATGCAGTAACACGACTTCAAGGTAATTGTTGTGGGTGTTGGCCATATTCTGCATGTACGGGTCGGCCAGACCCTGTTGTATCAAGCCTGAAACGAAGGCGTCGAAATGGGCTTCGTTCCAGCCCAGCCAAAGAGACTGTGGAATGGCCAGCATCGCCACACGCCAGATCTCAAGCCGCGCGCCCACCGAAGAGACTTCGCCATCACGAAAGACATAGCGTTCGTTCAGATAGCGTTGTATTTCAGTGATGGCCAGTTGCAGCCGTTCCTGGATACCGGTTTCAGGAATCAGGTAGAGCACGGCGGCCAGTGCGAGGGAGATGACCACGGCAGCGGCCAGGTAAGGGGCGGCACGGCGTGACACAAAGGCAACCAGAAAGATCAGCAGCACGGGTGGTAACGCCAGCCAGCTGCCCCGGCTGCCGGAGGCAATGACGGCGTACACGGACGCCAGCAGCCCGATTGCCAGGGCAAAGTGCCAGCGCCTGGACGCTTGACCTTGTGCAGCGGCCCAGCGCAGGCCGGCGGCACAGATCAAACCGAACACCAGGCCAATATTGCCAAAGTGGATGATGTTCAGATACCCCGCCGCGCGAACGTGATCCAGCACATACAGTTGCCAGGCGGCAATGC
The DNA here is from genome assembly GCA_012727555.1 of Alcaligenaceae bacterium. Taxonomy (GTDB): domain Bacteria; phylum Pseudomonadota; class Gammaproteobacteria; order Burkholderiales; family Burkholderiaceae_B; genus JAAYGT01. The sequence goes on along the minus strand of JAAYGT010000021.1, from coordinate 7,511 downwards.
CGATCGAGAGCGTGACGCCCAGTGCTGCGCCGGACCAGAGGGCGTTCAGGCCCGGCGGAAAGCGCAGCAGCAGGAACAGTACGGGAATACCCAGCAAATAGCGACTGAGTTGGTCCAGGTGCTTGATGTTGTTACCGTGACCCAGAACGCTGGCACTGGCGGTCAGGGCAAACACCAGCAACACACCCATCAGTGCTTTGTCTTCGCGGGAAAGGCGCCACTGCGCTTGCTGCAGCGTGGCGCGGTGCAGCGTCAGGTACACCAGGCTGGTCAGGAACAAAAGCCCCGCCCCATAGGAATAGCCCGAGCGCACGATGAACAGCAGTGCAAAAAAAAGAAAAACGCCCGCACTGACGATCAGGCGGTAGCGGTGTTCCAGGGTGCTGGCGGGGGTTGACATGCGGCGAGCGTCAGCCACGTTGCGTTGGTGCGATATCGAGACGTACCACTTTGCCCTGCAGTTCAGGGGTGGGAGGCGGATAGAATTCCATGACCAGCGGGTCGTGGCCGGGAATGACGTGGTCGGGGGAATCGGCCAGCGCCCGGGCTGTTTTGTGGCCTTGCAGCATATCGGCCACGTTGTACACGATCGGGAAGGGGATGCCGCGTTCCATGTTGCCATACAGGTGTGTTGCATCGGACGCCAGAACGACCCAGCCCCGCTGTGTAAAAACCCGCACAACCTGCAAACCGGCAGTATGGCCACCCACCCAGTGCACCGACAAGCCGGGGGTCAGTTCGGCCGAGCCGTTGTGAAAGGTGACGCGACCAGCATACAAGGTGCGTACGTATTGCACGATGTCTTCGACATCGAAGGGGTGACGCATTGCCGGGTGGCACATGCAGGGGCCGGTTGCGTACGCTGCTTCGGTGTTCTGAAGGTGAAAACAGGCGTTCGGAAATTGGTCGAGTGTACCGGCGTGATCGTAATGCAGGTGCGTGATGATCACGTTTTCGATCTGTTCGGCCTTTAGTCCCAGAAGCTCCAGCCCCTTCGCCACGGGCAGCAGCAGGGTGCGGCCACGTTCCCGGGCGGCGCGCTCGCCGAAGCCGGTGTCGATCAGCCAGACCTCGGCACCACGCCGTGCCACCCAGACGAAGTAATCAAGGCCCGAGTCGGCATTGTGGAAGTCGCCCCCGCCGATGTAGTTGTCGGCTGGTTTGCGGCCCAGCAGTCGGGCATAGCGCAGGGCGAAAAGTTCAAAGGGTTCTGGAGAAGAAGGCATGGGGACGCTTGCAGGACAGTGATTAATCCGCGTAATTTAATCCCGGATCGGCCTGTCCCACAAGCGTGTTCTGGTGCTTCAACCAAACAGCTTGTTGGCTGTTTCAGCCACTTTCTGGCCTTGGTAGCGTGCGCCGTCGAGCTCGATGGTGCTGGGCTGGCGCTGGCCTTGGCCACCGGCGATCGTGGTGGCACCGTAGGGGCTGCCACCCACGATTTCATCAATGCTCATCTGACCCTGGAAACTGTACGGCAGGCCGACGATGACCATGCCGAAGTGCAGCAGGTTGGTGATCATGGAAAACAGGGTGACTTCCTGGCCGCCATGTTGTGTGGCCGTGGAGGTGAACACCGCACCCACCTTGCCATTCAGGGCGCCGCGAGCCCACAAACCACCGGCGCGGTCAAGGAAAGCCGCCATTTGTGACGGCATGCGCCCAAAGCGCGTGGGTGCGCCCAGGATGATGGCGTCGTAGTGCTCAAGGTCTTCAACGCTGGCGACGGGGGCCGACTGGTCGACCTTGAAATGGTTTGCGCGCGCAATGTCTTCCGGCACGGTTTCAGGTACCCGTTTGATGTCAACGGTAGCGCCGGCGGCCCGTGCGCCTTCGGCAACGGCATTGGCCATGGTTTCAATATGACCGTAGGTGGAATAGTACAGAACGAGGACTTTGGACATGGTGTTCTCCGGTGGGTTGTTCAAAAAAAGGTGGGTGAATAGCCCGGGGTTGGTGCGGTGTTTCAGGGTTGGGGCGCCAGATCGAAAACCAGCACTTCAGCAGCATGCCCGTTTTCGATGACAAGTTGTGTTTCATTTTCCAGCAATGCGCCATCACCAGCCTGCAGCGTATGGCCATTCACACTTAATTTGCCACGTGCCAGGTGCACATAGGCAAGCCGGCCCGGGTTCAGCGGGCGGGTCAGGTGTTCGTTGCCATCGAACAGGCCTGCTTCAAGCTGCGCATCAGCGTTCACACTGAGCGATCCCTGGGCACCATCCGGCGAAGCCACCAAAGCCAGCGTACCCCTTCGTGAAGAAACCGGAAAGTGCTTTTGTTCGTAGCCGGGGCGAATGCCCCGGAATTTGGGCAGAATCCAGATTTGCAGGAAATGCACGGGTTCTGTGGCGGAATTGTTGAACTCGCTGTGCATTACCCCGGTTCCAGCGCTCATGCGTTGAACGTCACCCGGCCGAATGATGCCGCTTTGAGCCGAGCCGGGTTCGCCATTGCCCATGCTGTCTTTATGGGCCAGTTCGCCATTCAGCACATAACTGATGATCTCCATGTCGCGATGGCCATGGGTGCCAAAACCGTGGCCGGGTGCCACCGTGTCATCGTTGATGACGCGCAGGTTGCCGTAACCCTGGTAACGGGTGTCGAAATAGTCGCCGAAGGAAAATGTGTGGGCACTTTGCAGCCAGCCACCGTAGGTTGAGTGGCCGCGTTCATGGGCTTTGCGTAACGTGATCATGTGTGTGTCCTTGCTTTTGGGGTGTCGCGTGATCCAGTCAGTTGTCTGGTGTGCTGCGAACTGCAATGAAGACACTTTACTGTTTCTTTTTTGATAGATAAATGGCTGTTGCTGCAATGGGTATTCCTGAAAATGGAATAATTTTTTGTGGTTTTGTGGTGCAGCGATACAGCAAGCCAGGGTGGCTTCGTCGTTGTTTAGTCGCTTGACAGTGCGCGAGCCTGAGCGCGCGTACGTTCGATCAGGAAATCCAGAAAGACTCGGGTTCTTTGCGGAATGAATTTACGGCTCGGCAGCGCCGCGTGCATGGCCAATCGCCCAGTGATCCAGGGGCTCAGCACCCGCACCAGTTCGCCTTGCTGCAGATGCGTGGCTGCAATATCGACTGACACAGAGGTGATGCCGGCTCCGTCAAGTGCGGCACGCAGCAGCGTGTCGGTGTGATTGGCAATCAGCACCGGCTCAACGTCTATTTCCAGGCTTTGGTCAGGGGCCTGTTCGTGCCACAGGCGCCATGCGCGCAGCGGGCTGTCGGGCCGGCTAAGGCGCAGATTGTCGTGGTTCACAAGGTGGTGGGGCGTTTCGGGTGTGCCTTTGCGCTGCAGGTAGCCGGGCGATGCCACCAGTATCACGTTCGATTCAATCACCCGGCGAGTGATGAGGTCGGCGTTGAATTGCGCATCGGTACCCAGCAGCGTCAGGTCGTAGTCTTCAACGGGGGGCGCCCGGTGCGTTTCCACGTCAATGTCGATCAGTATGCCCGGGTAAAGATGATGGAATTCGGACAACAACGGGGCGATGACGTGGCTGGCCAGAACGGGTTGCGTGTGGATGCGCAGTCGGCCGGACAGTTCGGACGTATGAGCGCTGGCCAGGGATTCGGCTTCATCGATGTCTTGCAGAATTTGTCGTACCCGGGCCAGATACGTCTGGCCGGCTTCTGTGAGTGACACCCGCCGCGTGGTGCGCTGGAACAGTCGCGTGCCCAAATGGTTTTCCAGTTCGGCAACCAGTCGGGTGACCACGGGCGGTGAAAGACCAAGCGCCCGCGCCGCCCCTGCGAAACTGTTTTCTTCGGCAACGCATTCGAAGACGCGCATGGCGAGCAAACGATCCATGGGACAATCCGCAGGGAATCGGGTGTCAGTACGGTGTGGCGGGCGTCATGCTGACTGTGCTTCAGTCCAGTTTCGCGTCGGCAGTTTCCACCAACGCCTTCCAGATCGTCATGTCGCGTTGATAGTTGCGCTGGAAGTCTTGGGGGCTGTTCATCATGGGTATGAAGCCTGCGCCCTTGATGCGCTCCAGCATCTGCGGTTCCTTGATGATTTCTTTGAGGTGGCCATACAAGGTATCAACAATGTTTTGCGGCAAGCCCGCCGGTGCACCCAGGGCCACCCAGCCAAAAATCGAATAGGCATCGTCCGTGACACCCTGTTCGTGAAGGGTGGGCACTTGGGGCAGGATTTCCATGCGTGTTGTGCCGGTTACCCCGATGACTTTCACACGGCCGGATTCAATAAAGGGGCGTGTGTTGATGGCACTGGAAAAGCAGACCTGGATATTGCCGCCGATCAGGTCCTGGATCATCGGGGATTCACCCTTGTAGGCAACATGGACCATGTCAGATTCGGTGGTCTTGCTCATGTAAGCCCCCGCCAGGTGGGCGTAAGAGCCAACGCCCCAGGATCCGTACGATAGCTTGCCTTTGTTTGCTTTGGCGTAGGCCAGCAGTTCAGGCATGGTATTTGCCGGAATGGACGGATGCACCACCAGAGTCACCGGGGCACCGGCGATCTGCGACAGCATGAGCAGATCTTTCTGTGGGCTGTAGGGCAGCTTGGTGTACAGGAACTGGTTGATCAGCATGGAGGTGCTGAGCGACAACAGGAAGGTGTAGCCGTCGGCCTGGGCATTGGTGACTGCACTGGTGCCCAGCACACCGGCCGCGCCTCCTTTGTTTTCTACAATGACAGGCTGCCCGATACGTTTCGACAAGGCTTCCGCCAGGGTGCGGGCAATCAGGTCGGTAGCGCCGCCAGGATTGAAAGGTACGACCAGTTTGACTGGTTTGGTGGGCCAGGCAGACTGGGCCGAAACGTTACCCAGCAGGGCTGTGCCACCCAGGGCAGCCAGGGTTTGCAGAACGGTACGGCGTGAAATGTATAGAGGTTTCATTCTGGGTGTCTCCGTGATCAGATTTGATTTGGCAACGTCAGTACCCCTTGGGCCTGAAGTGCCTGCAGTTCTTCATCGCTGAGCGTCAGCAGGTGTTGCAACAGTTCGCGTGTTCCCTCACCCAGTGTGGGGGGCGCATGACGAATCGGCAGACGTTGGCCGTCCAGGCGACAGGGCGGTGCAAAAACTGGTGTACTGCCTGCGACCGGGTGCGGCATGTCCTGAATCAGGTTGCCGCGCCGAGTGCGCTCGCTGGTCAGCGCTTCGTGCAATCCGGCAACACGACCACACGGAATGCCAACGGCCGTCAGCCGCTCAAGCAGAAGGTCGCGCGGGAAACTGCGGATCAGGTCTTTCAGCAGGGGCCCAATAATTTCACGGTTCTGGGCGCGTGCCAGATTGGTTGCAAAGCGCGGGTCCTCCACGATGTCCGGGCGCATGATCACCTGATGGCAGAATTTGCCAAACTGCGCATTGTTGCCTACCGCGATGATCAGGGGCCCATCGGCGGCTTCGTACATGCCATAGGGCACAATGGACGGGTGGGCGTTGCCGAAGCGCTCGGGATCGTGTCCCAGTTTCAGTGACTCAAGGCCGTAATACCCCGTGATCGACAGGCCGCAGTCGTACAGAGCCATTTCAATGAGGCGGCCCTTGCCGGTGCGGCTGCGCCCGTACAGCGCGGCAAGCACCGCCTGTGCCGCATACATGCCTGTCATCAGATCAACGATCGCCACCCCGAATTTCAGCGGGGGGGTCTGGGCATCGCCATTAAGCGCCATCAAACCAGCTTCGGCCTGAATGACAAGGTCGTAGCCGGGGCGTGCCGCTTCGGGGCCACTGCTGTCATAGCCTGCAACTGCGCAATAGATCAGGTCGTCTTTGAGCGCCTTGAGCTGTTCGTAGCCGACGCCCAGTTTTTCCGCACCGCCGTGCTTGAAGTTGTGGATGACCACATCGAATTGCGGTACAAGTTGATGTAACAGCCTGACGCCTTCGGCACTTTGAAGATCCAGTGTGATCGACCGCTTGTTGCGGTTCATGCTGTTGAAGTAGGTGGTTTCAGTATTCCCGATGCGCATGCCCCAGTCGCGCGTGTCATCGCCGCGACCAGGGTGTTCCACTTTGATGACCTCGGCGCCGAAGTCGGCCAGCACCATGGCGCTCATGGGGCCTGCGAATACGCGGGAAAGGTCCAGCACGCGAATGCCGGCCAGTGGCAGGTCAGGGTTGGGTGTCGTCATGGGCGATTCTCCGGCGAATTCAGAACAGCTCGAACAGACCGGCAGCGCCCATGCCACCCCCGATACACATGGTGACGACACCCCATTTCACTTTTTCGCCACGGGCTTTACGGCGTTGTGCTTCGAGCAGAATATGGCCTGTCAGGCGTGCGCCGGTCATGCCAAAGGGGTGGCCAATTGAAATGGCACCCCCGTTCACGTTAAGACGTTCCATGGGAATGCCCAGGGTACGCTGGCAGTACAGCGCCTGCGAGGCAAAGGCTTCGTTCAGTTCCCATAAATCGATGTCATCGATTTTCAGGCCCGCACGTTCGAGCAGGCGGGGTACGGCAAAGACTGGGCCGATACCCATTTCATCGGGTTCGCAACCGGCAATCGCGAAGCCGCGAAAGGCGCCCAGCGGGTTGAGCCCACGGCGTTCGGCTTCACGCGCTTCCATCAGCACGCAGGCTGCTGATCCGTCGGACAGCTGCGAGGCGTTGCCGGCGGTGACGAATTTGCCTGCCCCTTTGACAGGGTCGAGTTTGGACAAACCGTCAAGCGTTGTGCCCGGGCGATTGCAGTTGTCGCGTGTCGCAACGACATCGCGCTGCGTTATTTCGCCGGTTTCCTTGTTTTTTTCGGCCATGACGGTTGCGCAGGGCACAATTTCGTTATCGAAAACGCCTGCAGCCTGGGCCGCCGCCGTGCGCTGCTGGCTGAGCAGTGCAAAAGCATCCTGGTCTTCCCGCGAAATGCCGTAGCGTTGTGCCACGACATCGGCCGTATCGATCATTTCCATGAACAGTTCGGGCTTGTGTTCCAGCAGCCAGGGGTCAAGGTCGGCCGTGCCTGTGCGGCCTGACGGGCGCATCAGTGAAATGCTTTCCACACCGCCGGCAACAATGGCGGGCACGCCTTCCAGCACAATACGCCCGGCAGCAACGGCGATGGCCTGCAGGCCCGACGAACAATACCGGTTGATGACGGTGCCACCCACCGACACCGGCAGGCCGGCGCGCAGAGCGGCCTGGCGTCCGATGTTGCGGCCTGTGGTGCCTTCAGGATAACCACATCCCAGGATCAAGTCTTCAATCAGTGCGGGGTCGATGCCTGAGCGTTCCACGGCGGCCTGGATCGAATAGGCAGCCAGTTGTGCGCCCGGTGTGATATTGAATTCACCGCGATGAGATTTGGCAAGCGGTGTGCGGGCAGTTGAAACAATGACGGCGTCACGCATGAAGAAGGCTCCTTTGAGGGGTGGAATTGTTATTAACGTGTTTCGATTTGTGCGCAAGCAATGCATCGAAACACGGAAGCCTTCCATTGTTGCTGTTTCAATCGTACTTAACAATGGGGGGAATCATTGGACAGACTGTCAAAAGGAATTTGACGGTTGTCGGCGTCAGTGT
>JAAYGT010000151.1 GCA_012727555.1 Alcaligenaceae bacterium | reverse complement strand
TTCGGACACCCAGCCTTGATTGGCCGGATCACAGACCACGATGGCAGGCTCGGCATCCTGGATGAAATAAGCAACTTCCGCTTCCCGGTAGGCCGTATTCAACGGCAAATACACCAGTCCAGCGCGTAGCGTTGCCAGGTAAAGCATGAGCGCCATGGGTGACTTTTCAACCTGGACTGCAACGCGCGAACCCGCCGGCACATTCAGCCCGGTTAAAAAGGTGGCAAGTTGCCCGCTCAGGGCCTCGATGTCGTTCCAGCTGTAAGTGTGTTCAGGGGTTTCAATGGCGATCGAGGAACGATCTGCAGGAAACGCCGCTGACAGGGCGGCATACAGGTTGGCACTGGAAGGTGAGGTCACAAAAATCTCCTGGGCACGGGCAGACGCATCGTGTAAACGACTCAGCGTATTCTGTTGACCGGACGAACCGGCAAACCCCTGGCGCCAACACCGGTAACCCGCACATGAAAAACGGTTCCTGAATTCATGCACATGATGGTGTGCGTTGAAACGGCACCACACCTGCGCTGCCTGCTTTAATTTATTAAAAAAGCCGAAAAACACGATGATTGTAGAATTAAAATGATTCGGCAGGATCATGGCCCTTATCGGGGTTGATCCGCTTGAAAGATAGTCAGGTTGCAATAGTGCAGTCGCACATTAACAAGGGCAAAGCATGATGAACAAATTACTTATTGCCATTACTCTGGTCAGCCTGGGCGCACTGGCAGGCTGCCAGACCACGTCCGGATCTCAGCGCAGCTCCGGAAATTCTGAATTCAACTGCATCGCGGGCACCATTGGCGGCGCCGTGATCGGTGGCATGCTGGGCAGCACCATTGGCGGCGGGCGCGGGCGCACGGCGGCCACGGCTGTTGGCGCCGGCGCAGGTGGTTATATCGGCAACCGCATGGGCTGCAATTAAGCCAGAACGCCTGAAAAACTCATGAAGGAATATCAATGAAAAAAACCATTTCCCTGGCTGTTTTGTCTCTTGCCCTGGGCCCTGCAGTGGCACTGGCACAAAATGCCACCAATGCACCCGATCTTTCCCAGGAACACTTCCAGGCGCTTGATCTCGATAAAGACGGCAGTATCAGCCTGCAAGAATACGAACAGTTCATGCGCGACACTTTCAGCAAACTCGACGCCAATAAAGATGGCAGCCTGAACCCGAAAGAAGCTGAAACCATTCTCACCACAGAAGAATTTGTAGTTGTCGACAAAAACAAGGATGGCAAAATCACCCTGGAAGAACTTCTGGAACAGGTCACCAACGATTTCAAACGCCAGGATCTGAACAAAGACGGCAAGATCCAGCGCTAAGGCAAAACCGGGAGCAACAGAAACCCGTTTTTGAATGAAAAACCCTGCCATAAAAAGCAGGGTTTTTTTGAGCCCATTACGGGCATGAATGGCGCGGCAGGAGGGTCTCGCCCCCCCCGAAGACACCATTTATTTAAAGCATTCTCTAAAGCCGGTATTTTTGCTTAAATGTAACAAATAGAAAAAGTAGAGTCTTTATATTGCATAAAATTGCAGATTATCTTAAAAAGAAATAGTTGAAACAAGAATTTATTTCAGGACATACCGAACATGAAAAAAACAGCAGTCATAACAAGTCTCGCAATGGCTTTAAGCGGATGCGCAACATCCTCAGACAAAATTGCGGCCTCGTATGTTTCCCCTATCCATTATCAAAACATGGACTGCACACAAATTGCCTCTGAAATGGAGCGCGTCAGGTCAGCTGCCATATCTAGTGGCGCTCAAGTAGACAAAGCAGCAAACAACGATGCTGGCATTATGGCGGCGGGCATGATCCTATTCTGGCCAGCTTTATTTTTCTTGGGGGGCAACCAAGCAAAAGAGGCAGAGTACGCAAAGCTCAAAGGCGAATCCGAAGCGTTGGACAGAGTTGCTGTGGAGAAAAAATGCGCGAACACTGAAAGACTGCAGCCTCCCTCTGATGAGGCAGCGGAAAAAAAACAACCAACCGTTCAAAAGGTTGAGCACATAACAATCACCTCGACAGAGCAGCCTGACACAAGGCATACAGGAAAACAGCAATGACAGATACACTACTTCAGCAAATCAAAGGATAGAAATGGCACAATAAGAATGCACACTTACGGTATCCGAGGCGTCCTTACCCCACCAGCATCCTCACGCTGGGCTTCGGTTACTTGGTATTCATGTACCAAATCACCGCACATTGCATAACGCACACTAAAGTTGACTGCGTTAACGCTCTCTGACGCTGCTTAAATGATCTCCCCCCTATACGGTCAAACCAACATGAGAAATCGCATTATTACGACAGCATTTGTCGCATTGGCACTTGCCGGTATAGCCAGCGCCGAATCGGCAGACGACTCAGCGAAATACAGCAAGGCGTTTACATCATGCATGGATAACTCCGGAGGAGTAACCCTCAATATGGTGGAGTGCATGAATGCAGAACTTACCCGGCAAGACGCGAAGCTCAACGCAGAGTACAAGGTTCTGATGAACAGTTTGTCGGCAGAGCGGAAAACGCAGTTACGCACCGCACAGCGAGCCTGGATCACCTACCGTGATGAGAACTGCACGTTTTACTACGACCCGGATGGTGGAACAATGGCCAGGCTTGAGGCCAATATGTGTGTTGTGCGCATGACCGCCGAGCGGGCAAGTGCGCTGGCGCTGTTTAACGAGCGCAATTGATAAGCATCGTGTTTTTTACATCACAACCCGCCCTGAAAGCGCTGAAGATTCATAATGAGCAGACCTTCCTTGCTGACGGCCCGCTTTTGCATTCCCAGGCACAGGGACGCTGTGGAATGGCGGTAAACAGATCAGGAAAGTGTGGGAGCGGGTACTGAAAAAGGCCTAAAAATCAAACAATGACACTGAAAACATACATTGTTGATTTTTATAGATTTCAATGGCGCGGCAGGAGGGTCTCGAACCCCCGACCTCAGGCTTAGAAGGCCCGTGCTCTATCCAGCTGAGCTACTGCCGCGTTTCACCAAAGGGCGCATTTTAGCGTGTTCTGGCGGAAAGCCAAATCCGGTACTTATATTCAACGCCCGCCTGTCATACTGCCTAAGGGTTAATCCCAGTCGGTACTGTTGTGAAAAGTAGCGAACAATATCGGCTACAACCACAACAGGAGACTGCCCTATGAACGCCCCCCTTGATCAGGCGGTGCTTTCGGCAATCGCCAAGGTATCCCTTGACGACAAATACACCCTGGACCACGGCCGCGCCTACATGAGCGGCACACAAGCACTGGTCCGCCTGCCCATGCTGCAAAAAATGCGTGACAAACGCAACGGGCTCAACACCGCCGGCTTTATTTCCGGCTACCGTGGCTCCCCTTTGGGCGCACTCGACCAAGCCCTCTGGAAGGCCAAGGTTCACCTGAAGGAACACGATATCGTATTCCAGCCAGGTCTTAACGAAGACTTGGCGGCAACATCCATCTGGGGTACCCAGCAGGTCACCCTGTACCCCGACGCCACCCACGATGGCGTTTTTGGCATGTGGTACGGCAAAGGCCCGGGCGTTGACCGTTCCATGGATGTCTTCAAGCATGCCAATTCGGCCGGCACCGCGCGGCACGGCGGGGTACTGGTGCTGGCAGGCGACGACCACGGTGCCAAGTCATCCACCGTGGCTCACCAGTCCGAACACGATTTCCAGTCCGCCGGGCTGCCTGTGCTGTACCCGTCGAACGTACAGGAATACCTTGATTACGGCCTGCACGGTTGGGCCATGAGCCGTTATTCCGGTTTATGGGTGGCCATGAAGTGCGTCACCGAAGTGGTCGAATCATCGGCTTCGGTCGATATCGACCCCGACCGCACCCGCATCGTGCTGCCCGAAGACTTCACCCTGCCCCCGGATGGCCTGAACATTCGCTGGCCCGACCCGCCGCTGGTGCAAGAAGCGCGCCTGATGGATTACAAATGGTATGCCGCGCTGGCCTACACACGCGCCAACCGCCTGAACCGCGTGGTCATTGATACGCCCAACCCACGATTCGGCATCATGACCGCCGGCAAGGCCTACCTTGACACCCGTCAGGCCCTGGCCGATCTGGGCCTGACCGATGACGTCTGTTCACGTATCGGCATACGCCTGATGAAAATCGGTTGCGTATGGCCCCTGAATGCACAAGATGCCCGCGAATTTGCGACTGGGTTGAACGAGATCCTGGTGGTCGAGGAAAAACGCCAGATCCTTGAGTACGCTCTGAAAGAAGAACTGTACAACTGGCGCGATGACGTGCGCCCCAGTGTCTATGGAAAATTCGACGAAAAAGACCATGCAGGTGGTGAATGGTCGGTACCCCGGGCGCCCTGGCTGCTGCCGGCACGTGGTGAATTGTCGCCTGCCCTGATCGCGCGGGCCATTGCACGGCGCCTGGAAAAATTTGAACTGCCTGCCGATGTTCGGGCACGGATTGCTACCCGCATTGCGGTCATCGATGCCAAAGACCGCGAAACACAAAGCCTGCAGGTTACCGCCGAACGCAAACCGTGGTTCTGTTCCGGGTGCCCGCACAACACCTCAACCCGGGTACCCGAAGGCTCGCGCGCGCTGGCCGGTATCGGCTGCCACTACATGGCCATCTGGATGGACCGCAACACCGAGACATTCAGCCATATGGGGGGCGAAGGCGTTGCCTGGATCGGGCAGTCCCATTTCACACGCGAAAAACACATTTTCGCCAATCTGGGGGATGGCACTTATTTTCACTCCGGTATCCTGGCCATACGGGCATCGATTGCGGCCAATGTGAACATCACCTACAAAATTTTGTACAACGATGCGGTCGCCATGACAGGCGGGCAACCCGTTGACGGCACACTCAAAGTTACCGATGTCATTGCTCAGGTGCATGCCGAAGGGGCCCGCAAAATTGTGGTGGTCACCGATGAACCGGAAAAATTCAAGGGTGTCAGCCTGGCCGGCAACCCGCCTGTGTACCATCGCGACCAACTCGACACCGTGCAACGCGAACTATGCGAAACACCCGGCTGCACCGTGCTTGTTTACGACCAAACCTGTGCCACCGAAAAACGTCGGCGCCGCAAACGGGGCACCTACCCCGATCCCGCACGCCGGGCATTCATCAACGATACAGTCTGTGAAGGGTGTGGCGACTGCTCGGTCAAGTCCAATTGCCTGTCCGTTGAACCGCTGGATACCCCCCTGGGCACGAAACGGCGTATCAATCAATCGTCCTGCAATAAAGATTTTTCCTGTGTGAACGGCTTCTGCCCCAGCTTTGTCACCCTGGAAGGGGCACAGGTGCGCAAACCGCAGGCGGCTTCGGGTTCAGGCAAAGGCCTGCCCGAAGACACCTTGCCCGAACCCGAACTGCCCGGAATCATCGACACCTACGGGATCCTGGTCACGGGTATCGGCGGCACCGGGGTAGTCACCATCGGTGGCCTGCTGGGCATGGCGGCCCATCTCGAAAACAAAGGGGTCACCGTCCTCGACATGGCGGGCCTTGCCCAGAAAGGCGGGGCTGTACTCAGCCATATCCAGATCGCCCTGAAACCCGACGACATTCACGCAACCCGCATCGCCACGGGCGAGGCTGAGCTCATCCTGGGCTGCGATCCCATCGTCACCACAGCGGCCGATGTCCTTTCCAAGGTGCAGGCTGGCATCACTCAGGCGGTCGTCAACAGTGCCCAGTTACCAACAGCGGAATTCATACGTAATCCGAAATGGCGTTTTCCCGAAGCCGCCGCCGAACGCGAACTGACCGATGCCATCGGACCCGGTTGTGCCTTCATCGATGCCAACGCCCTGGCGGTTCACTTCCTGGGCGATGCCATCTATGCGAACCCCTTGCTGCTGGGCTTTGCCTGGCAAAAAGGCTGGATACCACTCACGCGGCAAAGCCTGTTGCGGGCTATTGAACTCAACGGTGTTACCGTTGAAAAAAATTCCCTGGCCTTTGAATGGGGGCGCCAGGTAGCGCATCGGGGTGTGCAGGCTGTGGCACCCACGCTGAAAGCACCTGAAGAACCCGTACGCATCCTCAACCTGCCGGAATCACTGGATACCCTCATTGAACGCCAGGTGCTGTGGCTCACGGGCTATCAGAATGCCGCCTACGCTGAACGCTTCCGGTCTGCCGTCCAGGCCATCCGCGAACGCGAAGGTGCGCTCAAAACCGGGGTACGCCTGCGCCTGACCCGGGCCGTGGCGATCAACCTGGCCAAACTCATGGCCTACAAAGATGAATACGAGGTCGCCCGTCTTTATACCGACCCGGCCTTCACCGAAAAACTCAGGCAGCAGTTCCAGGGCGAACCCGGGGTTGATTACCAGATTCATTACCATCTGGCACCGCCCTTCATGGCCTCACGCAATGAAAAAGGCGAACTGGTCAAAAAACGCTATGGGCCCTGGATGCAACGGCTGTTCAAGGTGCTGGCGGGTCTGAAGGGTCTGCGGGGCACGGCACTCGACCTCTTCGGCCGTACCGAGGAACGTCGTACTGAACGCGCGCTGGTGCATGACTACTTTGATCTGGTCAACGAGTTTTGCCGCACGCTCGACGACCACAACCTGGCGGCAGCCATCGAACTGGCCAAATTGCCCGAAGACATCCGGGGCTACGGGCACGTGAAAGACGCCAGCATTGCAAAAGCGCGGCAACGGCGCGAGGCCCTGCTGGGCCAGTACCGGTCGGGCAGCCGGCTTGATCAGGCGGCCTGATCAAAGCGCCAGGTAGTCACGGCGCAAGGTCTCGTTGGCGATCAGGTCGTCCATGGATCCGTGGTATCGGATCACGCCCTTTTCAAGCACGTAGGCCTGGTCGGCAACCAGGCGTGCAAAGTGAATGTTTTGCTCTGAAAGAAGAATGCTCACGCCTTTTTCTTTCAGGCGCACAATCATGTCGGCCATCTGCTCCACGATCACGGGGGCTACGCCTTCCGAAGGTTCGTCGAGCAACAGGGCAAACGGGTTACCCATGAGCGTGCGGGCGATTGTCAGCATTTGCTGCTCGCCACCGCTCATGGCGCCACCTGGACGATGCTGCATGGCGGCCAGATTCGGGAACAGATCAAACAAAGTTTCAGGCGTCCAGTGCACGGCAGGTTCCCCCCCGGGCCAGATTCTGGCCGGCTGACGGCCGGTTTCCAGATTCTGCAACACGGTCAGTTCGGTAAAGATGCGCCGGTCCTCGGGCACATAACCCAGACCAAGACGTGCGATCTGGTGGGGCTCCAGACGACTGATGTCACGCCCCATGAAGATTACCTGACCGCTACGCCGTGCCACCAGACCCATCAAACTTTTGAGCGTGGTTGATTTGCCGGCCCCATTGCGGCCCATCAGGGCCACCACACGCCCCCTGGGCAGAGCCAGGTCAATGTCGTGAAGAATATGCGCTGCCCCGTACCAGGCATTCAGCCCTTGCACGTTCAGCAGCAGTGGCGCAGGGTCGGTCGTGTGCGCTTCGGGATTTACGCGGGCTTGCAACAGATCAGAGTGCATGATCACTGTTTCCTGATCCAGTTTCGAAGGTGCGCCCGCTGCCAAAATACACCGCCTGCACGCGGGGATCTGCACGCACAGCCTGCACAGTGCCCTGGGCAATCAGTTCGCCGCGTGCAAGCACGATCACGCGATCCGCATAGGCAAAGACCACATCCATGCTGTGCTCGGTGAACAAGACGGCCATGCTCCGCTGCTGCACCAGCTGCTTGACCAAACCGACCAGCGCATTGCGTTCAGCCGGTGCCATGCCGGCTGTGGGTTCATCCATCAGCAACAGCGAAGGATCGCCGGCCAGACTCATGGCCAGCTCAACACGCTTCAGATCCCCGTAAGCCAGTTCGCTGCAGGCACGCCCGGCCTGATCCAGCATACCGACCTGATCCAGCAAGGCATCGGCCTGCCCGGGTGCGTGACGGCGCGCAGACGTAAAAAAAGAAAAAAGACGCCCGTGATGCGACAACAAGGCCATCTGCACATTTTCACGTACCGTCATCGAAGCAAAGGTGGCGGTGATCTGAAAGGTGCGCCCTACCCCAAGGCGCGCAATGCGTTCGGGCGCCAGCCCCAGCACGGACCGCCCCTTCAGGGTGACCTGACCGGCAGTGGGTTTGAGCTGGCCATTGATCATGTTGAACGTGGTGGATTTACCTGCCCCATTGGGCCCGATCAGCGCGAGCAGTTCACCGGGTTCAACCTGGAAGGTGACATCGTTGACGGCACGGTTGCCACCGAAATCTTTGCGCAGGTTCTGCACAGACAAAAGACTCATGGTGAAGGGCTCCGCTGTATGAAACGACCGAAAAAACCGGCGATACCCTGCGGAAAAACCAGCACGATCAACAAAATGACGGCACCGAAAAGCGCCCGCCAGTACTGGGTGATCCCCACGAAGTAGTCTTGCATGAGCGTGAAACCGATGGCCCCGGCCACGGGGCCGGCCAAGGCCTGAATACCCCCCAAAAGCACCATGACCAGGCCATCGACCGATTTGCCCACGGTCATGACTTCAGGTGACGTACTGCCTTTGGAAAAGACGAACAACACGCCGGCAAGCCCCGCCATGGCACCCGCCAGCACAAAGGCTACCCACTGCACACGCTTGACCGGGATACCAATGGCCTGGGCCCGTGCCGGAGAATCGCGCCCGGCCCGCAATGCATAACCGAAGGGCGAAAATGCACTGCGACGCACCAGCAGCACCAGGGCCAGCACCAACGCCAGCGTAAACATGTAATAAGAAGCACCATTCAGGGCATCCGGGGGCCAGACGCCCACTATACCGTTTGACCCGCCCGTAACCTCATCCCACTGATACACGACCGACCAGACAATTTGGGCAAATGCCAGTGTCAGCATGGCCAGGTAAACGCCCGACAACCTGACACAAAACGCACCGAAGACGGCAGCGGCCAGACCGGCCACCATGGGCGCCACCAGCAAGGACACGTCGAGCCCCAGACCCAGGGACCGGAACAACAAGGCGGCTGCATACGCCCCCAGACCGAAATACGCGGCATGACCAAAGGATGTCATGCCCCCCAGCCCCATCATGAAGTGCAGACTGACCGCAAAGAGTACGGCGACCAAAATATCTTGTGCCAGCACCATAGCGTAGGGGAAGGTGCCGGACAGCCAGGGCAACACGGCAAAGCACGCGACTGCACCAAAAGCCAGCCAACCCATCAGTGGTGTGGCCGGGCGCAGTGGCGCCTCGGGCGTACCCATGGCGCGCGCAACCGACATCGGACGCCCCATTAGCCCCCAGGGTTTGAACACCAGAACGATCGCCATGAAAATGAACTCGACCACCAGGGTGAGTTTGGGAAAAGCCACCGGAACACCGAAAATCTCGATGACCCCCAGCGCAATGCACAGGGCCTTCAGTTGAGCAATAATGAGCGCGGCCAGCCAGGCGCCAGGAATGGAGCCCATGCCCCCCACCACGACCACCACGAAAGCATCACCGATCACGCTCAGATCCAGCGCCAGATTCGCCGGCTGACGCGGTAACTGCAAGGCCCCGCCCAAGCCCGCCAGGCAGGCTCCCAAGGCGAACACACCCGTGAACAGCCAGGCCTGGTTCACGCCCAGCGCACCCAGCATTTCACGATCCTGGGTCGCTGCACGGATCAGTACACCCCAACGTGTCCGGGTAAGCAGCATCCACAGCAGGAGCAACATCAGGGGGCCGATCAGAATCAGCGCCAGGTCATAGTCGGGAACGTAGCGTCCGGCAATCTGCACCGAACCACTGAGCCCTGGTGCCAACGGCCCCAGAAGATCGTCAGGCCCCCACAGCCAATGCGCCATATCGTTGAAAATAAGCACCAGGCCGAACGTGGCCAGCAACTGGAACATTTCCGGCGCACGGTAAATACGCCGCAGCAAGGTCATTTCAACCAGCGCCCCCAGCCCCCCCACCGCCAGCGCAGCCAGCAGCACGCCCAGCCAGAAACCGGCCACGCTGCCACCCAAAACCGCTACCAGGCTGTAGGCGCCATAGATCCCGAGCATATACAGGGAACCGTGCGCAAAGTTGACGATGCGGCTGACGCCAAAGATGAGGGACAAGCCGGCTGCCACCAGAAAAAGTGACGACGCCTCGGCCATGCCGTTCAGAAAATGAACGAAGAGTCCGGAGAGATTCATGATGCGGCACGGCGCCCGCAGGCGCCGTGAATGAGACTGAAATTAATTGGCTGAAGCCGGACGCCACTGGCGCACGAGATCGTCGGGTGGTTGCACGGAGGCGCCGTCAACGTAGCGGATATTGGTCATGATGCCCTTGCCGTCTTTGACATCGAGCGTACCCACATAAGCCCCCATGGTGGACTGGTGATCAAGGCTGCGGTAAACAACAGGCCCGGTGGGTGTGCTGACGGAAAGATCTTTGAACGCCTGAACCATTGCTTCCGATTCGGTTGTACCGGCCTTGCGGATGCCTGCGGCCAGCGACAAAATGGTGTTGTAACCGATGATGCTGCCCAAACGAGGGTAATCATTGAAGCGTTGCTGGTAGGCTTTCAGGAAGGCGTTGTGCTCGGGGGTGTCGATGGCGTACCAGGGATAACCGGTAACCACCCAACCCACCGGGGTTTCTGCACCCAGCGGGTCAAGGTACTCAGGTTCCCCGCTTAGCATACTGACAACGGACAGATCTTTCAGGAAATTACGCTGATTGCCAGCCCGCACAAATTTGGCCAGATCAGAGGCAAACAGCACATTGAACAGGGCATCGGGCTTGGCATCGGCCAGAGCTTGCACCACACTGCCGGCATCGACCTTGCCTAGCGGGGTGGCCTGTTCAGCCACGAACTCGACATCGGGCTGGGCTTCTTTAAGCAATTTCTTGAAGGTGGCAACAGCCGATTGGCCATATTCGTAGTTGGGGTACACGATGGCCCAACGTTTCTTGTTCATTTTGACCGCTTCCGGCACCAGCATGGCCACCTGCATGTAGGTGGAATTGCGCAAACGGTAGGTGTAACGGTTGCCATCAGCCCAGACAATTTTATCGGTCAGGGGTTCGCTGGCCAGAAAGAACTGTTTACGCTGCTTGGCGAAATCAGTAACGGCCAGACCAATGTGCGACAGAAACGTACCTGTAAGGACATCGACCTTTTCACGGGTGAGCAATTCCTGGGCGGCACGCACGGCATCGCCGGGGTTCGAATTGTCGTCGCGTGTGATCAGTTCCAGTTTCTTGCCCAGCACGCCACCGGCTTCGTTGATCTGCTCAACCGCCAGCTCCATGCCTTTTTTATAGGGCTCAAGAAAAGCAGGTTGCGTTTTGTAACTATTGAGCTCGCCGATTTTGATAACACCCTGGGCCTGCACCGAAAAAGCACCGGCTGCAAAGGCCACGGCCACCGACAACTTGCCGTAAAAGCGTTGATGAAACATGGAGGAAGATCCTGAGAAAAAGACGACAGATAAAGGAATAAACCCGATTGTACGGAATATCCACCCTAAGAGTGCATCAAAGCACTACACTAAAACTTTTGGCTCATGCTTGAACTTTCACTGATCTTCATTGCAGCCTGCCTGTGCCTGCTGCTTGCAAGCCGCATTTTGCTGGCCATCTGGCATTGGCCGCGTGTGCGTCAGGCCGGTGGTCTGTGGCCCATTGTGCGTGGGGGCGCCCGCATCGATGCCAACCAGATCGCCATGCTGGTCGGTATCCCCCTGGTGCTTTCACCCTGGCTGGGCCACTTGCCTGTAGCCCTGTACATTGCCAGCGGTTGGTTGTGGTTTTGCTGGATGCTGCTGGTGCTGCTCGAAGCGTCCACACCGCAATTCATTCTGGAATACGACACGCGTCCGAACAAGCTGTATGTTGAATACCTGAAACATCCGCGCGAAGTCTTTGGCATGCTCTGGAAGGGTTATAAAGCCGTGATCTTCGGCGCCGTGGCGTTACTGGCTGGCTTTGGCTGGCTGGGCTGGCAGCTGTTTACCAGCGTGGAACCCGGCACGCCCTGGGTGTGGTGGCAAGCGGCGTTGTTTTCATTGTGCAGTGCGGCGGTGGTCTTTCTGGCCATACGCGGCACCCTGGGCCACCGCCCCATCAATCCGTCCACGGTGGCTTACTGCGGCGACAGCCTGATGAACGCACTGCCCCTGAATTCGCTCTACAGTGTTCTGTACGCCATCTACAGCATGAAGAACGAACGCTCGGCCGCCGATGTCTACGGTGACATGGCGCCGGAACAGATCAATGCTACCGTCCTGCGTTGTGCGGGCCTGCAACCCGGCCCGGCAGGCATTCCCAGCCTGCATTTTCAAAACCCCACTGCACCACGGGCTCGCCCGCTGAACCTGGTACTGATCGTGGAAGAAAGCCTGGGTGCCCAGTTCACAGGACACCTGGGTGGTGCCGGCCTGACGCCCTGCCTTGATGCCCTGGCGGAACGATCGTGGTGTTTTTCACGCGCGTATGCAACCGGAACCCGCTCGGTTCGCGGCCTGGAAGCCGTAACGGCCGGGTTTCCACCGACCATTGCCGATGCTGCACTACGCCTGCCTGGCGCCCAAACCAACTTCTTCACCCTGGCCCAGCTCCTGAAGCAGCACGGTTATCGCTCCCGCTTCATCTATGGCGGAGAAGCCCACTTCGACAACATGAAAAGCTTTTTCCTGGGCAATGGCTTCGATGAACTGCACGATCTGCCCAGCTTCAAAAACCCGGCATTTGTAGGCACCTGGGGTGCCAGCGATGAAGACATGTTCAACAAGCTGCATCAACTGCTGTCTGACGATGCAGCCGACCAGCCCACACTGACGCTGGCGTTTTCAGTAACCAACCACACCCCCTGGGAATACCCGGGCGGACGTATAGAACCCGATGGCGATCCGGCCACGGTGGAAAACACCGTACGCTATGCCGATTGGGCCCTGGGCCAGTTTTTCAGCCGGGCTCGCACACAGGCTTATTGGGACAACACCGTCTTTCTGGTGGTGGCCGACCACGATGCCCGTGTGGGTGGCGCCGCCCTGGTGCCTTTGCGTCACTTTCACATACCCGCACTGATCACCGGCGGCACAGTGACCGCCCGACACGACACCCGCCTGATCAGCCAGATCGACCTGCCCCCCACCCTGCTTTCGCTGATCGGCCTGCGCGGCGAACACCCCATGATCGGGCATGATCTGACCACATCGTGCGGTGAACGGGCCATGATGCAATACGGTGACAACTATGGCTACCTGAAGCGGGATCAACTGGTGGTTCTGGAACCGGGCCGCCCCGCCACCCAGTACTGTTATTCCGCACCGGCCACCTATACACCCGTGGGCCTGGATACCGAACTGGCCACTGAAGCCCATGCCCATGCCCTGTGGCCCGACTGGGTTTACAGAAACCAGTCTTACACCCTTTCCCACCTGAAAAGACAAAACTGAAAAAAGTATGTTATAGTCTTTTTCTGTTGTGATGTCGGGGCGTAGCGCAGCCTGGTAGCGCATCTGGTTTGGGACCAGAGGGTCGAAGGTTCGAATCCTTTCGCCCCGACCAACACATTCAAGGACTTACACGCTTTCAGGCTGTAGGTCCTTTTTCTTTTCTGGCGTGATGGGTAAACCTTGCGCCGCTCAGCCAGCCGTTCACACCGCGCAAAAACCGCCCCGCGCCGCCCAGCACCCAGGCCAGCGGCACGAGCAAAAAGCTGAGCGCCCAGAAAACAGGCAGTAACACCAGTGTCCACCCCACCACCTGCACCCAACGCACCGGCAAACCCAAAGTTTCAGCCACGGAACCAAACAAGGCATTGATCAGACTGGGATGCCTGACCGCCATGTAGGCCAGCACGGCAGGCGCGCCGTACTTCAACAAACGCTGGGCAACCACACTGCCACGCCACAAACCAGCCCCAAGCACCACCGAACGCTGGGCCGTTGCAAGTGACTGCGTTGTTCCGGCAACCGGGGCTGCCACACGCCCCATGCGCAGCACCTTGAAGGCTGTGATACCCACAGCAACATCCAGTGCAGCATGCCCGATCGCCATGGCATCAATGGGCTCATCACGGTGGTAACGGGTTTCAATCCCGCGAATTCCGCTCGCCAGCAATTGGTTGAGCCCTTCAAGAACACGTTCAGTCTGAACCCAGCGCACAGTGCCATCCGCGCCCTGAACAAATTGCCCCAGAAAATCGTAGCCTTCGGCATTCAGAAAGTGCACGGCATACAAACCACGCTCACGCGCATCCAGGGGCGCCGAAGCAGCCTCTTCGGCTGCGGCACGACCCCATAACTGGCGCAAAGTCGCCAATGCTGCACGGGATGCCTCACCGAGATTGCGCATCAACGCGAGTGTCACGATTTCGTTTTCCATGAAGTAATGCACAGGCAAGACAATATCTTCGCCGTAGCTGCGCAATGCCTGCTGAAAACCTGGCGTATCGCCCAGTTCACGCAAAACAGGGCGCGCCAGGGCGCCATGGCGTAACAAGGCCAACCGTGCTTTTACAAGCAGTACAGGGTCATCGGCATACGCAAGAAAAAGCGCCTGAAGATCCAAAGGCTCAGGTGCAAGCTCGGAAGCCAGTTCCGGGGACGCCTGCTCAAGTTGCACCTGAATGATCCGGGCATCGAGTGATCGCGGTGCAAACAAACCGGCAACCAGAAGCGCCACACACACGGCAAGAACGGTTGCCACAAGCCATTTCTTCATAAAAAACCTTACCTGTCGGATACCCCCCGAACCAAACGCGGGGTTCTGGACTTAAAGATTACACGCTGACAGTCGTTAACTATTTAAATGTACCAACATTGGTCAATGGGTACGACTCAACCGGAGGTCTTTCATGAGTGTGATCGGCAGTGAATTGCATATGGCAGCCAGCCACCATTACAGCCGTACCGAAAGCACACAGACAGTGCTCGAAATCAATGCAAGTGGAGCGCAACGCACTGCGGCACCGGAAAGATCGTCCACCCCCGTTGTGTTGTCACCCCGATCGCGCGAGGCACAGCCCTTGCCACTGGCAGCACAAACATCGGCCACCCAGGAAACCGATGAAACCGTGGTGGCCGAAGACCCGAACCAGCAATTGCTGATTGCCCTGATCGAATACCTGACCGGCGAGCCCGTGAAACTGATGGATCCTCGCGAGCTGAGTACCCCCCGCCAGCAGGCACCCGCCACGGCACAAGCCAGTGCGGCGGCCAGTGCCCGTGAAGCCGATACCGGCATTTCGGTGTACTACGAGCACACGCATCGCATTCAGGAACATGAAGCCACCACCTTCCGCGCCCAAGGTGTGATCCGCACGGCCGATGGCGCCGAAGTGAAGTTCGCCGTCGAACTGGGCATGACACGCAGTTACTCGGAAGAAAGCCGGTTTGAGCTTCAAATCGGCACGCCACGCAAGCGCGAAGATCCCTTGGTCATCAACTTTTCAGGTACGGCCGCACAACTGCAGGACCAGCGTTTTGCCTTCGACCTTGATGCCGATGGCCAGACCAGCCTGATTCCCTTGCTCGCCCCGGGCAGCGGCTACCTGGTGTTCGATCGTAACAGCGATGGCAAGGTCAACGATGGCACCGAACTTTTCGGTGCCTTGAGCGGCAATGCCTATGCCGATCTGGCCGAACTCGATTCCGATGGCAATCAATGGATCGACCGCAACGATGCAGCCTTTAAAGAACTGTCGCTCTGGTTGCCCGATGCGGCCGGCAAGGGGCGGCTGGTGTCGTTGTCAGATGCGGGCGTGGCCGCGTTGTCTACAAAGAATCTGGCGACTCCCTTCGAGCTCAGGGGGCAGGGCAATTCCGATCTTGGCGCGGTTCGCTCCACCGGGCTTTACCTGAGCACATCGAATACCGTCGGCACCACCCAGCAGATCGACCTGTCCGTATGAAGATCGACGCATGCACCCAGGTCGTACGCTTTACCAGATCACAGCGGGGCCGTTAAACTGGGCAACAACAACCTGCCCCTGCCATGAAACTTCGCATCGTTTCCGACCTTCACCTCGAATATTCGCCCTTCAAACTTCCGGCGCTCGCGTCCGACCCGCACACAACATTGATACTGGCCGGCGATATCGCCAATCTGGCTGATTTTTCGGGTTATGAAGGCATGCTATGCCGGTATGCGCAGCGTTTTCGTCACGTTGTTCTGGTGCCTGGCAACCACGAATTTTACGACCATGTACTTCAGCAAGGGCTCACCGCCCTTGCAACCATGCAACTGCCCCACAACGTGCATATTCTGGACAACCGGGCTGTTATGCTCGATGGCGTGCGCATTCTGGGATGCACGCTCTGGACAAACATGAACAACGGCGACCCGTTCACACAGCACAAAGCGGGGTTGTACATACGCGACTACCACGCGATCGGCTGGCAACCCAACCCCGGTGCGGCGGTGGAACCCCTGAAAACACAGCACACACGGCAACTGCATGCAGAATCGGTGCAGTGGCTTGAAAACGAACTGACACAAAACAGCCCCACGGCTGCAAAAACCGTCGTCATTACGCACCACCTTCCCAGCCTTCAGTGCGTTGATCCTTTCTACGCCAGCAGTGACCTTAACGGGGCCTTTGCCTCGGATCTGGATGCGCTTTGGGAACGCCACCGGCCTCACCTGCTGATCCACGGCCATACACACAGCAGTGTGTACAAGCACCTGAACGATGACCCGAACCTGCCCCTGATCGTGGCTAACCCCCGTGGCTACAGCCGCGATGCCGATCGCCACCCGGAAAACAACCGCTTCGACCCCTTTTTAGTGGTCAAGCTGGAGCCTTGACACCTGGCCACAGTGGCATTCCAGGTGCGACAAGGCGGCTAAACCTTGAACGCGGCAACAGCACGCACCAACTGGCCCGCTTCCTGTTTCAGGCTGGCCGCCGCCGCAGCGGCTTCCTCGACCAGCGCCGCGTTTTGCTGGGTGGCATTTTCCATCTGGTTCACAGCCTGCCCCACTTCATGCACACTGGTACTTTGAGCCGCACTGGCCGCACTGATGTCACCCATGATTTCCGTAACACGACGAATGGCATCGACCACCTCGTTCATGGTGCGACCGGCGTCATCGGCCAGGGCCGTACCCTGGTGCATGCGCTCGACACTGGCCGTGATGAGTGTGCTGATTTCCTTGGCAGCATCGGCCGAGCGGGCCGCCAGACCACGCACCTCAGAGGCTACCACCGCAAAACCCTTGCCCTGTTCGCCCGCACGGGCCGCTTCGACCGCAGCATTTAGCGCCAGAATGTTGGTCTGAAAAGCGATACTGTCGATCAGGCCAATGATGTCGGCAATCTTGGCTGACGACGTATTGATGTCGCGCATGGTCTCAACCACACTGGACACCACTTGCCCACCCTTGACGGCAACTTCGCGCGCTGAATGCGCCAAGGCATCGGCATCGCGCGCATGCTGGGCATTTTCCTGCACATGGGTGCTGAGCTGCTCCATGGCGGCCGCTGTTTCAACCAAAGCGCTCGCTTCCTGCTCAGTACGTGCAGCCAGGTCGCTGTTGCCCACGGCAATTTGCGTGCTGGCCGTGGCCACGCAGTCGGCATCGGCGCGCACGGTACGCACCAGTTCAGCCAAGTGGTTTTGCATACGTTCCAGCGACTGCAACAACACGCCGAATTCGTTGCGACCGTAAGCGGGAATGGTACGGGTAAGATCGCCACCGGCAACGGACTGCGCAATTTCAACCGCCTGGTTCAGCGGCACGGTAATACTGCGTACAAACAGGTATGTAAGCCAGAGCGACAAGGCCATACCCACGGCAAGAACAGCCAGCACCAGATAAAGCTGCTGCTTGAGGGTATCGACACGCCCCTTCAGGGTGGTATCGAGCACACCCATGGCCGAACTGCTGAAGGCGTACACCGCATCGATCGAACGTGTGAAATCGTCGAAGTAATCGGTGGGCGAAAAACTCAGGGCCTCGGCGTTGATCAGTTGTGCATCAGCCAGTTCAACGGTTTTGCCGACCTGCCCCCGCACACCAACGACCGAGGATTCAAGTGCCTGACGGATCGAGGGGTTCAGGCGACCGGCCTGCAAGACACGATCCGACATGGCCAGCAAGTGATCGGCTGCGCTGTCGCGCAATGCGATCAAGGTACCCTTACCCTGCGGCGGCAATGCCCGCTGTGTCAGGAAACCACTGCCCATGGCACGCATGATGCCGAGCTTTTCTGTCAGCCAGGGAGCCTCGACGAAGGTGGCAAGAATCAGCGATGAATTGGCCTGATCTGGATCCAGCGCCAGACCAAAGTCATCGAGCATGATTTCATTCAAGCGAAACAGGGTCTTGATCCAGGCCGTATGACGCGCAGTGCTTTGCGCAGCCGACAACTGGCCACCCGCCACGTCGGATTCCAGCGCTTTCCAGCGTTGCTTCTGCTGTTCCCATTCCTGCCTCAGGGTATCGGGTGTTTTGACGCTGGCCAACGCCGCATCGACACCTGCAATGGCGTTTTCGACAGACTGCTTCACAGTGGGCCGACGCTCGCGCATGGCCTGATTACCGGACAACATACCCGATGACAGGCCACGGTGCTGCTGGGCAAACTGGATCACGCGCTGCATGGCCATGAGGGGAGCCATACCGCGGTACTCAGCCTGGGAAACGCGTATTTCCGTCACGGCTTTCTGCATGTACATGGCCGTGGGCACGGCCAGCATGATAAAGGCCAGAAGGCCCAGGACAAGAAACTTGTAAATCAGTTTGAGATTGTTCAGCATGATACGGTTCCAGGCGCCGAACACGGCGAGTCAGGCTTTGAATGAGCAGCGAATGATACCCTGATCCTTCATTCAGCTGTTTGTCAACAATCAAACATCAGGGTTAGCACTAGCCTATCAAGTTCAAAAACCCCCCCTTTCTGAATTCAAGACCCGCAAGGCTTTTTTTACAACCATAGTAGCGAACAATCTTACAAAAACAACCACCTCACAAGGGGCCCTGCCCCCCGGTGAACGATAACAAAACATCAACGGAGACACCCTGATGCAATCACTCAAGAAAAAACTCCAGCTTACCTCCCTGGCCCTGATGCTCGGCTTGTCCTTTGGCACGGCAAACGCACAGGCCGAAACCGGTCCCGTCAAAATCGGCGTACTGGGCGACCTCAGCGGCCTGTATTCGGCCATCGGCGGCAAAGGGCTCTACGATGCAGCCCGCATGGCCGTTGAAGACTTCGGCGGCACACTGTTCGGCAAGCCGATCGAAGTGCTGTCCTTCGACACCCAGAACAAGGTTGACGTCGCCTCGTCACGAGCACGGCAGTGGTTCGATGTCGACGGGGTTGACATGGTCACTGACATGCCTACGTCCGCCATCGCACTGGCTGTCAGCAAACTGGGCGAAGAAAAGAAAAAAGTGGTCATGGTGACCAGCGCAGCTTCCAGCGACATCACCGGCAAAGCCTGCACCCCCTACACCGTTCACTGGACCTACGACACCTACGCGCTGGCCGTCGGCACGGCAGCCGCCGTCGTGAAATCCGGCGGTAAAAGCTGGTTCTTCCTGTCAGCCGACTACGCCTTTGGTCAGGCACTGCAACGCGATGCCACGCAGGTCATCGAATCCAACGGCGGCAAGGTGGTGGGTGCCGTGGCCCACCCCCTGAACGCACCGGATTTCAGCTCGTTCATTCTGCAGGCCCAGGCCTCGAATGCCGATGTCATCGGCCTGGCCAACGGCGGCAACGACACCACCAACAGTGTCAAGCAGGCCGCCGAATTCGGTGTCACCAAATCACGCCAGAAGGTCGCCGCGTTGCTGGCGTTTTTGTCCGACGTCAAGGCCATGGGGCTGCCCCTGGCGCAGGGCCTCTACCTGACCGAAGCCTTCTATTGGGACCAAACACCTGAAACACGCGCCTGGTCCGAACGTTTCTACAAGCGCAACGGCGTCATGCCGACCATGAACCATGCAGGTACTTACGGTGCGGTCATGCACTACCTGAATGCCGTAAAAGCCACCGGCACCAAAAATGCCGACAAGGTCATGGCGCAAATGCGCGCAACCCCCATCAACGACTTCATGACCAATAACGGCAAACTGCGCATTGATGGCCGCGTAGTGCGTGACATGCACCTGTATCAGGTCAAAACACCGGCTCAATCCAAAGGTGAATGGGATCTCTACAACCTGGTCTCCACCACGCCCGGTGATGTCGCCTACCGCCCCCTCGACAAAGGCGGCTGCCCGCTTGTGAAATAACGTTTCCGGAGCCCCCCATGATCAGCTACCAGGTCCAGGCCTTTTCGCAGCCCCTTCAGGCCATTGAGCACGCGGCCCCCGAGCCGCAGGGTGATGAATGCCTGCTCAACGTTGTGGCAGCCGGCGTATGCCATACCGACATTCACACCTGGCATGGCTGGTACGATCTGGGCAACGGCAACCGCCTGTCCATGCAGGAACGCGGCATCAACCTGCCCCTCACACTCGGACACGAAATTGTCGGGCAAGTCATCAAGGCGCCCATCGGTTCACGCCTCCAGGCGGGCCGCAACTATCTGGTTTATCCATGGATCGGTTGCGGTCAGTGCAAGACATGCCGGCGTGGCGATGATCAACTGTGCCCGACGCCACGCTTTCTGGGTATTTTTCGCCCGGGCGGGTATGCCGACCACGTGCTGGTTCCCCACGAAAAATACCTGATCGATATCGGCAACCTGCCGCCGGCACAGGCTGCCCCCTACGCCTGTTCCGGGCTCACCACCTTCAGTGCCATACGCAAAATCAATCCTCGTGTACTCCATGAAGAAACCATTGTGGTGGTGGGTGCAGGTGGTCTGGGGCTGATGGCGGTCAGTTTGCTCAAGGCCTTGGGGGCACCACGCATCATTGTGCTTGAAACACACCCTGAGCGACGCCAGGCCGCCGAGCACGCCGGTGCCTTTCAGGCGCTTGACCCGGCCCGCCCCGATCTGGCTGACGCTGTACGCACACTGGCCGGGGGCGGTGTGTGGGCCGTCATCGATTGCGTGGGATCCGACCAAACCGTACAACAGGCACTCGACCTGCTGATCAAAGGCGGCCAACTGATTCTGGTTGGCTTGTTTGGTGGTGCCATCACTCTGCCGGTTCCTCTGGCGCCCATCAGGGCAATCAGCCTGCAAGGCTCGTATGTCGGGCGTCTCGACGAACTGCAGGCCCTGATGGACCTGGTAAAAAGTGGGGCTGTTGCCCCCATACCGGTCACGTGCTGCCCGCTGCACCATGCACCCCGGGCACTCAAGAATCTGGAAGACGGCAACGTAACCGGCCGAACCGTACTTCAGCCCTGATCCCCAACGCCGCCGTAACGCTGCAAAACAGCCGTCAGAGCGTCCAGATTCACAGGCTTGGAAAGATAGTCATTCATGCCGGCTTCCAGGCCGGCCTCGCGATCCGATGCCATGGCGTTCGCCGTCAGGCCGATCACGGGTAGATCACACGTACGTGGATCGGCTCGCAGGATCCGGGTGGCCTGCAGACCATCCAGTTCCGGCATCTGAACATCCATGAGCACCAGGTCAAAATCGCCGGAACGTGCTTGCTCGACCGCCTCGCGCCCGTTGGCGGCAAGCGTTACAGTGTGGCCACGCTTGCCCAGCAAGCCACGAATGACCATTTGGTTGACCGTATTATCCTCGGCTACCAGCACATTCAGTGCCTTTGAAATGGCAGGACCGGTGCTGCACACAGGCACTGCCTGGGAAGTCACTGCTTCTGGTTGGGCACACGAGGCTGTCGTCAACCTGGCTTGGCGATCTTCAGTATCAGGCGACTCAGGCAGAGGGACAGAGCGAGCCTCATTCGAGGAGCGTGTCTCTGCCATTTTCTTGAGCGGCAAGGAAAACCAGAAATGGCTTCCTTCATTTTCTTTACTGCTGAAGCCGATGGTGCCGCCCATTTGTTCGACAAGACGATGACAGATCGCCAGACCCAGACCCGTACCGCCATATTGTCTTGATGTTGAGGGATCCACCTGCTCGAACATGCCGAACAGCCGCTGTTGGGCATCGGGCGGGATACCGATTCCGGTATCCCGGACATCAAAACGCACATTGCCTGATGATTCACGTGCAACCGAAACCGTGACAGATCCGTCATGAGTGAACTTGAGTGCATTACCCAACAAATTCAGCAGAATCTGCCGGACCCTGACCGGGTCACCGCGGTACAAACCGGCGACGTCGGGATCAATGTGACAATCGAGACGAACCCCGGGCTTGTGGGCGCTGCCCGATGCCAGCAGATTCAGGGTGCTGCGGGCGATCTCGACAGGATCAAGCACATCGTCAACCAATTCGAAACGGCCGGCTTCCATTTTTGACAGGTCAAGCACATCGTTCAGAATGGTCAGCAGAGATTCCGCCGACTTCTTGCTGATCTGCACGTAACCAGTCTGTTCATCCGTGAGCCGTGTACCCTGCAACAGGTCAAGCATGCCAATGATACCGTTCATGGGTGTACGGATTTCATGACTCATCATGGCCAGAAAAGCCGACTTCGATGCATTGGCAGCTTCGGCGCGCGCAGCCACCACCTGCAATTGTTCGGCCAGTTCCTGCGCTTGCGCACGTTTTCTGAAAACCAGGTAAATAATCACAATCAGGCACAGTGCCATGAGCAAAACCAGCATGCCAAACAGCGAATACATGCGCAGGGTGTCTTCCCTGCCCTTCGTACGCTCTTCACCGCGAGCATGCAAGGTGCGTAAAAGCAATTGCTCAGCCAGATCGGTCATGGAATCGACATGGGTATACATGACCGGCAAAACACTGTGATCACCGGACTCAAGTGCAGGCAACAGGGTGTCAACCTTGCGAATGTGCTCAATGAAACGGCTCACCAGCCTGGGCTCGGACGCATCGGCAGCAAATGCCGACCTCAAGTCGCCTTTTTCAAGGAGGTCGATACGACTGTACAGAATATCGAAACGCAATAAAACAGGCTTGATCTGCACAGCGTGGTTATCGGGGGAAAGGAGCCGCAATTCACCCCGGAAACGCTGGGTTTCACGATCGACCTGATAGGCAGCCCACAAGGCATCTTCCTTGACGGCGTCAAGCAGTGACTGCTGGCGTTCAAGCAAGAAAGCGAACAAGGCCAATGACGCCAGCAGGAACAAAACCGACAGGCCGGCCATGAACTGCAAGGCGCCACGGCCACCAGGACGCGACACTGGTTTAGTGGATGGCGCTGAAGACACCAGGCCACCACAGGATGAGGAATCTGACGATACCCGGAAACAGCTTAACGGATTTCAATGCGTTTGATCTGCCAGACGGAGCGATTATGGATGACTTCGCTCTTGAGTTCAGGTTGGGAATCGAAGGGATAAATGAGCATGAGCGGCCCGCGATCACGCACACGCATGTACTGATTGTCGGCCTTCATGGCAAAGATCACATTGTATCGGGTGATATCGGAAACAGGAACTTCGGCAGAGTAATCGTTCAGCGCCGTCAGGACAAGTGACGATCCACGGGCTTCAACGGCCTTGAGCAATGCTGCGCCATAAGGCCCCTGAAACTCGACAACCCGACCATGCCAGGGCGTTGAGGTACGTATGATGCCTGACTGCAAACCCTCAAGCATGGCCTGGTCAAAACGGGCAACACCCGGCCCGTTAGTGACGCCAATCTTGCCAGTTACCTCGAGAACAACCGGGCCGGAAGGTTCGGGCAGTGAAGCAGCCGAAGCGCTTGTAAACGCAAGCGCGCCACAAAACGCAAGAAAAGTGCGTCGCAACATCATCAAGCCCTCGCAATGATTCAAGAAGGCGAGAATGTGCCAGAAACACTGGATCCTCGCTTTGTGGATTATCAACTCCAGCATCGCTCCTGACAAAAAACAACAACCGCGCAAATCGTCCCGGAAGTCCTTGCTGAAACGCATTCCAGACAACCGGCTTGCCTGAGCGCAGAGTACAATCGTGTCTGTTTGGAGCGCAGGGGAAACTGTATGGCTGATGCACAGCCTCTGGTCTTGATAATCGACGACGCGATGCCTATCCGTGTGCTGTTGCGTGCGGGCCTGGCCAAGGCGGGTTACAGAACTGTGGAAGCCACAGATGGCCGTCAAGGCCTTGAACAGTTCATTGCACACAAACCCGATCTCGTTCTCATGGACGTCAACATGCCCGTCATGGATGGCTTCCAGTGCTGCCGCGCCCTGCGCGAACACGACGCGGGCCACCTTACGCCCGTCATCATGCTCACGGGCTCCGATGACCTTGAATCGATCAACCACGCCTTTGACGCGGGGGCAAGCGACTTCATCGCCAAACCAATCAACCTGCCACTGCTCACACAGCGCATTCGTTATGCGCTGCGCGATGCCGAACGTGAACTGACACTGCGCAGGGTTCAGCAACAACACGACAGCGCACGCATGCTGGCCGGACTGGTGTACTGGACCTACGACATCAAGAACAACAGCGTACGCTGGACCAACCACACCCCCCAACTACTGCCGTGGCTTACCCCCCTGCCCGCCTCGCAGGAAGAATTCGTTCAATGCGTGATGCCGGCTGATCGCAAACGTTTCACCGATGCAATCTCGGGGGCCATTCAGAACAACGTCACGCTTGATCTCGAAGTGCGCTGCACCGATACCGCAGGTAACGAACACATCGTGCGCATCGTGGGCCAACGAGACGCCGACAACACGCACCTGCAAGGTGCACTGCAAGATCTCACCCGCCAGCGTTCGCTCGAGCTTCAGGCCAACTACCTGAACTACCACGATGTCGTCACGGGTCTGCCCAACCGCAAACTGCTGCTCAGCACCCTTAAAGAGCGCCTGGGGTCTGCCGCACCCCAAACCCCCCAGGCCATTGTCGTTCTTGAAATACAACGTTTTCAGGCCATTGGTAACGCCTACGGCGAGGAAGTCTCCGAAACACTCCTGCGTCTGGTCGGCAACGAACTGCGCCGCCTGACTGGCGATGCCGCGCTTTGTGCTCGCCTTGACGGCGCGCAGTTCGCGATTCTCCTGGCTGTCGATACCGAACTGTCACCCGATACACTCAAGCAGTCCATTGAAAACCGCCTTCAGGCCCTTGACCGTGCCTGGACGATCGAAGGCAAGGACATTTTCCTGCGTTTCACCGGGGGCATCAGTCTGGTGCCCGCGTTCAGCCAGCTCGAACCGCTCACGCTGCTGCGCATGGCCATGAGTGCCCAGGCCAATGCCCAGACAGGCAACGCAGCGATTACCCTTGATCTCTACAAAGACGGGCTCGACACCTCGCTGCGCAAACGTCTGCGTCTTGAAACCGACCTGCGCCGTGCCGTTGAAAACGAAGAATTCCACCTGGTTTATCAACCTCAACTTGATCTGGCCACACAAAAGATCGTGGGTGTTGAAGCCCTGCTGCGCTGGTCGCCACCTGATCGCGGCTTTGTGTCTCCGGCTGAATTTGTCCCGGTACTCGAAGACATCGGTCTGATCACCGTACTGGGTGAATGGATCCTTGGCGAGGCCTGCCGCCAGCAGGCGCAGTGGGCAGCCCAGGGCATGGTTCTGCGCATGGGCATCAATCTTTCACCCATGCAATTCCAGCAGGTCAACCTGCCGTTGCTGGTCGAATCCCTGGCACGCAACACGGGTGCACAACCCGGTTCCATCGAACTGGAAATCACCGAAAGCATGGCCATGGGCGATCCGCAAAGCACCATCCACCAGTTGAATCAACTGCGCGATGCCGGCTTCAAAATCGCCATCGACGATTTCGGGATCGGCTTTTCATCCCTTGAGTACCTGCTGCGTTTTCCGCTCAACACCCTCAAAATTGACCGTGCCTTCGTCAACGATCTGGCGCGTGGGCGGCGTGATCGTGCCATCATCCGGGCCCTGACTTCACTGTGTTTCGGGCTGGGCCTGACAACGATTGCCGAAGGAGTTGAAACAGAGCGCCAGCGTGACTACCTGGATGCGTTGGGTGTCAACGAAATCCAGGGGTATCTGCTCGGCCGCCCCATGCTCCCCGATGTCCTGCAGGCCTTTGCCCTGCAGCACGATGCCGTACACACGCAGCAGGGTGGCAGCCCATGAGCGATTCCACAAAAGATCCTGCTGCACACACGGGTAACGACATCGGAAACCTGTATGAAATCGCCCGCTCCGGGGGGGCTGGCAACCGGTTCCTTGCGGTCATGAGCCATGAAATTCGTACGCCCATGAATGGAATCATGGGCATGCTTGACCTCACCCTGGAAACCGACCTCAGTACGCAGCAGCGGGAATACCTTGAACTGGCCCGCTTATCCGCGGACAGCCTGTTGCAGATCCTTAACGATGTCCTCGACCTTTCCAGGGTTGAATCCGGAAAACTTGATCTTCAGCCAGAACCCACCGACCTGATCGAACTGACCGGTGCGACAGTCAAGGCCCTGGCGCCACGCGCCTGGTCACGCGACCTTGTCATCAGCTATGCCTTCGAACCCGATCTTCCACGCTTTGTCGAGCTCGATCCGGCGCGCTTTCGCCAGGTCCTGACCCATCTGCTGGGCAATGCCATCAAGTTCACCGAAAATGGCACTGTGCATCTTGCGGTCAATGCCCGCCTGCTTTCTGAAGATCGGGCACACTTCACCCTGCAGGTCATTGACACAGGCATTGGCATTGATCCCTCGCGTTTCCAAAGTATTTTCGAACCTTTTGTCCAGCTCGACAGCTCGGCCACACGGCGCTTCGAGGGCACCGGACTCGGCCTGACCATTGCCCGCGAGCTCATGGAGATCATGGGTGGATCACTTCAGGTAAGCAGCATTCCGGGCAAAGGCTCTACATTCACCATGGCGTTGCCACTGCCACTCTGTAAAAACCTGCCACAGCCCGCCGACCCGCTCACCGACCTGAGCGGT
The DNA here is from genome assembly GCA_012727555.1 of Alcaligenaceae bacterium. GTDB lineage: Bacteria > Pseudomonadota > Gammaproteobacteria > Burkholderiales > Burkholderiaceae_B > JAAYGT01. The sequence goes on along the minus strand of JAAYGT010000151.1, from coordinate 17,848 downwards.
TATCGTGCCCTGATTGTCGATGACGAGCCCCTTGACCGACGCGTACTGGGTGCCATGCTCGATATCATGCATGCATCGCACGACAGCGCCACATCGGGTCCTGAAGCGCTCTTCAAGATCAGGCTGGCAGCCCAGCAAAAACACCGCTACGATCTGATCCTGCTCGATGCCAATATGCCGGGCAAAGATGGCTACCAGACAGCGGCCCAGTTGCTTGCCGAACACCCCAAGGGCCAAAGGCCTGAAATTGTCATGATCACTTCATCGGCTGTCATGGGTGATGCAAAACGCTGCAAGCAACTCGGGTTGCCTGGCTACCTTACCAAGCCTGTAACCCTCAACGAGCTACGAAAGGTCATTGGCAAACAGCTCGCACTTCGCAACGAAAACGAACATAGTCCAGTCGTCCGGCAACACGTGTCTGCCACATCCCTTCAGGGGCTTCATGTACTGCTGGTCGAAGACAACCCGGTCAACCAGACACTGGCCATCAGACTCCTCGACCAACTGGGCATGCAGACAACCCTGGCCATGAATGGCCGACAAGCGCTGCAGCACTGGGCCAAAGACACGTTCCATCTTGTGCTGATGGACATCATGATGCCTGTCATGGACGGCATCGAGGCAACCCGTACCCTCAGAGCCTGGGAACACAAGGACAACCGGGCACTGACGCCCATCATTGCAATGACTGCCAATGCCTCCGATGCCGAACGGGCAGCATACATCGAAGCCGGCATGAACGGCTGTATTGCCAAACCCACCAGCCTTGCCGCAATGGAAGCAGAAATACGACGGGTTCTGGGCAACACCACAAAAACCGACCCTGCGCGCACGGATACACAGCCACCACGGCTTTCCCTGAATACGCTCCTGCGATCAGTTGAACCCACAGAACCCGACAAACCACAGCCTGCCCCGCAGGCTACAACACATCCTGCACTGATGCGCCCTCCCGTGGAAGGACTTTCCGGAATGACACCACACGAATCGACACTCTACGACTGGAATCGCGCCCTTGAAATGATTGGCGGCGAGGAAGAGCTTCTGCTTTCCGTACTTGGCATGTTCCTGGAGGAACTCCCTGGCTACATGGCGACACTGCGCAACGATCTGGCCAACCAGGACGCGGTTGCCGCCGGGCGCACTGCGCATACACTCAAGGGATTACTCGCCACCTTCTGCGCCGATACCGCAGCGGCAGCCGCACTGGCCGTCGAACACCAGGCGCGGCAAGGTTTACCCAGCCCCTTGGCCATGGACACCCTGGAAGCCTGCATCGCCGAACTCAAACCTGCGCTCGAACAGCGCCTTGCCGCCTGAGACCGGCTCTGAATCCACGCCTGTGCCATGCCTGACGCCTCAAAAACCACCTATTGCATCTTCCTTCGCCCTCTGTGTGATCGCCAGTTCAGCCATGTAGCCGATGAACTGATCTACCGTCCTGGCAATGGCTCGACAACGTCCAGCGATGCATTGACCGCATCGGCACGGGCCTATGTCACGGCATTCTTCGAAATTGGTCTTTCTGCACTGGTTGGTAACCGCACCTTGCTTGTCCCCGTTCCGGAACACTGGGTTGCGCAGCCCGATATCATGCAATTGCCAACCGAGAAGATCCTGGTGGGCCTGCCTGAAGCACTGGGGATTGATCACGACACACTCAAGAACCTTGGACAACTGCACGAACAAGGTTACAGACTACTGGCTGATGACAGCCTCGTCAGCCGTAACCCCGATGCCTTGCTGCCTTTGCTTTCTGTCGTGCGCTTTCGCCTGAACAACACAGACAACGCTCAAACCCTGCGAGAACGGATCAAGGCGTATGCCTGCGCACCGATCGAACTGATGGTGGACAACCTCGAAACACTTGAACAGCTCAACCACTGCAGGGAACTTCCATTCAGTTACTTTCAGGGTGATTTCTACGCTTCGGTCAATCCGGTGGCCAATGCCACCGGGCATCGGGCAGGTAACCGTGCGGCCAGCCTCAGGCTGTTGCGCGAATTGTATCTGCCCAATCCGGAACTTCACCGTATTGAGTCATTGCTGATTCAAGACCCTCACTTGTGTGCACTGCTGTTCAAGCGTGCCAATACAGCCTCCGGAGAACGCCTGCGCAGAGTCACCAAACTGCAGCAAATCATTATGCTGCTGGGCTACGACAAGATCCGTGCACTGACGACCACCCTGTTGCTGGCACACAATGAACCTGTCAAGCGCTTCCTGGTATTCAAAGCCCTGGTGCGTGCCTCGATGGCACGCCGCCTGGCCAGTCATGCCTCCGGAGTTGACCCCGATACAGCACTGACCGCCGGCCTGTTTTCCATGATGGACCAGATCGAGGGTATCCCGCTCGACACCCTTGTGACCGAAACACGGCTTGACCCCGAACTTGAGCAGGCGCTGCTCCAGCATCAGGGCGAACTCGGTAAAATACTCAGGATCATTTTCGCCTTTGAAAATGCCCGCTTTGATCGCGACACAGCGGGCAGCCTGGATCAACTGAACGGCGACTACCTGGCCAGTGTCGCCTGGGCACAGGAGATCATGGCGATCGCCGACTGAATCGAGCCAGGGTACTGTACAGTTTCCGGGGGTTGATCGGTTTGGTCAGGTGCTCATTCATGCCCAGTGCAGCGCAGCGTTCAATTTCCTCAAGCATGGCGTGGGCCGTCATGGCCACAATCGGCAGTGCATCGAACTGGCGCTGTGCCCGCAGGCGCTGGGTGGCTGTGTAACCATCCATAACCGGCATTTGAAGATCCATCAGTACGCAGTCGTAGTGGCCCGGTCCAACGGCTTCAAGTCGATCCAGTGCCTGCTGCCCATCGCCGGCAATATCAACAACAACTTCCCGGGACTCAAGCAGCTTGCGCGCCAGCATTTGGTTCACTTTATTGTCTTCAACCAGCAACACGCGCATCCCTTTCAGCCCACCGAGAGCATGATCGTTTGCATCACCCTGGTGTGTGGCGGCATTCAGGGCCGATACATTGCGCTGCATGCGCATCAGGGCCCTGAGATGTTCGGGCAGAACCGGTTTGGACAACACGCGGGCCACGCCAAGTTCCACAACCACATGCTTGAGCGCGTCGGAATCATGTGCAGAAACCACGACCAGGACAGGTTTGACACGATCATCAGCCTGCAGGCGTGCCCGAACCTTTCTCAATAAAGACTCGCCATCCATGTCGGGCATCACCCAATCCACGAACCAGTACTCAAAATGCACGCCTTCATCGAGCAAACGCAGGGCATCATGGCCTGACAATACGGACTGCGCCTGCAAACCAAGACTTTCCAGCATGGCGACCAGTATTTCCGCTGCCATCGGGCTGTTTTCAACGACCAGGCAACGCCCGGCCGGTTTGATGGCCTGGGGGGCCTCTCCCAGCTGACACACCGGTATCATATCAAGCGAGAACTCGAAACAGCTCCCCTGACCGGGCTCGCTGCGCACGATGATATCCCCCCCCATCAGCTTGATCAACCGCCGCGAGATGGCCAAGCCCAGGCCCGTGCCACCGAATCGACGGGTCGTCGAATCATCAGCCTGGGTAAATTCCTGGAATAACCGCGACACCTGCTCAGGAGTCATGCCGATTCCGGTATCCTCGACCAGGAAACGCAGACGCACCGGAGAATCCTCGGAACTCGTGACGGTTCGCACGGCCAAACGCACCGTACCCGACGGCGTGAACTTGACAGCGTTCGAAAGCAGATTCGTAAGCACTTGCCCAAGCCGCAAAGGATCACCAAGAAATGTGCCATTGGACGTGAGCAGTGCGCCCTCCCGGATATCCAGCAGCAGCTCCAGCCCCTTCTCGGCCGCCTGATGGCGCACCATCACGAGCGCGTTCGACATGACATCCTCAAGCCTGAACGGCACCTGTTCGATGTCAAGCTTGCCGGCCTCGATCTTCGAAAAATCAAGGATATCGTTGATGATGTGCAACAAGGAATTGCCTGCATCGTGAATACGTTGCATGTACTCACGCTGCTCTTCATTCAGGTCGGTTTTAAGTGCCAGATACGACATGCCGATGATGGCGTTCATGGGAGTACGTATTTCATGACTCATGTTGGCCAGGAAAATACTTTTCGCGTTGCTGGCTTCGACCAGGGCGGTATGTGTTGTGTTCAAGTCATCGATGGCCTGGTTGATCCCTGCCTGCAATTCGTGCAGGCTGCCAGAATAGACGCCTTGCATGCGCGCGGAAAAATCACCTTTGGCTACGGCGGCAACCGCCGTGTTTGCCTGCCCTATCGCTTCAGACAAATTCCCCAGAAGCACGTTGAAACTGCCCTTGACTTCGCCGATTTCATCACTGCGTGTCACGAGCACAGGCTCATCAAAACGCTGAACAGTACTGGTCCGACGTATCGTGCGTGTCATGGCACGCAAAGGATCGACAACACGGCGACGCACATCCCAGAGCAGCACCGAGGCAATCAGCAGCATCAGAGCAACAATACCCAGTACGACCAGCCACAAATAATTCCGGAAGGCCTCGATGCGATACTGAATGGGCTGGGCATCGCTGAGCAGAATATGACGACCAATTGCATGCCCTGATTCGTCGACAACCTGGCGTACCACGACCAGGCGATCATCGAGAATGTCGGGCTCTTTGAGCGCAATGATCTGTGCCCAGTGATCCTGTACCCACTGGACATCGGCCGATTCAAACCAATCGGCATGCGCCAGACGCTGGCCGGACGTGATCTCGGGATTTTTTCGGTAAACCGCAGGCAACGGTGCCTGGTTACGTTCGACAACGGCCTTTTCATCGATCACCATCACCCAGTCAACGCCACGGCTTTTCAGTTCCCGGACCACAGAACTGACCCCTTGAGTGACCGAGACCAGACCAATGACACGGCTTTCGTGCATGACCGGTGCAAAACCGATGATCCCTGGCCCCGCATTACCCACACCAAAGCGTGCTTGAGTCATCTTGCTCTCAAGCACCAAAGAACCCAACGGATGAGGCCCTTTTTCACCATGGAAATCAGGATCCCAGGAGCGGGCAAGAATCACGCGCTCGGGATCAAGAATCTGCGAACGTACACCACGGTATGGGCTGATCCGGGCATAATCAGACTGAATATCACGGATGACATCGACCAGTTTCTGGCGGTTATTTTCCAGCAAGCCCTCGCGAACCCTGTCATCACGTGCCAGGGCGGCCGCCATCGTCATGACAGAGTCTTCTTTGGAGCCCAACCGCAAATCGAGACCTTTGTTGGCCAGCTCGGCAGCCGTCATGATTTGCTCGCGCGCTTCAGGCAGCATGACAGCCTGGTAAACACCCCAGGCGATCAGGCCAGCCGCCAAAAAAGTAACAGCCAGCGCCCTGAAGAACATGACCGTAAACAGGCTTTTCATTGTGCGCACACGCGACCCCACACCTTATACCGAAACGCGCCGGAGGCGGCAGCCTGCCAGCCAAGCATTGTTCCGGTGTCACCGGAACTCCCTGCGTCAATTTTATGACGGCGAGTCAGCAGTGCTTTTGATCCAGTCGGTACAAACCCGCAGATGCCCTGACACAACAGACAACATGTTGCAAAAAGAACATGCGTATCCACCGGGTTTGTGATTGAGTTATACAGGAGCAGCTGCCAACCCGTGCTCAACGGCATAAATAGCAGCCTGCACGCGATTGTTGAGCTCAAGTTTGCGCAAAATGCTTTGCAAATGAATTTTGACTGTGTTTTCAGCAACATCGATCTTGCGTGCAATTTCTTTATTGCTCAGGCCTGCAGCCACGTGAGTCAAAATTTCACGCTCACGCGGTGTGAGACGATCCAGATGATTGTGTGCTGCAGGTTCGGCACCCTTGCGCAGACTGGCGACCAGCTTGGCCGTCATTTCCTGCGAAACCACGGAATCGCCTTGCATGGCACGCCGCAATGCATCGAGAAAAACATCGGCGTCCACTGTTTTGAGCAGGTAACCACAGGCCCCACCCTGCAAGGCAGCCGTCAGATCGTCTGCGTCTTCTGAAACAGTCAGCATGATCACGCGCGCAGCGGGTATGTCCTGACGAATGAGACGGATGGCATCCAGACCGGACACCCCTGGCATGTGCCTGTCCATGAGCACAATGTCAGGCTTGAGTTCGAGAGCACGCTTGACGCCATCAAGGCCGTCGGCCGCTTCGCCGACAACGGCAAACTCGGGATTACGCTGCAACAAAAGACGAATGCCGCTGCGAAAAAGGGCATGGTCATCAACAATAAGTACACGTATGGGTTCAGTCATGGGGATCAGGCTGTTTGTCGGGCTTCATGGGTCAGGATCAATTCCACCGATGTGCCCTGGCCAGGGGCTGAAGTGACATCAAGGCGGGCATTCATGCCGGCGGCACGCTCGTGCATGATCTTCAGGCCAATGTGCTCGCCGTTGCTCAGGTGCGACGCATCCAGGCTGAAACCATGGCCATCATCAGTCACCGACAGAACGACATCACGGGCATTTGCAAAGAAAATTCGCACCTTCTGTGCACCCGCATGCTTGCGAACATTCGACAAGGCTTCCTGAACGATGAACAACAGCTGGAGCTGCTGCTCAGGGGGCAACGGTGCACCGGTATTGTCAATCGTCACCTTGGTATGAATACCCGTTTGTTGCTCGAAACGACGGGCGGCTGTGCTCAGGGCGTCCACAATGTCGCCCTCTTCGAGCTTGATGCGAAAATTGGTCAACAGTTCGCGCACGTTACTGTAGCTTTCGCGCAGGCCCAATTGTATGAGATCAATGACATCGCGCATTTCCTGGGTCTGGCCACGCTGCATGGAGTCTTCCAGCATCTGTACCTGCAATTTCATGAAGTTCAAACCCTGGGCGATGGAATCGTGCAACCCCTGGGCCATCAGGTTGCGTTCCTCGGCGATGGCCAGTTCACGGGTACGGGCAAGAAGACGGTTGTTTTCAATAGCCACACCAAGATGCTGGCCCACTGTGTCAAATAGCCTCTTTTCCGTCACCGATAAAACCCGCGGGTGCAGAAAATGCAAAGTGTAACTGCCCAGCAAGGTACCCGCATGACGAATCTGGGCGCTGGCAATCGATGTGAACCCTTCTTTCTGGCACCGGGGTACAAAGTCGCGGTTGAGTTCGCGGAAATCCTGCACGATCATGATGCCCTGTTCAGCCGCCTGACCACAAAGACAGTCGCCCCCTTTCAGGCACTGCTCTTCGCGCACGAACTCCGGCGAAAACCCGCGATGCACCACCAGATGATAGTTATTCTGACGCGGATCATAAATACGAACTGTGCCGCCATCGGCCCCGAAAAACCCGATCAGACGATCCAGGAAACCTTCACAACGCTCTTCGATGCCGCGGGGCTCGCTCAGGTAGGCCGAAAACTCGTAAAGCGTGGTCATTTCCCGGTTCTGCAGCTCAAGACGGCGGGTCTTTTCGTTGACACGTGCTTCAAGCTCGCTGTAGAGCTGTCCCAACTGTTCGGCCATGTCGTTGAAACCGTAGGCCAACTCCCCCAGTTCGTCGTTGCCCTCGACGGGAACCCTGTAAGAAAAATCGCGGCCGGCAATGCGGTTGATTCCCCGGTGCAAGGCCTCAACCGGGCGAATGACCCAACCGTACAAAAGATAGACAAATCCCACACACCCGACCAGCATCAAGATCATGAGCGCAATCTGGGAGCCTCGCAACAAGGCCGTGTCATGTGCATTATGTTTTTCAATCAGGCCAACCAGGCGATCAGCCTGACGTATGAAGGCAGGAATCTGTTCCCGATACCCCTCGGCCGCCACGGCACGACGCTCGGAAGACTCAAGCCAGAGTTCGATCCAGGGCATCAACTGGGCCTGCCAGCCTGCCGTGACCTGACCGAACTGTGCAATGACCGGCCCAGCCTTGGGTAAATGCAAAGGGCGCTGTGGATCACCCTGCGACAACTTGTCCAGGGTTTCCTGAAACATGCGCACCCGCAGACTCAGCTCCTCGGCCCGCGCGTTCGGATTGGCCAGCGTCTGGCTGATCTGCACAGACTGCACCCGCAGACTGCCTGCATCGTTCACGGCTGCCGCCGCACCTTCAAGTTCCCAGGACAGCCAGAGCGTGGCCATGACCATGAGCAGACCAAAAGCAAGGCCGGCAAGCGCTACCGACACCAGTCGGACTCCGAGCTTGTAATTGCGTGCCAGCGGCAGGCGCCGTCCAATCGTCATGCGATGTCCTTCAATGTCCTGATCCGGGTTTGAAATGTAATCGGGGGTACTCATGGAGTCGCGCCACACTCGAAAATTGCCTGGGCGCATGGTGCCACGGGCCTGAATGCGAAAAAAGGCTTTGAGTACTGTTTTCTTGAATATAGCTCTAAAGAACTATACCCCACTAGTTCGAACGCCTTGAAACCACCCCGCATACGGGCAATGGGCGCCAGGGTCTCAACGACCTAAGATGATGGCTGGCAATCGAGTGCATTCCACCCAGGAGAACCGCTGTGGAGCAATCCTCAAAAAAACCCGTCATGGTGCTGGCCGCCAGCACCTTCTCGTTCACCATCTGCTTCGCCGTCTGGATGATGTTCGCCGTCATCGGCATTCCCATCAAAGAACAGCTGGGCCTGAACGAAACCGAATTCGGCCTGCTGGCCGCCATGCCGGTTCTTACGGGCGCTCTGGTTCGTGTTCCACTCGGTATCTGGACAGACCGTTTCGGCGGCCGCATCGTGTTTTTTCTGCTCATGCTGGCCACCGTGGTACCCATCTGGTTCATGTCGTATGCCACCGAGTACTGGCACTTTCTGGTCATTGGCATGTTTGTCGGCCTGGCCGGCGGCTCGTTTTCCGTGGGAACCCCCTACGTGGCGCGCTGGTTTCCCAAGAACCGCCAGGGTTTGGCCATGGGCATTTTCGGCGCTGGCAATTCGGGCTCGGCCCTTACAAAATTCGTTGCGCCCGCGCTCATTGCAGCCGCCGGCGGCACCTGGACCATCGTTCCCCAAGTGTATTCTGTTGCCATGCTGATCACCGCCCTTCTGTTCTGGGTGTTTTCGGCGACCAACCCTGCGCATAACGCACCGTCCAACGTCAGTTTCGCCGAACAGCTCAAAATGCTGAAAGACCCCCGCGTATGGCGCTACTGCCAGTACTACTCGGTGGTGTTCGGCGGCTACGTTGCGCTGGCTCTCTGGATGACCAAATACTACGTTGCGGAATACGGCTTCACCATCCAGACCGCAGCGCTTCTGGCGGCCGTGTTTTCCCTGCCTGGCGGCGTACTGCGCGCCGTGGGCGGCTGGATCTCCGACAAACACGGCGCCTACAAAACAACCTGGTGGGTCATGTGGGTGTGCTGGGTCGCCTTCTTCCTGCTCAGCTACCCGCAAACCGAATTCACGGTACAGACCGTCAATGGCCCGGAGACCTTCACCATTGCCCTGTCGCCCACCGTATTCACCATCCTCATGTTCACTGTCGGTATTGCCACCGCCATTGGCAAAGCATCCGTCTTCAAGTTCATCTCCGACGATTTCGGCGCCAACATCGGTGCTGTTTCGGGGGTTGTGGGTTTGGCCGGTGGCCTGGGCGGGTTCATTCTGCCCATCATGTTCGGCGCCCTGGTCGACATCACCGGCATCCGCTCTTCCAGCTTCATGCTCATGTACGGCACGGTCTGCGTATCGCTTGTCTGGATGCATTTCAGCTTCAAAGGTGAATCCGCCCCCAAGCCTGATACTGCCCCTGCAAAAGCCTGAGGCCACACGGCCCGCGATCAAAAATCATTGAAGAAATAACCGAACAAACATTCAACGCATAACACCGGAGTCAATCATGTCTTCACGCTACCTGCTAACGCGGTGGGAACCCGAAAATCCGGAGTTCTGGAAAAAAGAAGGGCGCAGCATTGCCAACCGCAATCTTCTCATTTCCATTCCGGCGCTCATGCTGGCCTTCAGTATCTGGATGCTTTGGTCTGTGGTGGTCGTCAACCTGAACAAGGCAGGCTTCAACCTCAGCAAGAACCAGATGTTCTGGCTTACCGCCCTGCCCGCCCTTTCCGGTGCAACGCTACGTATTTTCTATTCTTTTCTGGTGCCCATTTTCGGAGGCCGTCGCTGGACAGCCATTTCAACCGCCAGCCTGCTGATCCCGGCCATTGGCATGGGTTTTGCCCTTCAAGACCCCACCACCAGCTACCCTGTCTTGCTGCTGCTGGCCGTTCTCTGCGGCTTTGGTGGCGGCAACTTCAGTTCGTCCATGTCGAACATCAGCTTCTTTTTCCCCAAAGCGCAAAAAGGGCTGGCAACCGGTCTGAACGCCGGTATCGGCAATCTGGGCGTGTCGGTCGTGCAGTTCCTCACCCCCCTGGTCATTTCGGTCGGCATGTTCGGAGCGCTGGCCGGTGACGGCTTTACATCAACATCAGCCACCGGCACCGGGCAAACCATCTGGTTGCAAAACGCCGGCTTCATGTGGGTTCCATTCATTGTGCTGGCCACATTGGCAGCCTGGTTCGGCATGAACGACATCGCCGATGCCAAAGCGTCCTTCTCTGACCAGGCCATCATTTTCAAACGCAAGCACAACTGGATCATGTGCTGGTTGTATCTGGGCACATTCGGTTCGTTCATTGGTTTTTCGGCGGGCCTGGCCTTGCTCACCCAGTCGCAATTCCCCGATGTCAACCCCACCAAGTATGCCTTTCTTGGCCCACTGGTCGGCGCAGCCGTGCGCCCTGTTGGAGGCTGGGTCTCCGACAAACTGGGCGGTGCACGCGTCACCTTCTGGACATTCCTGCTCATGATCTTTGCCGTACTGGGTGTCATGTTCTTCCTGCCTGGTGAAAACAGTTCGGGCAATTTCTTCGGCTTCCTGGCCATGTTCATCGTGCTGTTCGCCCTGACCGGTATTGGCAACGGTTCCACGTTCCGCATGATTCCGGTCATTTTCCTGCAAGAACGCCAGCACGCAGCCGCCAAAGACGAAACCTCGCAACGCCAGGCCAGCATTGACGGGGGCAAAGAAGCCGCCGCAGTTCTTGGTTTTTCCGGTGCCATCGGTGCCTACGGCGGGTTCTTCATTCCCAAAGGGTTCGGTACGTCCATCAGCATGACAGGCTCGCCCAACGCCGCATTGATCGCCTTCATCATTTTTTACTTCAGTTGCCTGGTCGTGACCTGGTGGTGGTATTCGCGCCGCAATGCGCCCATGCCCTGCTAAAAAACAAAATCAATTTAATTACTTTTTAATACAAAGTTCACAAGAATACTGTCTGGCAAGCATCAAACAGCATTCAACACCAACACGTAACCGTTCAGGCTGCGTTGTCATGGAGATAAAACAATGAGTCATTTTCTGGATCGCCTGACCCACTTTACCTTGCCCAAGGAAAGTTTTTCCGGGGACCACGGCCGTACGACCAACGAAGATCGTACCTGGGAAGACGCCTACCGCAACCGCTGGTCGCACGACAAAATCGTGCGCAGTACGCACGGCGTGAACTGTACCGGGTCCTGTTCCTGGAAAATCTACGTCAAGGGTGGCATCGTCACCTGGGAAACCCAGCAAACCGATTATCCCCGCACCCGCTGGGACATGCCCAACCACGAACCCCGCGGTTGCGCCCGTGGTGCGTCGTACTCCTGGTACCTGTACAGCGCCAACCGCGTCAAGTACCCCATGGTGCGTGGCCGTTTGCTGCAACGCTGGCGCGCTGCCCTGAAAGTGGCCAAAACACCGGTCGATGCCTGGGCCCTCATTGCCGACGACGACGAAGCTCGCCGCGACTACCAGCAAGTACGCGGCATGGGCGGTTTTGTGCGCAGCACCTGGGATGAAGTCAATCAGCTCATTGCCAGTGCCAACGTGTACACCATCAAAAAATACGGCCCTGACCGCGTCATCGGCTTTTCCCCCATTCCGGCCATGTCCATGGTCAGCTACGCCGCTGGCAGCCGCTACCTGTCGCTGATCGGTGGTGTTTGTCTGAGCTTCTACGACTGGTACTGCGATCTCCCCCCCTCCAGCCCACAGGTTTGGGGCGAACAAACCGACGTTCCCGAATCGGCCGACTGGTACAACAGCAACTACATCATTGCCTGGGGCTCGAACGTTCCTCAAACCCGTACGCCCGATGCCCACTTCTTCACGGAAGTGCGCTACAAAGGTACCAAAACCGTTGCCGTCACCCCCGATTTCTCCGAAGTTGCCAAACTGGCCGATGTCTGGATGCACCCCAAGCAAGGCACCGATGCCGCCATGGCCATGGCCATGGGCCATGTGGCGCTGAAAGAATTCTATTTCCCCGAAAAAGGCGAGCGCAGCGCCTACTTCGACAACTACGCCCGGCGCTACACCGACCTGCCCATGCTGGTCATGCTGAAGGAGCACACGCTGGCCGATGGCAGCACAACCCTGGTGCCCGACCGCTACATGCGCGCCAGCGATTTCACCGGCAATTTCGATCAAGACAACAATCCGGAATGGAAAACCATCGCGCTTGACACTACGGGCCAACCCGTTGTGCCCAACGGCTCCATTGGCTTCCGCTGGGGCACTGAAGGTCGTTCTGATACCGGCAAATGGAACCTGGAATCGAAGGAAGCCCGTACCGATACCGATGTCAAACTGAAGCTGTCCATCATTGAAGACGGTGCCCAACCCCACGAAGTGGTGCAGGTGGCATTCCCCTATTTTGGTGGCAATGCATCCGCCCACTTCACGCCCAACACCAGCGTGGGTGAAGTGAACCTGGCGCGTGTACCGGCCAGCCGCCTGCAACTGGCCAACGGTGAAGAAGCCATCGTGGCCACCGTGTTCGACCTTCAAGTAGCCCAGTACGGCATTGATCGTGGTCTGGGCAGTGGCGCTAAAAACTACGACGACAACGCACCGTACACACCCGCCTGGCAGGAAACCATTACCGGTGTGCCGCGTCAGCAAGTCATTACCATTGCACGCGAATTTGCCGAAAACGCCCACAAAACCGAAGGGCGTTCCATGATCATCATCGGCGCGGCCATGAACCACTGGTACCATTGCGACATGAATTACCGCGGTGTCATCAACCTGCTCATGCTGTGCGGTTGCGTTGGCAAGAGCGGCGGTGGCTGGTCTCACTATGTGGGTCAGGAAAAACTGCGCCCGCAAACTGGCTGGACCAACCTTGCATTCGCGCTCGACTGGATCCGCCCTCCCCGCCAGATGAACGGCACCAGCTTCTTTTATGCCCACACCGACCAGTGGCGCTACGAGAAACTGTCCATGGAAGAAATCGTGTCACCGCTGGCCGACAAAAAAGCCTATGGCGGCAGCATGATCGATTACAACATACGCTCTGAACGCATGGGCTGGCTGCCCAGCGCACCACAGCTCAAAACCAACCCCCTCAAGGTGTTCAAAGACGCCAAGGCGGCTGGTCTTGATCCGCGCGACTACGTGGTCAAGGGCCTGAAGGACGGTTCGCTGGAAATGGCCTGTGAAGACCCCGATGCACCCGAGAACTGGCCGCGCAACATGTTCGTGTGGCGTTCCAACCTGCTGGGTTCCAGCGGCAAAGGCCACGAATACTTCTGCCGTCACCTGCTGGGTACCGAAAGTGGCATTCAGGGCAAAGACCTGGGTGCCGACGACGCCAAACCCACCGAAGTGAAATGGCACCCTGAAGCCCCGCGTGGCAAGCTCGACCTTCTGGTTACGCTCGACTTCCGCCTGAGCACCACCTGCCTGTATTCCGACATCGTGCTGCCTACCGCCAGCTGGTACGAAAAGAACGACCTGAACACCAGCGACATGCACCCCTTCATTCACCCGCTGTCAGCGGCCGTAGACCCCGTGTTCCAGTCGCGTTCCGACTGGGAAATCTACAAAGGGTTCGCCAAGGCCTTCAGCGAAGTGTGTGTGGGTCACCTCGATGTCGAAAGTGAAGTGGTTCTGAATCCGCTCATGCACGACACACCGGCCGAACTGGCCCAGCCCTTTGGTGTCAAGGAATGGAAAAAAGGCGAATGTGCCCTTATTCCAGGCAAAACGGCACCGCAAATTGTCGTGGCCCAGCGCGATTACCCCAACCTCTATAAACAATTTGTTTCTCTGGGCCCCCTGATGAACAAACTGGGCAATGGCGGCAAAGGCATCGGCTGGAACACTGACATCGAAGTGGAACAGCTTGGCCAACTGAACGGTGTCACCAGTGAACCCGGTATCAGTCAGGGGCGTCCGCGTATCGTCACCGATATCGATGCCTGCGAAACCATTCTGCAACTGGCCCCGGAAACCAACGGCCATGTCGCTGTCAAAGCCTGGGAAGCACTGGGCAAACAGACCGGCCGTGATCACACCCACCTGGCCCTGTACCGCGAAGACGAAAAAATCCGTTATCGCGATATCCAGGCGCAGCCTCGCAAGATCATCAGTTCGCCCACCTGGAGCGGGATCGAAAGCGAAACAGTCAGCTACAACGCCGGTTATACCAACGTGCATGAACTGATCCCGTGGCGTACGCTCACAGGTCGTCAGCAGTTCTACCAGGATCACCCCTGGATGATCGCTTTCGGTGAAGGCTTCTCTACTTATCGCCCGCCCGTCGACCTGAAAGCCACGGCAGGTATCCACGGTGTGAAGTCGAACGGCAACACCGAAATCCTGCTGAATTTCATCACACCGCACCAGAAGTGGGGCATTCACTCCACCTACTCCGACAACCTGCACATGCTCACGCTCAACCGTGGCGGTCCGGTGATCTGGCTCAGTGAAGACGACGCCCGCAAGGCCGGCATTGAAGACAACGACTGGGTGGAACTGTTCAACATCAACGGTGCCATCGCGGCCCGTGCCGTGGTCAGCCAGCGTGTGAACCCCGGCATGGTGCTCATGTACCATGCCCAGGAAAAAATCATCAACACCCCCGGAGCGGAAATCACCGGTGTGCGTGGCGGTATCCACAACTCGGTCACCCGTATTGTCACCAAACCCACCCACATGATCGGCGGCTATGCCCAGTACAGCTACGGCTTCAACTACTACGGCACCATTGGTACCAACCGCGATGAATTCGTGGTGGTTCGGAAAATGAAAAAGGTCGACTGGCTTGATACGCCGCGGGACGACCATTTGGCAAAAGCCTATCAATCCCAGGGCGAAAACCCCTGATACCGCGGCAGATCAACAGGAGTCATGAAATGAAAATTCGCGCACAGATCGGCATGGTGCTCAACCTGGACAAATGCATTGGTTGTCACACTTGTTCCGTTACCTGCAAAAACGTCTGGACCAGTCGCCCGGGTGTGGAATACGCCTGGTTCAACAACGTGGAAACCAAGCCCGGCATCGGTTACCCGAAAGAATGGGAAAACCAGGACAAATGGAAAGGCGGCTGGGTCCGTAAATCCGACGGCTCCATTGTGCCCCGCCAGGGCAACAAGTGGCAGTTGCTCATGAAAATTTTCGCCAACCCGCACTTGCCGGAAATCGACGACTACTACGAGCCGTTCACCTTCGACTACGACCACCTGCACACCGCGCCGGAAATGCAGCACGCGCCCACGGCACGCCCGCGCTCGCTCATTACGGGCATGCGCATGGAAAAAATCGAATGGGGTCCGAACTGGGAAGAAATTCTTGGCGGCGAATTCAGCAAACGCAGCAAAGACAGCAACTTCAGCAACTTCGATGCCACCCAGAAAGCCATGGTGGGGCAGTTCGAAAACACCTTCATGATGTACCTGCCGCGCTTGTGTGAACACTGCCTGAACCCGGCCTGTGTTGCATCGTGTCCGTCCGGTTCGATCTACAAGCGTGAAGAAGACGGCATTGTGCTGATCGACCAGGACAAATGCCGTGGCTGGCGCATGTGCGTCAGCGGCTGCCCGTACAAAAAGATCTACTACAACTGGAAGAGCGGCAAGGCTGAAAAATGCATTTTCTGCTACCCCCGTATCGAAGCCGGTCAACCAACCGTCTGCTCGGAAACCTGCGTGGGTCGTATCCGCTACCTGGGTGTTCTGCTCTACGATGCCGACCGCATCGCTGAAGCCGCCAGTGTCCCCGACGAAAAAGATCTGTACAAAGCACAGCTCGACATCTTCCTCGACCCGAATGATCCGGCCGTCATTGAACAAGCACGCAAAGATGGCATACCCGACGCCTGGCTGGCGGCTGCCCGCCAGAGCCCGGTCTACAAAATGGCCGTCGACTGGAAAGTGGCCCTGCCGCTGCACCCGGAATACCGTACGCTGCCTATGGTCTGGTACGTACCGCCCCTGTCGCCCATTACCTCGGCTGCCAATGCCGGCCAGGTTGCCTCCAAGGGCGAACTGCCTGATGTCACCCAGTTGCGCATTCCGGTCAAGTACCTGGCCAACATTCTTACTGCCGGTGACACGGCCCCGGTCATTCGTGCCCTTGAACGCATGCTGGCCATGCGTGCCTACCAGCGCTCCAAGCACGTTGACGGTGTACTGAACCACGAGGTTCTGAATCAGGTTGGCCTGACAGCCCAGGAAGTCGAAGACATGTATCGCTACATGGCCATTGCCAACTACGAAGACCGCTTTGTCATTCCCACGGCACACCGTGAATATGCCGAAAACGCCTTCAACGTACGCGGTGGTTGCGGTTTCAGCTTCGGTAACGGGTGTTCGGAAGGCGTCACTGAAACCAGTTTGTTCGGCAGCGAGAAAAAGCGCACCGTTCCCATCAAAGTCGAGGCCTGACATGTCACTATTCTCACGAAAAGCGCCTGAGGCACGCCTTACTCTGCGTGCGTTGGCGTACCTTTTGCGTTACCCGGATGCCAACTTACGTTCGCATGCCACCGACCTGATCGATGCATTGCAATCAGAAAACGCTCTGGATCCGGCCCGCATTGAAGAACTGAGCCGCCTTATCGCCCAGCTCACCAGTCGCCCCGCCATGCAGGTTGAAGCCGAGTACGTCGAAATTTTCGACCGTGGTCGCCGCACATCGTTGTTGCTGTTCGAACACGTTCATGGCGACTCCCGCGATCGTGGTCCCGCCATGGTCGACCTGGTGCAAACCTACGAAAAAGCAGGTTTATTGCTGGATCCCGATGAACTGCCCGACTACTTGCCTGTGCTGCTGGAGTTTGCGTCTTCCCAGCCTGCTCAGCAGGCTCAGGAATTCCTTGGGGAATTTGCACACATTGTGCGGGCCATCTTCAGTGCTCTGATCAGCCGGGAAAGTCCCTACGCCAGTGTTCTGGCCGCTGTTCTGGAACTGGCCGGTGAGAAGGCGGAAGCGATTGCCATCGAACCCGAACAGGATCTCGACGAAAGCTGGGCTGAACCGGAAGCCTTTGGTGGGTGCTCCACCCAGGGCCAGAGCAAGCCCAACCAGCCGCAACCCATTCGTATCGTGAAGCGGGCTTCCAACAAGTCGCCCGAACATCATCAAGGAGCGTAGGCATGAGCACGCTGCATAATTTCTTCTTCAATGTTTATCCCTACATTTGCCTGACGGTCTTCCTGATGGGCAGCCTGGCGCGTTTTGATCGCGACCAATACACCTGGAAAAGTGATTCCTCGCAATTGCTGCGCGCGCGCCAATTGCGCTGGGGCAGCAACCTTTTCCACGTGGGCATTCTGTTCCTGTTTGGCGGCCACACCGTGGGGTTGCTCACTCCTCACTTTGTCTACGAGCCGTTTCTCAGCCCGGGCACCAAGCAGCTGATTGCTGTGTATGCCGGGGGTGTGGCCGGTTTCATCTGTTTCATCGGCCTGTCCATGCTGTTGCACCGTCGCATTTTTGACCCACGCATCCGCCTCACCAGCCACCGCACCGACCTCTTCATTCTGGTCATTTTGTGGGTTCAACTGGTTCTGGGCCTGATCACCCTGCCTTTTTCACT
>JAAYGT010000150.1 GCA_012727555.1 Alcaligenaceae bacterium | reverse complement strand
GACAAGCGTCGCGCTCACACAACTGTACCCTTGTTTCCCCGGTCAGGGCTGCAACGGCGGCGTGCTCAAGCACCCGAGGCGACCCCACACCCCGACAGAACCTCACGGAAACGCTGGTTCGATGAAACTGCCGGGCCTCTTTGAATGAATCGTCAGGGCTGCAAAGACGGCATGCTGAAGTAACTAATGGACGCCCCTCCCCTGCTGAGGCTCACAGGGGCAGCTGCAACGTTTGGGTTGGATTCAAAATCTGTATGAAGTGGGTGATTTCTGTAAAACGTCCATATCTGGTTCCGACAGGCTGCCAGGGTATTCAAATGTGAATGGCACGTCCGTAAGCCGACAAGACGGCTTCATGCATGGCTTCTGATTGCGTGGGGTGGGCAAAAATGGTGTGCAGTAATTCCGCTTCGGTGGTTTCAAGGCCCATGGCCAGGCCATAGCCCTGAATCATCTCGGTGACTTCTTCGCCGATCATGTGAGCTCCGAGCAGCTCGCCGCTGCCCGCATCGAAAACCACTTTCACAAACCCCTCGGTTGCACCCAGCGCAATGGCTTTACCATTGGCACTGAACGGGAAGCGTCCGATCCGAACCTGATGGCCACGCTCACGCGCCTGACGTTCGGTGAGCCCCACATGCGCCACCTGGGGAAAGCCGTAGGTACAGGCCGGCACACGGTCAGTGTTCAAAGGGTGCGGATTCAGCCCGGCGATTTTTTCGATGCAAAGGACAGCCTCGTGCGATGCCTTGTGGGCGAGCCAGGGCCCCTGGGCAACATCGCCGATTGCATACACACCCGACTCATGGGTTGCACCGAAGCGGTCCGTGACGATGTGCGTATCACGCACTTGAACGGCGGTTTGCTCAAGCCCCAGGCCCTCGACATTGCCCACAATGCCCGCTGCCTGCAGAATGACATCAACCTGCACAGGGGCAGGTGAAGCATCCAGGTGAACCGTCCAGGCATCACCTGGACGTTCTGCGCTCAGGCCCGCATTATCCAGCACCAGGGCAATCCCCTGTTCACGCAGGGCTTTGGCCATGAGAGCGGATACATCCTCGTCTTCCGCCGGCAAAACACGCTCGGCACGGTCAACGAGGGTAACCTGCACACCCAGCGCCTGATAAAAGCAGGCAAATTCGACACCAATGGCACCCGCCCCCACGACCAGCATACGCTTGGGCTGCACAGGCGGTTTCAGGGCTTCACGGTAGGTCCAGATCGTGCTGCCGTCGGGCTCCAGCCCGGGCAAGATCCGGGCACGGGCACCGGTGGCCAGAATGCGGTGTGTGGCGTGCAAATCAAGCACGGCGTTGGTCTGTGTGACACGCACCCCTTTGCCGTGCAGCACCGCACTGCCCTGAATCACATGAACACCGTTTTTTTTCATCAGGTGGGCGACGCCACGCTGCAGTTGCGATGCAACGCCACGTGAACGAGCGACCATGGCCTGCAGATCTGCCACGGGCGATGAGGTGTTCACACCAAACTGTTCCGCCCTGCGCACCAGACGCAGCACATCGGCACTGCGCAACAACGCTTTGGTGGGAATACACCCCCAGTTCAGGCAAACGCCCCCCAGTTCGGCTCGCTCGACCAGCACGGTACGCAAGCCCAGTTGTGCTGCCCGGATTGCCGCAACGTACCCCCCCGGACCGGCACCGATCACGGCAACGTCATACTGCTTTTCCGACATGAGGCCCCCTTAAACGGTGATCAGCAACGGTGTTTCAATGCAGCGGCGGAACTCGGCCAGCCAGCGGGCAGCCAGCGCACCGTCGATCACCCGGTGGTCGACCGACAACGTGACTGACATGAGCGTGGCGGCAACAATCGCGCCATCGGCATCGACAACCGGACGTTGCTCTACCGCCCCCACCGCCAGAATGGCTGACTGGGGTGGATTGATGATGGCTGCGAAATTCTGCACACCATACATGCCCAGATTGCTGACGGTGAACGTGCCACCCTGATATTCATGAGGTTGCAAACGCCCGGCGCGTGCACGCTCGGCCAGGGCAGCGATGGTCTGACCAAGACGGGTGACGGTCAGTGTGTCGGCACCCCGAACCACCGGGGTGATCAGACCGGCAGGCGTTGACACGGCCACGGAAATATCGATGCTGTCATACGACAGCAATGCGTCGTCCGACCAGCTGACGTTCATCTCGGGCACCGAACGCAAGGCCACGGCAACGGCACGCACCACCAGATCATTCAATGACACCTTGGTGGCGGACACGGCATTGATCTGCTGACGAAGCACCACCAATGCGCCGGCATTGCAATCGGCCTGCAGATAGAAATGCGGCACGGTTGTCTTGCTTTCCAGAAGACGACGGGCAATGGTGCGGCGCATGGCACTGTGGGGTGTTCGTGTAACCCCGGCAACCGGACCAGACGAATCAGGGGCACCCGCGGTTTGTGCAGTGTGTGCAGGTGCCGGCGATGCCAGCCGTGTTGTTTCTGTTGCTGCAGGCACCGCCGTTGCTGGCATTGCTGCCGTTGCAGCCGGTGCGCCTGGTACTGCGATTGCTGCAGGCGCAGCAGGAACAACCAGACGATTGACAGCGGTCTGCTGCAAAGCGTGCTGAACATCGCGCTTCACAATACGACCGTGCGGGCCTGAACCCTGGATCAATGACAGGTGAATGCCCGACTCCGCTGCAAGCCGGCGAGCCAGCGGGCTCGCAAAAATACGGTCAGCACAATCGGCTGGCACCGATTCAGCACCGGAGGCAATAGGAGGAACGGGTGCTGCTGAAGCTGTCGCAGACGGCAGGGTATTCAGGGCATCGACCGCTTCGCCTTCGGCCAGCAACAACGCAATGGGGTCGCCCACCGCAGCCTCCGCACCGGCAGGCACAAGGATCTTGCCCAGTATGCCATCCGCCTCGGCTGTGTACTCAATGACCGCCTTGTCGGTTTCTATATCCGCCAGCGGCTGGCCAACCTGCACGGGATCGCCTTCGGCCAGATACCACGCAACAAGGCGGGCCGAGGTCATGTTGGCCGCAATTTCCGGCATGAAAATCGGTGTCGCCATTTCAGTTGCTCCGGACAAGATCACTGCGGTAAGAAGTCAGTGGCCGGCCCTGACCCGCCATGACACGCTGCAAACCTTCGATCACTTCTTCAGTGCGTGCGCACGCAGCACGTTCAAGCACCTTGGAAATACTTGGGGAAGCCTCACCGCCGGTTACACGCTGTATGGGCTGATCCAGCCAGTCGAAGCACCTGCGTTGCAGCTCGTCAGCCAGCCAACCGCCATAGGACGTGCCCAGCGCACCCTGCTCAACAATCAGCACGTTGTTGGTTTTACGAATACTGGCCTCAACGGTTTCCCAATCAAGGCTGGCCCGATCCAGCCAACGCAGATCAATGACCTCGGCATCGACACCCGTCATTTCCACCGCTTCGAGAACGTGTTGAGGCATGGAGAGGTAGGTCAGCACTGTCAGATCATTTCCTGTGCGGCGCACGACCGCCTTGCCGAAGGGGGTCAGATAATCCAGATCGTCAACGGGCGCAGGACCTGTCGAAGCATAGAGATCGACATGTTCAATGACCAGCACGGGGTCTTTCAGTTGCAAGGCGGCGTTCATCAGCCCGACGTAATCGAAAGGGGTCGATGGGGCCACGATGCGCCAGCCCGGACTGGTGGCAAAAATACCGGCGGGATCCATGGAATGCTGCGACCCGTAACCGGTTCCCATAGCCACCTTGGAGCGCAGTACCAACGGCATGTCGATGTCACCACCGAACATGTGACGTGCCTTGCCGATCTGGTTGAACACCTGGTCAGCCGCGACCCACATGAAATCGGGATACATGAACTCGATCACTGGTTTATAGCGACCATCCATGGCCAAACCGCCACCCAGACCGGCAAAGGCATTTTCACTG
The DNA here is from genome assembly GCA_012727555.1 of Alcaligenaceae bacterium. Classification (GTDB taxonomy): domain Bacteria; phylum Pseudomonadota; class Gammaproteobacteria; order Burkholderiales; family Burkholderiaceae_B; genus JAAYGT01. The sequence continues at coordinate 1,856 of JAAYGT010000150.1, read as the reverse complement.
ATGGGTGTACCCAGCACACGATCCGGATACTTGTCTTTCAGACCACGGGTGGCACCGTTCGTCCCCCCTTTGAGACGGTGTACATCTTCGCCCAATACAACCACGCCAGGGTCGGTCTGCATGCGCCGATCCATGACATCGGCCACAACATCAATGAATTTGCGGTCCTGCAATACCCCCTTGAACGTGGCTTCTTCTTCAGTACGCAAGCCGTTCAATTCCGAAGCATCGCCGCGCAGACCGACATCACGAAAGCCCGGTTCGGGCCATAAAGCGGGTTGAATCCGGCGCTTTCCTGTAGCGCTTGAGGGATCAACCTCGGTAAGCGCCTGAACGGCGAGTGACATCGCCTGTTGCGCACGCGAACGCAACGCCTTGATCTGGTCATCGGTCAAGAGTTCGAGCGCTTTCATGCGCTCCCCCAGGTGCTCCAGCGGGTCGCGTGCGCGCCAGGCAGCTTCTTCTTCTTTGCTGCGATAACCAAATGCGCTGCCGGGATAGCCGCCGTTCTGGTGAAAGAACCGGTAAACATCGGCCTCGATAATGACCGGCCCCTTGCCGGCACGCATATGGGAAAGCGCCTGCTGCATGGCCAGATGAACCGCCAGGGGATCCATACCATCCACTTTCCAACCCGGAATATTGAAGGCCTGACCGCGCGCCGAAAGCCGTGGCTCTGCGGTTACCTCGTTGATGTGCGTGGAAACGGCATACTGATTGTTTTCGATGAAGAAACACAGGGGAAGCGACCAGGCCGCCGCCAGGTTCATGGTTTCAAGGACGGAACCGATATTGACTGCGCCATCACCAAAAAACGTGACAGCGACGTTGTCCGTACCGGCATGGCGGTGTGCCCAGGCAGCACCGGCTGCCAAGGGTACCCCGCCACCCACGATGGCGTTTGTGCCCAGCACACCCGCTTCATCCCAACGCAGGTGCATGGAACCGCCACGCCCCCGGCAAAATCCTTGGGCAAGCCCAAGGATTTCTGCCAGTGCTTTTTGCAGGAGTGCCTGAGTAGCCGCGCCAATGTCGGCCGTTGGATCAAATCCGCCCGGGGCCACATGGGCCAGGGCTTTGCTGAGAAAGTGATGATGCCCCCGGTGCGAACCGTTGATCTGATCGGTTGTGCGCAAAAAAGCCAAAGCACCGGCAGCGCCCCCTTCCTGGCCAATACTGGAATGGGCCGGCCCATGCACCAGCCCTTCCATGGCGAGTTCGATCACGGTTTCCTCGAAGGCACGCACAAGGTGCATGTGGCTCAGCAAGGTACCCAGCACTTTGGAGTCGGCATTAGTCCAGTCACTTTCGGTCGATCGCAGTTCAACCCAGGGTGCAGCGGGCGAAAGCGTGGTGATATCAGGCATGGAGGAGTCTCCCGGTAGTCGTTTGAATGATTCGATAATGTGGGTTCATGGATCAGATATAGCTGTAGGCTGACCAGCCACCGTCGGAAACAGCGACGTGACCATTCATGAACGAAGCACCCGCCGATGCCATGAAAAGAGCAAGCGCCGCGATATCATCCGTGGTTCCCAGTCTGCGCGACGGCGTTCGGTGCACCAAGGCATCAAGATCCATGCGCCCTTTGCTGACCAGGTCATCCACAAGCGCCGTTCTGACGTAGCCGGGCGCAATGGCATTGACCCGCACCCCCTGCGCCCCCCATTCAATGGCCAGTACTTTGGTCAGCATGGCGACCGCTGCCTTGCTGGTGCAGTAGGCAGCACGCTCGGGTGCTGCAACCGTGCCATACATGGAAGACATATTCAGAATGACGCCACTGCCTTGATCCACCATGATCCGACCGGCACGCTGTGCGCAATAAAAGACGCCGTTCACGTTGATATCCATGG
>JAAYGT010000149.1 GCA_012727555.1 Alcaligenaceae bacterium | reverse complement strand
GCGCCCAGGCGCTGGTTGCCTTGCGTGCCCAGGTGTGGGTCACTGAAGTCGATCCCATTTGCGCATTGCAGGCCGCCATGGAAGGTTACCGCGTGGTTACGCTCGATGAAGTGGCCGACAAAGCCGATATTTTCGTGACGGCCACCGGTAACTACCATGTGATCACACGCCAGCACATGGACCGCATGAAAGACCAGGCCATTGTTTGCAACATTGGTCACTTTGACAACGAAATTGATGTCGCTTCGCTTGAAAGCCTGCAATGGGAAGAAATCAAGCCTCAGGTCGATCACGTCATTTTCCCTGATGGCAAGCGTATTATTCTGCTGGCCAAAGGCCGCCTGGTGAACCTGGGTTGCGCCACCGGTCACCCCTCGTTCGTGATGTCGGCCTCGTTCACCAACCAGACCATTGCCCAGATCGAACTCTTCACACGTGGTGAGGCCTACCAGAAAGGTAAAGTGTATGTGTTGCCCAAGCACCTTGACGAAAAAGTGGCCAGCCTGCACCTGAAAAAACTGGGTGTCCAGCTGACAACGCTGTCGGTCCAGCAGGCTGCCTACATCAATGTGCCGGTCACGGGCCCTTACAAACCCGAACATTACCGTTACTGATTGTTCATTGTGGGCTGATGCCCGGGAGACGCAACCATGGAATTGATTCTTATCTGGATCCTGAATGCCGTGGCGCTGCTGGTGGTGGCGTACATTCTGCCGGGTATCACGGTGGCCTCGTTTGGGTCCGCCCTTATTGCTGCACTGGTGCTTGGCCTGCTCAATGCACTGGTCAAGCCCGTGCTCATCGTGCTTACCTTGCCCATCACGGTTGTCACGTTGGGTCTGTTTCTGCTGGTGCTCAATGCGCTGGTATTCTGGTTTGCCGGTTCCATTCTCAAGGGTTTTCAAGTGAATGGGTTCTGGTGGGCCGTGATCGGAGCCATTGTGTACAGCATCGTGTCGGGGCTTTTGTCGAATCTGATCCCCTCATGACTTCACCTATTGCTTCCCGGGCGATCAGCCTGGAATTTTTCCCGCCGCGCGATGCGGCGGCGCAGGCCCGGCTGGAAGAATCCGCAGCCCAGTTGTTGCCGCTTGGGCCGGCTTACGTCAGCGTCACGTTTGGTGCCGGCGGTTCAACCCGCAGCGGCACGCTCGATACCGTGCAGCAAATGCAGCACCTGGGTTTCGATGCTGCACCCCACCTTTCGTGCATTGGTTCTTCGCGTACTGATCTGGCCGACATGCTCGACACCTACCGCGGTCTGGGTGTGCGCCGTATTGTTGCCCTGCGCGGCGATCTTCCCTCGGGTATGGGGTGGGGCGCAGGTGAACTGCATTACGCCAGTGATCTGGTGCGCTTCATTCGCGAACACAGCGGTGACTGGTTTCATATCGAAGTGGCGGCCTACCCGGAAACCCACCCGCAGGCCACCAGCGCCCAGGCCGACCTGAACCATTTCGTGAACAAAGTCCAGGAAGGGGCCAACAGCGCCATTACCCAGTATTTTTTCAATGCCGATGCCTATTACGATTTCATGGATCGTGTCACGGCTCGCGGGGTAAGTATTCCCGTGGTGCCGGGTATCATGCCCATCACCAATTTCACCCAGCTCGCACGTTTTTCATCGATGTGCGGTGCTGAAATTCCACGCTGGTTGCGGTTGCGTCTTGCTGATTTCGCCGATGACAAGGCGTCCATACGTGCATTTGGTATTGATTTCATCCGTGCCCTGAGTAATGAATTGCTCGACAACGGGGCGCCGGGTTTGCACTTTTATACGCTGAACAATGCCGATGCCACCCGTTCGATCTGGGAAGGTCTGGCTGTTGCGCGGTGAAATGGGGGTGTTCTTGCGACGGTTTCAGGTATTCTTTGACGGTTCTGTCGGTGTGTAAATTCGCTCCGGGTGCATCGCACGGCCCTGCGGGCTTCCCGTCGTTGTGGCCCTGACCGGGGCGGGTCCAGAACTCGCGCGGTCGATCCAGTGGATCGACAAGCGTCGCGCTCAGACAACTGGCCCCTTGTTCCCCCGGTCAGGGCCACAACGACGGCGTGCTCAAGCACCCGAGGCGAATCTACACTCCGACAGAACCTCACGGCAACACATGTTTGGCGGCCTGCCGGGCCACTGTTGGGTTTTCAACCCTGTAGTTATGGGCAGGTTTACAGTCGGGTTCAAGCGCGTCGTGCTTTTTAGTTAAGTGCAAGCGCTGTTCGGCCCTTTTTCGGGCGATATTTGGTTTTAGTACATGCATGATCAAGTGGGGCGCCTTGGCGGTTCAATCGGGCGTCGGTGCTGTTCAGCTCAATATCGGTGCGGGTACCGCCCAGCCCATGTCGGTCAGAATGCCGTCAAGGGGGACATCGTGCGCTGCGGGTGTGTAGGGTTCGTCTGATAAGTCACCGGTGGCCCAGGCAAGGCCCAGGGTGGTGAAGTGGTGCCCGGCCTGTTTCAGGGAGGCCAGTGTGCGATCATAGTAGCCTTTGCCGTAGCCGATGCGGTCGCCCTGGCGTGTATAGCCCAGCACCGGCACCAGAATCACGGCCGGCGCTGGCACGATGTCTCCGGTGGGTTCCTGAATCCCGAAGTTTCCTGTGCGCATTGGTTCATCGGGCGACCACAGCCTGAACTGTAAAGGTTGATCTGGCCCCGTGACGACAGGCAGGCAGACGCGGTATCCTTCTTCTTGTGCCCAGGTATACAACAGCGGGCGAAGGTCGGGTTCACCCGGCAGTGGCCAGAATGCGGCAATGGTGTCGGGGGGTGTTTTGCCTTCTTCACGCAGTCGGGTGGCGTTTGTGGCAAGCCAGGTGTACAGGCGGCCGCGCATCAGCAGCCCGCCTCGTTCTGTGGCTTGCGGGCTCATCTGGCGACGCTTTTCTTTCAGGCGCGTACGCAGGTCGGTGTTCGCAGGGGCACTGTGGGTGGTCATGAATACACGTAATCGAGGTTAAAAGATGTCTTTTCAATGGCAACGGTATCAGAAAACACCGGATGCGTGTGTGCGTCCCCTTGCTGGATTCTCCCGAATGGCGTTCGGCGTTACGCTGATCGCCGGTTTGTTTGGCTGTGCTGGTGCTGAAACACCGTCCCAGGCATCGTCTTCGCAGTCTGTGTCAGGCCCTGTGGCCGGCGAATCTTCCGCTGCACGCGTCGGTGGTGCCGCCGACTCTGCGGGTTTGACTGCCCGCCAGGCGGCAACGGCCGATGCTGCGTCCGGCACACCCATTCAGGTGGCCTCATTGGCACCTGTACCTTTGCCTTCTGTGCCGGCGGTGCAGAATGTGCCTCCCCAGGCCCGTCAGGCGGTGATCGATGCCCGCGAGGCGGTACGTGCCAGGAACTGGGCCAGACTCGCCGAACTCGTGCCGGTGGCCCGGCAAGATCCCGTGCTGGGCACCTGGGCTGAATATTGGCAGTTGCATCAACAACTGACCAATCCCGCTATCCCGGTACCCGACGCCGCCATGCGCGAATTTTTCCGTACGCACTCGGCAAGCTACCTGGCAGATCGCCTGAAGGGCGACTGGCTGGTGGCGTCCACCCGGTCGGGCAATTATGCGTTGGCCACGTCACTGTGGCCTTTGGCCAACCCCGATGCCCAGGAAACCTGTGCCTATTACCTGGCGCGTCACATGACCGGTTTCAAGGTGCGTGGCACCGATGCCATTGAAGCGTTCAAGCCCGTGGGTGTGTGCTGGGACATGCTTGATCAGTTTGTGGATCGCCATGTCGTGCGGTGGCAGGAATGGCAGTGGTTGTTCCGCGCCGAACTGGAAACCAGCAAGGCCGGTAATGCTCGTCGCCTGGCGGCCATTATGTTCAGCGCGCCGGAAATGAACCAGTACACCGCCATCATGAAAGACCCCAAGCGGTGGTTGCAGGGGCAGGATAAACCCAAAACTTTGTCAGAAACAGAACTGGTCACACTGGCCCTGTCGCGTCTGGCCTACGGTAACGAGCGTGAACAGAATGCCCAATGGATACAAGCCAATTGGGCCTCGCGCATTCCCAAGCCGAATCTGGAATGGGTCTGGAGCCAGTTTGGCCTGGTTGCTGCGCTGAATGTCGAGCCCAATGCCGTGCAGTGGTACAGGCAATCCGGTAATGCACGTCTTACTGACTATAACCATGCCTGGCAAGTGCGTTCCGAACTGCGTCAGCAGCCCATCGACTGGAACCAGGTCGCCAACGCCATTCGCCGTATGTCGGCCCGTCAGGCTGCTGAACCGGTGTGGATGTACTGGTATGCCCGGGCGCTCGAGGCACAGGGCAATAAAACGGCTGCCAAAAAGCACTATGAAAGCATCGCTTCGGGTTTTGATTTCTACGGGCAGCTGGCACTTGAAGAACTGGGGCAAACAATCAAGGCACCTGCGGTTCCCAGCCCTGTCACCCCCGATGAACTGCAGCAGGCGCGTATGAATTCCGGTCTGCAGCGTGCTGTTGCCTTGTTCGACCTGGGCTGGCGCCAAGAGGCCGTACCCGAGTGGAACTATGCCTTGCGCGGCATGACAGACCGGCAGTTGCGTGCTGCTGCCGAGTTCGCCCGCGAGCAGCACATTTACGATCGTGTCATCAATACATCCCAGCTGACCAAGTCGGAAATTGATTTCAGCCAGCGTTTCATTGCGCCCTTCGAGGGGCGTGTTTCTGAAAAGGCCCGTGAAATCAATCTTGATCCGGCCTGGGTTTATGGCCTGATCCGGCAAGAATCCCGTTTCATTACCGATGCCCGTTCCAAAGTGGGGGCGTCTGGCCTGATGCAGCTGATGCCGGCCACGGCACGCTGGGTTGCCCGCAAGATCGGCATGAAAGACTTCACCCCGGCTTCGGTCAATGATTTTGACACCAACACGATTCTGGGCACGCGTTACCTGAGCATGGTGCTTAATGATCTGAACGGTTCTGAAGTGCTGGCCACAGCCGGTTACAACGCGGGGCCGGGCCGTCCCGTTCAGTGGCGTTCGCGTTTGCTGGGCCCGGTTGAGGGGGCCGTATTTGCCGAGACCATTCCGTTCACGGAAACCCGGTTGTACGTGAAGCACGTGTTGTCCAATGCCACCTATTATGCCGCCATGTTCACGGGGCAGCCCCAGTCCCTTAAACAGCGCCTTGGAACGATTGCACCGGCGGCTCGCCGCAAGGTCGATCTGCCATGATCCCCCAGGAAAGCCTTGCCCTGGCGCGCCGTGCGCTTGAGCAGCGCGGTGGTTTTGTCAACGATGCACGGCTCAAGGGCCTTGATGTTTACGTTGTGGGCGGGGCCGTGCGCGATGCCCTGCTGGGTCAGGCGCCGGGCGATTACGATTGGGTGGTGGTGGGGGCAGCGCCCGAAGATCTTGCGGCACGGGGTTTCACGCCGGTTGGCGGTGACTTCCCCGTTTTTCTGCATCCTGTAACCCATGAAGAATTTGCGCTGGCACGTACTGAACGCAAGTCCGGTCGGGGTTACAAGGGTTTCACGTTTCATACCGGGGTTGATGTCACCCTGACGGATGACTTGCAACGACGCGACCTGACTGTAAATGCGATTGCCTGGTCACCGCTTCAGGGCTTTGTCGATCCGCTGAACGGCATGCACGATCTGCAGCAGCGTGTATTGCGTCATGTGGGGCAGGCGTTTGTTGAAGACCCTGTCCGGCTGTTGCGTCTGGCACGTTTTGCCGCGCGTTTTCCTGAATTCACTGTTGCCCCTGAAACGCACGCGCTGGCATGCCAGCTGGTGTCCGGTGGCGAGGTTGATGCCCTGGTGCCCGAGCGTGTGTGGCGTGAACTGGCCAAGGGGCTGATGACACAGGCGCCTGCGCGCATGCTCCAGGTATTGCAGGGTACGGGGGCCCTTGAGCGTGTCATGCCGGGGTTTGTGTTCGATGACACGGCACAGGCGGCTGAACTGGCGAGTGCTGTCGGTTCGGATATTCCCTTGCCGGGGCGCTTTGCGCTGGCGTGTCGGCTGTCGCCGGATCCTGCGGCCATCGCACGCCATGTGCGTGCGCCGTCTGAATGTGTTGATCAGGCCCGGTTGCTGCCACACGTTCTGCATCTGCTGGCTTCTGGCGCTGTTGCCGGCCCATCGGTCCGCAATGTGCCAGCTGTTCTTGAGTGCCTCGAAGCGCTCGATGTTTTTCGCAAACCCGAGCGGTTTATGGCTTTGGTTCAGGCTGCTGGCTGTGCGGTGCAGGGGGTTGACGCTATTTTCTTTGAACGTCTGGTGGCGGCGGTGCGCGCCATTGATGCGGGTGCCTTGGCACGTTCTGCAGCGGGTGAACCGCAACGGATTCGCGAACTGCTGCGTGCGGCACGGCTTGAGGTGCTGGGCGGGTTTGCCTGAGCGTTTTGGGGTTCTGTTGGGTTCTTTAGCGTGGTTGCCGGATCAGGGGCAGTCGTTGGTCGCTTAAGGCAGTTGTCGATTTATGGGCGACCCTTGGTGTTTTAAGACGGTTCTGGCGGGGGTGGCCGCAGCGGTTCGTGCCTCACACGGCCCCGTTGGGGCTTCCCGCCGTCGGTGCCCTGACCGGGGCGGGCCCAGAACTCGTGCGGATCGACCAGCCCCCGGCTGGTCGAAAGCGCCGCACTCAAACAGGC
>JAAYGT010000148.1 GCA_012727555.1 Alcaligenaceae bacterium | reverse complement strand
CTGGTTGCCGGCAGGGTGCCGGCACCGGGTAGCTGGAACCTTGCCCGGCAAGCTGACCGTCTGGCTGGCGGTGCATCGCGGGAAGGCTGTGGATGTTTCTTGACGGTTCTGTTGGCCAGAACACGCACCCCAGGCGCCCCGTACCCCGATAGAACCTTGTAGTAACGCAGTGCCAAGCTGATGGCCTTGCGCAAGCTTATGCGGGTTGTATCAGTGGTCCTTGGCGGCGATGCGATCCATGGCTGCATAGAACAGACCTGAAAACAGGAAGGTGACGTGAATGCCAATCATCCAGGCCAGGTGGCGATCGGAAAGATTGTCGACATTCATGAAGGCTTTGAGCAATTCAATACCGGAAATCGCCACAATGGAGCCGATCAGTTTAAGTTTCAGGTCGGAGAACCCGATGTGTCCCATCCATTCGGGACGATCCTGGTGGTTGTGCAGGTCGTCCATTTTTGAGACGAAGTTTTCGTAGCCGCTGAAAAGAATGATGATCAGCAGGTTCATGATCAGTGCGATGTCAACAAGTGACAATACCCCTATGATCAGTTCTCCGCCGCTGGCTGTGAGTATATGTGTATACAGGGGCTATGGATGTGTTAGCGCTCAAGCCTGACATCGAACCAGGCTTCGGGGTTTTCGCCCAGGCCGGTGAACCCGCTTTGATAAGCACGGGTTGCACCTGCCTGCCATTGTCGTGCCAGCAGCATGATTTCAGGTGATAATTCGCTTTCGGATGTTTCTTCGGCGTTTTGCCAGGCTTTGTAGGCTGCGGTAACCGCTTCAGGCCCGCCCAGCGAGCGCTCAAGTGTACGACGAAAACGATCTTCCGCTTCGCGGCGAGCGCGTTCGGGCAGCGACGATTCTGAATAGCCTTCAAGTGTGACGGTGTACATGGTTGACCTCCATTTAAATGCTGTGAATTTATACAGCATTTTTGCGGGGTTTTGTAGATCCTTCGGGTTCAGGCACGGGGTTCTTGTGCAAAAAACAACGGGTCGTGTGCTGTTGGCTGCCCATGTTTTCGGCTACAGTGCCTCACCCGGCACACCTAATTGAACACTTGCCTGCGTCGATAGACGTTCTGGTCGGCGTTTTTAATACGGGAGCCCCTGCATGATTGATCACCTTGACCACCTGGTCCTGACCACCGACAACGAGCACGCGTGCATCAATTTCTATGTCAACGTGCTTGGAATGACCCTCGAAACCTTTGGTGCCGGGCGCACTGCATTTCGTTTCGGCAATCAGAAAATCAATCTGCACGTGAAGGGGCGTGAGTTCGAACCCAAGGCGCATTTGCCGGTACCTGGGGCGCTTGATCTTTGTTTTATCGCGTCAATCCCACTTGATGATTGCATTCAGCGCTTGCAGGAACACGGCATTCCGATCATCGAGGGCCCGGTCATGCGCACCGGGGCATGTCATCCGTTGCGTTCAGTGTATGTTCGTGATCCCGACCTTAATTTGATCGAAATCTCTGAACCGGCCTGAAGTCAAACCTGTGCCGTGCCTGCGTGGCCGGTTAATTTGTCAGGCCCACTGTCTTTGAATTTTTCAGTCTCTCGTGCATGGACTATCTGCTTGCAACACGCCCACGTTTTCTCACAATTACCCTGTTGGGTTGCCTGATCGGTTTCATGACCGTTCGCGATGCTACGGGCAGTTTGCCCGTGCTTGTTTTTGGCGTTGTTTTGGCTTTGGTGGCCCATGCCGGCGCCAATCTGCTGAATGACTACCACGATCACCTGAACGGTAGTGATCAGATAAATACCGACCGGATCTCCCCTTTTACCGGCGGTAGTCGTTTCATTCAGGACGGAGTAATCAGCCCGCAGCATGTGAAGGGGCTAGCCTTGGGGCTGTTTCTTGCCGTGGTGACTGGCGGGCTCGTCATCTGTTTTCTCACCACCGGGAATTTGCTTTGGGTGGGGGCGGCCGGTTTATTGGTGGGTTGGGCTTATTCGGCACCCCCTCTGAAGTTGATGGCTCGGGGTGTTTTTGGGGAGTTGGGCATTGCTTTGGCCTGGGGGTTGATCGTAGTGGGTGCTTCGATGCTGATGGTGCCTGTGCCCGGGCTTTCAACACTGTTGCAGGCTGGTGCATTTGGTTTGATGGCTGCTGCTATTCTTTACGTAAACCAGATTCCCGATATCAACGCAGATCGTCAGGCTGGAAAAATGACCTTGGCGGTGCGCACGCGGGCAGGCTGTTTCGGGACTTGGTACGGTTTGTTGTGCCTTGCAGCTTATGGCCTGTTGATGTCGGGTTTCTTGTCTGGTTCCTTGACTGGGCTGGCTTTGATGCCGCTGTGTACCGCACCGTTCGCCTTGTATCTCGTGCATTCTCTCAACGGCCCGCTTTCAGACCGTGCAGTGCAGGAAACCCTCATTAAACGATCCATCCTGCATACGCATGTATTTGGCGGGCTGATGCTGATGCAGTGGCTGGTTCCTTGATCGTTTCGTTGTGTTCCTCATTTTTCAGTCGAACGGGTGTGGGCCATCGAATTGACCCACGGGAACCAGATGCGAAATCAAGCGCTTGCTTTGGGCATCCCAGACATGAACACGAAATGCAGGGGGTTCAAGTATCCACGTAGCGGGCGCCTGGGGGTGAAGATCAAACGTGATCTGGTGCGCAGGTGCCGGACAGATTGAGGCCAAGGTGCCACCGAAACACGTTTCGATGGCCCGGTGCAGGTGACCGCAAATAATGCGCTGAACATTGGGGTGGCGGGCGATCAGGGTCTCCAGTTCATTGGTTCCGGCCCGCAGCCCGATGGCGTCCATGTGACCGATCAGGGTATTGAACGGGGGGTGATGCATCGCTACGATGACAGGTTGACCGCTCAGAGCGTTCAAGGTCGAGTTCAACCAGTCGAGTCGTTCCGTACACAACGCGCCGGCCTCCTGGCCGGGTTCAGTGGTGTCAAGAGCAACCACGTGTAGTTCCCCGACCCGGGCGGTGTATTGAATGAAGCCGCTGTTGCCCAGGTAGGTATGTGCGGGAAATGCCGTACGTAAATTCGCGCGGTCATCGTGATTGCCGGGCATCAGGTAAAGCGGGACATTCAACCGGGACAACAGGTGTTGTACGCGGGCATAGTCGTCAAGGCTTCCGGAATCGGCAAGATCGCCTGTAACGATAACGGCATCGGGCGCTTGCGGCAGGCGCAGCAGGGTTTTTACCGTTTGATCAAGGTAGGTGGCGGTGTCAAGCACGCCATACGCAATTTTCCCGTGCTCGCGGATATGCAGGTCGGAAATCTGGACAAGGATGGTCATGATGCAGCCCCTTTTGGGAGATGATGCCTGCCCGGCAGCTGGTTGCCCAGGGTTAAACAGCGGGTTTGTCGATTTTTTATGTTTTTTTGTGGAAACGGTTGACACCCTGGTTTTGATCTGGCATTATTACGTCTTTGGTAGCGCAAGCAGCCAAACAAGTTTTAAAAGCATGTTTAGTTTTATTTTAAACATGTTTAATGCCTGACGCGGGGTGGAGCAGTCTGGCAGCTCGTCGGGCTCATAACCCGAAGGTCACAGGTTCAAATCCTGTCCCCGCAACCAATAAAGCCCTCTGGTTTATTCCAGAGGGCTTTTTGCTGTTGGTAGTGTATTTGGAACGCACACTGGCGTGTGCGTTCCGTGTCTACGTCATTCTGCGCTTTCCGTGTAGTCTTGAGCCAGTCGTACGACCGTTACACCCGGTTTAAGCTGGCGTAACGATGGCATGATCAGTGTGCACTTATCGTAAGGGGTTACGACAGGTGTGTCGTCTATCCAGCCAATAACCTCGCCCGCATGGCGCAGTGTTTCCAGCCCCTGCCAGTTTTTCGCAAAACGTACATTCATCGAGGGCGCCACAATAGCGTGGGTTACCTGAAGGATGCGTTGGTCGGCATGATTTTGCAGAAACCATTCGGAAGGAATTTTTTCTTCTGAACAGATGCCGGAAGCCTTCAGCATACGTGCAACCATGTCTTTTGCCACGGCGACTGAGCGTGTGTCGCCATGAAAACCGCATTCAATCAGCAGTGCACAGGCATCGTCCCGAGCAGGGTCTCCGAATTGCTGGAAGTCCCGCAGCCGTGTGCCGTCTTTGTGGCCTGCATCGACAATCACATGTTCCGGGGCAGCCAGTTGCCTTGCCAGGGCGATATTACGCGGTAAGGTGCCGGTAAGTAACAGGGGGTCGCCCGGTTCGTGCATCGAGTGCAAGTCAAGTAGCCAGTCAGCCTGTTTCACCCAAGGCAGCAGTGCTGCAGCGCGTTGTCGTTCACGTGTCGAGGGTGAGGTGAGCTTGTTGCTTTGCCAGACCCTGTTCAGATCTTCATCGACAAAACGACTTGCATCGTGATTCAACGCGTCAAAGGCGTCGTAGCCGTCAAGGTTGCAGAAGGCAAGCGTCAGACTGCCTGTTTCAGGTTTCAGGCCACTGGCAAGCAGGGCTTTCAGTGCCCAGGCACCACACAGCTCGTTGCCATGAATTAGTGATGTAATGAGCAAGGATCGCCCAGGTTGTCCCGAGTTGAAATGCCAGACACCCGGCGTGCCGGTGTTGCCTGTGCGTTCGAATGATAGATCTGGGTAAGGAAGATCAAATAGCATGGTGCGGTGAAAGCTTGAGCGTCGTAGAGTCTGGAGTTTCGAGGTGGCATCACTGGCGTTCAAGGCCTGCAAGGCGCACCAGGTGTTTGAATTTTTCAGTTTGTTCAGCCTGGAATTTCACCGGATCTATACCTGGCGCAAACACAGAGGCACCACTGGCTTCAAGTTTGCTTCGAAAGGTTTCCGAAGTCAGTGCCGCATCGAGACCCTTACGCAGCGAGGCAACAATGTCTGCGGGCATATTTGCAGGGCCATACAATGAAAACCAGACCGTAATGTCAACTTTTTCAAAGCCCGGAGTTTCAGATAACGGAGGAATGTCGGGAGCTGCGGCCGAGCGTTCGCGTGCGGTGGTGCCAAGCGCCACAATTTTGCCTGATTTCACATGTGGCAAGCCCGATGACATGACCAGAATGCCGTAATTCAGTTGGCCATTGACCAGATCCGTTACCAAAGGTGTGACGCCCCGGTAAGGGATATGCTCGGCCTTTGTGCCGGTGGATTCGTTGATCATTTCACCGGCAAGGTGCAACGATGTGCCGATACCCGAGGAGCCGAAGTTGAATTGGTTGGGCTTGGCTGCTTTCAGGTTTTTAAGGTAATCGGCGGCGGTTTTTGTACCAGTAGCCGGCGAGGCAGTAAGAAGCAGAGGTTGTGCAGCGATGACACCGATCGCGGTGAAGTCTTTTTGACTGTCATAACGCACGCTGTCGTTGATCATGCTGGCGATGACCATTTCATTCGTCGAACCCAGGAAGAGGGTATAACCATCGGGGGTGGCGCGGGCCACTTTTTGTGCACCGATTGTGCCGCCTGCTCCGCCAAGGTTTTCAACCACGACACTTTGTTTGAAGTACTCTGACAGCGCTTCGCCCAGGACACGTGCAGTCAGGTCAAGGCTTCCACCCGCAGGATACCCGACCACCAGATTGATGGGGCGCGACGGGTAGGTTTCAGCGTGTGCGGGCAGCGCCAGACAGAATGTACTGGTAGCGAGTGCGGCCAGAATGCTGCGGACAAATGGTTTCTTTGACATGATCGATCCTTTGGGTGGTTTTACGGATATCCCGACCTGCGCTGCGGGTCTGGCAGGCTGCTAGGATCAATTCTGGATCGTGGTATGTTTTCGGATGTGCCAATCAGGCACAATCTTGTGCTGATTAAGCACGTTGTGCGGTTGGGTGGCCATGTGTTGGGCGTGTTTCGGTCAGAAGCGCTTTTGTGCAGACTGCCAGGCAGCCTCGGCCAGCGGGCCGATTGTCGCGCGTGAGCGGTAAAGTCGAACTTCAAACGTGATGTGATCGCTTCTGCCACCCAGGAGCGTGAGCGATTTTTTCCTGCATTCAGACATGACCAGGGACCAAGGCAACCAGGCGACACCGAAACCGTGAAGCGCCGCACTCAGTGCTGCGTCCAGTGAGTCGCAACGCACACTGGGAACCAGAGGATAAGGTAACGCTTCAAGCCGGTCATTCAGTATCCGTGCCATTGACATGCCCGCTGCGTAGTAGATCAGTGGCACAGAGCTGCCCGATGGATCGAGTGGATAGACGCACTGGCCCCGGGATCCAGCCTGACAAACAGGTACAAGTTTGTCGGTAACCATGGTCATGTACTGGTATTTATCGGGATCAAGTGCCGTTGAGAGCGCGGGGTGTTCGTAACAGCACAGCAAATCGGTTTTGTTCTGCGCCAGCAATGTTGTCAATTCCACCGTTGTGCCTGTGGTGATATCAATGCTTGCGCTGGTGGGAAGCACTGGTTTTTTCCCTTTACGAAGGTTTGCTACCCAGTCGGTAACCAGCGTGCGTGCCAAGGTGCGGCCTGTGGCAATGCGCAAGGTGTTCTGATCCTGTCTGTTTTCAAGGGTGATTTGCCGGCGCATCATGTCAAGTTGATGCACAACCTGACAGGCTGTTTTCAGTAACATCTCGCCCTGTTCGGTTAACGTGACGGGAACATGTGCCCGGTTGACCAGAGGGGTGCCGGCCCAGCTTTCAAGCGCACGGATGCGTCGGCCGAACGCCGGATGCGTGACATGTCGAAGTTCCGCAGCACGTACAAAGCTGCCCGTGCGTGCCAAGGCAATGAAGTCTTCCAGCAATTTTAGTTGTGGCATACCGGGTACCCGCAGGTGCGCAGCATAATCGAAAGATGCTTATCGTACTTTTTTATGTTCGCCGCCCGGTGATTCATCGCTTAAAAGGGGGGGCTCACCATCGCGTACTTCGACCGGCACGGGGTGCTACGGCTGTCATGGCCTCACGCCTTCGAGCCAAGCGTTTAACATTACTTCTGCATGGCTTTTCCCGCCATTCCAAGAATGTCGTCAAGCGCGTTTCCGTCACCATTCATATCCAGCATGGACAGCAGCCCCTGACCCGATGATCCGGTGCTACCTGTTCCGCCCTGCAGCAAACCGCCAAGCAAACCGCCCAGGCCGCCCATCGGTGTCGCTTGTTCTGCAAGAGCCGTGCCTTCGCGCTGTTTTGATAAATAACCCGCCACCAGCATAGCCAGCAAGGGCAGCATTTTTTTCAGCACGGATGTGTCGAGCCCGGACTTTTCTGCGGCGTTTGCCGCAACGGTGCGACTGACGTCTTTTGATCCGAATACGGCCCCAAGTAGGTCATTGCCGTGTGCCGGATCGGTGCGTTGTGGTTGCAGTACCTCGGTGAGCAGGCTACTGCCAAACTGCCCCAGCAACCCGCCCAGGCCGTCAAGGCCCGACGACCGGGCCTGTTTTTTGAACCCACCCAGAAGGGCGGGGGCCAGTGCCTCTGCACCTTGGGCCGCCTGCGCCTCGCTGATGCCCAGGTCGTTGGCAATGGATTGCAACCCGCCCATCTGGGCAAGAATAGCGTTGAAGTGCATGGGTGAGCCTTTACAGAAAGTGAATGGATCCGTTTTAGTTGAGCAGGTCGGCAGGTACATTGCCACCGTTGGCTGCAATGCGGGCCAAAACGGTTTTGTGCAGCCACATATTCATTTGGGCTGAATCGGCCATCAGGTTGGCAGGGCAGCCCAGTTCGGTGGCCAGTTCTTTGCGGGCTGTCAGGCTGCTGTCGATTTCCAGAAGTTTCAATAGATCAACGATTGATGTCTTCCAGTTCAGTTTCTGGGCGTTGGCAGCAGCGCGCTGTTCCAGCTGGGCGACTACATCGACCATTGCCATGGCCTGCGGGGCTGCAGAGGGTGCTGTTTCTGCGGTGCTGGTCTGGTCTGCGGTGGAGGACGTGCCGGCAGTCGCTGTCGCAGCGGCTGCGACATCTTTTGCAAAACCCAGTTTTTCGAGAATTGTGCTGAAAAAACCCATAAGATAGTCCTTTTATTGGTTAAATGAATTTATGCTGTTCTGAAAATTCAGAATCGCAATTTCATTGTAACAGCCTGTTTTTTCAGGCCCGTTTCTGATCTGGATAATCACGACGAAATGATCACGAAGGCCGGCCCTCGCAAGGGGAACAAGAGGCACAGGGACTACAGTGCATCAAAAATGCCCTTGCCGTCAATCGGCCATCGTTTCCGTGCCCAGGTAAAACGGTACGTTCACCTCAATATGGCCCCGGCCTGCACGGCGTATGCGCCCTTGCTGTTCCAGATATTGAAGCGATCGGGCCAGCGTCTCGCGCGAACACCCCAGCAAGCGCGCAAAGACGGCCTGCTCAGGAATGCGCACCATGCGACTGCCTTGTTGCTCGGTCAGGTGGCGCAGGGCCGATTCGGCCCGTGCAGGAATACCATTGATACGATGTATGTCCACCCAACGAACCAGTTCCTGCATGGCCTTGTGCAGCAAGAGCCCGAATTTTTGGGCAGAATCTGTGTGGCCAAATTGCTCGATGGCATCGGCCTGGCTTGCCCGGCAAACGCGGACATCGGTATAGGCCACAGAACTCATCGTGCACGGAGCCTGCAAAACACTCAAGGCACCCAACACGTGCCCCGGACCGCTGATGGAAACAGGGGTTTCCTGCCCATTGATGGCGCGTTGACCGTAAAGATACCCGGCTTTTACCACCTGCAGGCACGTAGAAACATGGCCTTCTTTTTGTGCGACCGTGCCTTTCGGGATTGTGTGTTCGGTCAGGATAAAGCCATGCTTTGACCCTGGGCTGAACGTGTTTTTGAAGAGATCGAAAAAAAGGCAGCGGAAACGGGTGACGCACGTTGTGCAGTGTGTTGACACAGTGGAATCGCCCATCGTGAGCGCCTTGTCGAGATGATCAGGTCAACACAGTAATTCGAATGGTCATGCCTTCTTTTGATATGGATCAATCTGATATATCTAATTTGCTGCTGATGTGTGAAATTTTCAACGATTAGTCAGCAAAGGGCCAATAAAAAGAACTTAACGATAACAAGAAGGCGTGCGTCAGTGCTCGTCAGGTTAGTCAGGTTATTTCGTGGGCGGTACGTGCCTGAAGCAGGCTGCTGACATCGTGGGCCGGCAGTGCCTTGGCAAAATACCACCCTTGATACGAGTTGCAGCCTTGCTGGTGCAGGAATTGCAGTTGCTGTACCGTTTCAATACCTTCGGCCACCACTTCTTTTCTAAGCGAATGAATCAGGCTGATGATGCCTTTGACCAGGTTTTGATCCTCTTCGCTGTGGTGCAGTCGTGCAATGAAACTGCGATCAATCTTGACACGGTCGATGGGCAGCATTTGCAGATACGATAACGAGGAATAGCCAGTGCCAAAGTCATCGATGGCCAGTTTGAAACCGTGTTCGGCCAGGCGCAGCATGATGTCGCGGGCTTTGGCCGGGTTGGCCATGGCGCTGGATTCGGTCAGCTCCAGCTCGATCTGTTCCGGATTGATTCTGTTGCGCAGCGCCAGACTGTTCAGCCGGTTGACCAGGTGTTCGTGGTGAAACTGGTGGGCCGTAAGATTGACCGCAATACGTGGCGTCAAGCCCATGGCGGCCCATTGGGCAAGCTGTGTGCAGGCGGTTTCAAGAACCCAGTCGCCCAAGGGTTCGATCAGGCCGGTCGATTCCGCCAAAGGAATGAATTCATCGGGTCGGACCATACCCAGTTCGGCATCCGTCCAGCGCAGCAGCGCTTCAACTGAAACAACGGCGCCCGTGGCCAGGTCAACCTGGGGTTGGTAGTGCAATTGCAGGGTGTTCGATTGCAAGGCCAGTGTCAGGCGATCCTGAAGGCGCAACCGTCTGTGAAGGTCGTGGCTCATTTCCGGAGAATAAAAAACCCGGCGTTTCCGGCCATTGGTTTTTGCCTGGTGCAGCGAAATATCGGCAAAGCGCATCAGGGATTCAGCATCGTTTGTGTCGTGCGGGGCCAATGAAACACCTGCCGAAGCCGATACATTCAGCTCATGTGCACCATACTGAAAGGGCGCTTTCAACGAGCCCAGCAACCGTTCCGTAATTTTCGAGGCATGCGTCGGGGAGTCGAGGTGGGTCAGCAGCACCATGAATTCGTCGCCGCCAAGCCGTGCCAGAATGTCGTTGGGCCGCAATGCGGCCCGAAGACGGTTGGCAATCTGGATCAGTACCTTGTCACCTGCGCTGTGCCCGTAGTTGTCATTCACGGATTTGAAATGATCAAGATCGATCATGATCACTGCCAGGGCGCGTTGTTTGCTCAAAGGGGTAATCAGTGCGTTATTCAACAGGCGGATGAACTGCCAGCGATTGACCAGGCCGGTCAGGCTGTCGTGGGTGGCCTGATAGTTAACCTGTTTTTCCAGCTGTTTCAGATGGCTCAGGTCACGAATGAAGGCGATCACACAGGTTTCATCGTTCAGTTTGCACACGTTGAGTGCGACATCAATGGGGATGGGGGCCTGGTTGCGGTCAAGGATGAGCAGCCTGGACCGGTTCCGACTCATGTGGCGTTGTGCTGGTGCAGCCAGATAACGCGCCAGCAAAAGCGGCCGCTTGCCATGCAGGCGGCGCGGCAGCAAAACATCAAGGTTCTGCCCGACCAGGTCGTGTGCCTGGTAGCCTGTTATGTTTTGCAGGGCAACATTGGTGCGAAGGATCGTGCCCCGGCTGTCAAGCAGCAGCATGCCATCGGGTATGGCATCGATCATAATTTTTTCAAGATTGTCGTTCATGCATACCCCACCAAAAGCCGGCCATTCTGGCGGGGCGTCAGTTTGAACGTGTCGACCAGCCCCAGCAGGCGTTCTGTATGGTGCTGCACACCGGTGGTGGTGTCGGTAACATGGGCCACCTGGGCCACGTTGTCGTTGGTGACCGTACGGATGGTGGTCATGGCATCAAGGATGTCATGAATGCCTTGATGCTGTTCTTTGCCGGAGGAGGCAATATCTTCCATCAAGTGCGCCGCCTTTTCGGCAGATTCCAGGATCTGGGTCATGATGGCTTCTGTGGCCAATACTTCCTGGCCTCCCTGGTCGATCCGGGCAACGGCGTTGTTGATCAGCTGTTTTATTTCCTGGGCCGACGATGCGCTGCGCAACGCCAGGTTGCGTACTTCGGAGGCAACCACGGCAAACCCTTTGCCTTGTTCTCCGGCACGCGCCGCCTCAACGGCCGCATTCAGGGCCAGTATGTTGGTCTGGAAAGCAATGCCGTCGATCAGGCCAATGATGTCGACAATTTTCCTGGCACTTTCCTGAATGGCATGCATGGTGGCCCGCACCTGTTCTGTTGAGCCTGCCCCCTGTTTGGCTGCCTGGGCCGTGGCCGCAACCAGCCTGTTGGCTTCACGTGAGTGATCTACATTGCTGGAAACCAGTTCGGTCAGTTGCTGTACTGAAACCGAGGTTTGCTCGACACTTGCCGCCTGGCTTTCAGTGCGGGCCGCCAGTTGTGTATTGCCCTGGGACAGATCGAACATGTCGGCATCGACGCGAGTGGCGGATTCTCGAATCTGGGAGACCAGCAGGCGCATGTTGATCTGCAGTTTGCGCAAACCTTGCATCAGATCGGAAATTTCGTTGTTGCCACGGGCGTGAATAGGCCAGTTCAGATTGCCATCGGTCAGTTGGCTTATGTCGCTTCTGGCCAGGGCAAGCGGTTTGATCAAGGCATGATAAAGGGCCCAGCCCCCCACGCCGGCAACCAGAATGCCGCTGACAGCCAGTACTTCTGCAAACAGGGGCATCAGGGTATTTTGCAATTCGGCCTGGGCTGCAAAGCGCCACAGGAAAACGGCATTGAAACAGAACAACACCATGAGCAGTGTGACCCAGAGCATGAGACGGGCGCGTATGCTGGTGTCAAACAGTGCCCGCACAGGGCGCCATACACTGCGTTCGACCACTTCGCCTTCGTGCAAGGTGGCCTGTGTGGCGTTTGATGTCATGGCGGCATACAGTTCTTCTGCCTGTTGAATTTGCTGGCGTGTGGGCTTGACCCGTACCGATGTATAGCCCAGCAATGTGCCGTTTTCAGTGATGGGGGCGGCATGTGCCTCAACCCAGTAGTGATCCCCGTTTTTGCAGCGGTTCTTGATGATGCCCGACCAGGCCTTGCCTTTTTTGAGTGTTGCCCAGAAGTCTCTGAAGGCTTCGGCCGGCATGTCGGGGTGTCGCACGATGTTTTGCGGTGCTCCCATCAGTTCCTGTTCGGAAAACCCGCTGACATGCACGAAGGTGTCGTTAACGTAGGTAATATTTCCGTGTATATCAGTCTTTGACACGATGATTTCGTCGTCGCCCAGCACGTATTCACGCTGGGTTACCGGCAGGTTTTGTCTGGTCACGCAAGAGCTCCCTGGTGTAGGTAAGGGTGTATCCGGAGTACTTCTGTTACGCGCACGGCTGTTGAGGCGTGCGGCCCTGCAGTGTAGAGATGCGGCGTGCCTGCTTGATGACAGGTTTGCTACGCCCAAGATTTTCGACTGATTGTAATGATCGGTGTCAGGTGTTTCTTGATTATTATCAATAAGAACCAAGTGTTTTGTTGTTTTTTCCTGGTCAAAGTGTGATGTTTTTGGCATTCGGTGATGGCTGTCGGGTTTGTACTGGCTGGTAACCAGCACCCGGTTTGCAGATCTGCAGCATTCCATGCAGGTGTCACTCGAGGGTGGGTCGAGCGTTGGATGGCCTGTACGGCAACATTGCTGCAAACCCCATGTTCTACAATGATTCTTTTATTTTTGTGTGCGGCATCGTTCCGTGTCGGCAGGTCATTTGAACCGGATCGCCGGGTTACGTGGGCGGGCCAACTGACTGGCGTGCCGTTCGGCTCTGCATTTTTCCTGAATTATGGCTTTTGTCGTTACTGAACCTTGCATCGCGTGCAAGTACACCGATTGCGCAACGGTTTGTCCCATGGAGTGCTTCTACGAAGGCCCCAATTTCCTTGTCATCAATCCCGATGAATGTATTGATTGCTCGATTTGCGTGGCCGAATGCCCCGTCAGCGCCATCGTCGAGGAACGTGAAATCAGCCCGGATCAGGCACATTTTGTGAAAATCAATCGGGATCTTTCGCAGGATCCCCGATGGACACGCATTACGCAGGCCAAGGCGCCGTTACCCGATCACGCCGGCTGGGCCACTGTCAAAGACAAACTGCACTTGCTGGAAAAGTACGGCGCCGACTAACGCCGCGCGCCTGGTTTCAGAATGCGTTCCAGCAGTTCCTCGTAGATGGGTTTCCCGCCCAGCCATTTGGCTGTTATGTAGGCGCTTGTGCAGGTGATCATCAGGGGTAAAAGCAGGGCATAGGTTCCGGTCAGTTCTGCAATCAGAATGATGCCCACAGTGGGGGCGTGCACACTGGCCGCGAAGAGTCCACCCATGGCGGCCACACCGAAGACGACCGGGTCCACGCCCGTGAATGGCAGCAGGTGATCGGCCAAGGTACCAAACGCCAGGCCGACACACATGGCCAGGGAAAGAATCGGGGCAAAAATGCCGCCGGGTACGCCAGTCGCGTAACTGGCGGTGGTCGTGAAGAAGCGCACGGCGACCAGGGCAAGAAGCAGACCCAGCGTGGGCGTGGCCAGGCTGAATTGCTTGATCAGTGTTTCACCCCCTGTAACAGCGGCTGGAAAGACCACCAGCAGAATGCCAACGGCAAGACCGACCGCAGCCGGAAAGGCATAGGGCAGGCGTGTGTGGCAGAAGGTGCTGACGCTGGAGGCCAGCAGCAGCCCCTTGTTCAGTGCGAAACCCAGAAATCCCAGCAATAGGCCGAGCACAACAAAGATGGGCAGCAGGACTGCAGAAATGGGGGCGTCCGGTAGTGAAAGGCGTAGATCGGGGCCCGGACTGGCGCCGGTCACGAGTCCGGCAACAACCGTGGCCAGTACACAGGCGATGGCTACCGCCATGTAGTTCCGGAACGAAAATGGAAATTGCCGTTTCATTTCTTCGCCGACGAAGAGCAGGGCGGCGACCGGTGCATTGAACGCGCACGCAAGACCTGCCGCCGCCCCTGCAGCCAGAAGGCCCTTGTGTTCGTGCTCTGCCAGTTCTGCCCTGCCTGAAACCCAGGCGGAAACCGATGCCCCGATATGGATTGTGGGGCCTTCACGGCCCAGTACCAGGCCGGAGCCGATCGACAGAATTCCGGTGAAAAACTTCACGGGCAGAATGCGTTGCCAACGAATGACGCGCAGGCCCTCCATCGCCCCTTCAATTTCCTGAACCCCGCTGCCTGCTGCTTCGGGCGCTGCTCGCCGAACCACAAAAACGCACAACACAGTGATCGACATGGTGATCAGGGCGCTGAGTGTTATGTGCAGCCAGCCGCGAGTGTGGTCAGCAAGCCATGAGGGCCAATGCGATACCGTGTCAATGGCGGCGTGAAAAAGCCCGCCCAGAATGCCAACGAGCACACCGACCAACGCGGCTGTGGCAAAGTGGCGTGCATCTGAAAAGGTTCTGGCATGCATGGGTGTCAGGATCGCGTCAATGAGTCAAGAGTTTAACCCCCTGGTTCACGACTATTTCTTGACGTGAACAGGTTGCTGAGGTACACGCTTCTGATCGGTCCCGCGGCAGACCCCGTCCTTCAGGTCGGGGAAGAATACCGTGTCTTAAATCGGGTAATCTGCATCAGGACATTGTGTCATTATTTTTAAGCATGCGGTCAGAAGGAGTTCACTCATGCCGGTCAATAAGTCAAAAGTTTCAAGGGCGGCCCTGGCATGTACGGCCCTTGCCTTGCTGGTTTCACTGGCAGGGTGCTCATCGGGTGGTTCATCACACGGTTCGGCCTTTTTTCCGGCAGACAGTGCTTGCGTGTCGAACCCTTCGTCTTGTATCCATAAAGGGCGTTATGAATCGGATGAGCGTGCGTATGCCGAGCGCGAGGCCGCACGCCTGAACCAGCTGGCGCTCGAACAGTTGCGCCGTTCCGCTTCAAAGTGACGTACCAAACGCCAGAAGCCCGAAAACGACGCCGGGCACATTCGCCACAATAATCGGCCAGCCAAGCCATGCCACCCATTTCGTGTGTTGGTTCATCTGCACGTTATCCGCTATAAGGGGTAGCCCCTAAAGAGATCAGGATTTGCCCGCTGTGAAGCCGCCATCGACCAGCAAATTGGCGCCGGTGACAAAGCTGGCTTCGTCACTCAGCAAAAACACAGCCGCGTTGGCGATTTCTTCCGCTTTGCCCAGGCGGCCCATGGGGTGCAGGCTGATCAGGTGATCCATCAGTGCCTTGGGCAACGGAGCCAGCAGAGGAGTGTCAATATAGCCAGGGGCCAGCGCGTTTACACGCACCCCTTTTGGGGCGGCTTCAAGGGCCAGTGCCCGCGTCATGTTCACTACCCCCCCCTTGGCGGCTGAATAGGCGGCTGTCTGGCTTTGCCCAAAGACGCCCAGAATGGAGGCGCAGTTGACGATGCTGCCTTTATCCTGGGGCAGCATGTGTTTCAACGCCGCACGGGCCGTGCGGAACACGCCCATCAGGTTGATGTCGATGACTCGCAGGAAATCTTCATCGGTGTAGGTGTCGGCTGGATGCACGCCGCCGATACCGGCATTGGCAAACACGCCATCAACACCACCAAAGTGGGCAACAGTTGCTTCAAAAAGCTGGTTCACCTGATCGGAATTGCTGACATCGGCAGCTACGAAAATGCAGCGGCCATCGTGCTGATCGGTCAGTTTCTGCGCTTTGGCTTCGTTTTCCGCAGACGGCAGGTCAGACATGACAACGCGTGCGCCTTCCTGAAGGCAACGCTCCACGGTGGACAAGCCGATGCCGCTGGCGCCGCCTGTGATAATGATTCGCTTTTCGTTCAAACGCATGGGATGCTCCTGGGTGAGTAATCTGGATCGGGTTCACGCGATTCTGTGAACAGATATGACAAGTATGACAGATCAATGTGACACGGACAGGGTGCGCTGCAGTGCGTGCTGTACGGTGTCGAATCCTGTGAACTCCTGTTCAAGTCGTACCTGATCCCCAAAGCGGTTGTCCCGCAGGTCGTCGTACAGTGCGCGTTCGGTTGTGTTCAGGCGGTTCAGATCGCCCCGAAACGGTTTTTCTTCGCGGCCCCAGAAGGGGCGGTGTGCTTCCAGGGTTGCCTGGTCCATCAGCAGCGATTCAACGTGTGGAAAATGGCCACGCAACTGGTCCAGAATAGCAAATCCGTGGGTATCGATATCGCCCCAATAAAACACGTTGCATTTTTCCAGCCAGCGTGCCTGGGCCAGTGCTTCCCAACCATAGCCGGCGCCGAACAGGGCCAGGGTTCCGGGCAGGGCAGGCAGGGCCAGAAAATTGGTTTCATTTTCCGTGATCACGACCCGTTGCAGGTTAAGGTGCAAACGACTGAAGCTTTCGGCATCCAGTGTGACATCCGGGCAGCGTAGTGCGGCCATCACGCGCATTTCAGGATCCAGAAGGCGAAACCGGATGCGAACGGGTTTGTCCAGAAAACCGTAGCGTGCAGCAAACTGGCCCGTACCGCTGCGTGAGGTATCAATGTGCTCTTCAGGCAGGGCCAGGTCCAGCAGTTCAGCCAGCACAGCACGGTGCATTTCAATGAATTTGGTATGAATGCCGGGCAGATCGACCTGGCGCAGGTACAGGGCGGGCCGCGGATTCTGGATGATCCAGCTGACAACCGCCAGAAGTCGTGGCCAGTCGGCCGTCAGCGCCAGGGCCTGCAACGGGCGCTTTGCCAGCCAGGCCAGCAGCGCTGGACACTGTTCGGATGTCTGTGCGATCAGGTGCTGGAAGTGTTGCCAGTCTTTCTGCCTGCCAAGCCAGCGCAGGGCATCGTCCAGGGTATCGATCCAGACACTGGCCGGCATTTTTTGCGTACCCTGAACCCGGTGGTTCACATCGTGCCAAACGATACGCAGGGCAGGCGTGCCGGACGGCGGCGAGGCCAAAGCAGACAACTCGAGAATCCAGGACCGAACCGCATCGAATCGTGCGGTGATATCGGTGGTTGAAGGTGTTTTCAGTGTCAGGCGCAGTGGAAAACGCGATGTGGCTGCAAAGGCTTCGCGCAGCAACTCACCCTTGTCCCACAGGCGTTGCATCTGCGCTTTCAGGTCGTGTGGCGTGGTCCACATCAGCGATCAGGCGCCTGCGCCGCGGGCGTGTAATTCATGGGGGTGGCGTTTGTTTCGTTGGCCTTATGTGCTCTGTAGTCCTCGATCGACAGTGTGCGAATTTTCGAGGCTCGCCCGCCTTCATTGTGAACAAACCCCACGCTGGCAACGAACGGTTCGATAATGTGGATTTTCTGCAGGGGCGTTACGATGAGCAGTTGCAGATTCAGCTGCCGGAACAGTTTCAGGCCATAGTGGGCCGATTCATCGGATCCCCGGCCGAACGCTTCATCGATCACCACAAAACGGAATGACCTTGAACGCACGGCCCCCCATTCAAGACCAAACTGGTAAGCCAGGCTGGCGGCCAGAATGGTGTAGGCCAGTTTTTCTTTTTGTCCGCCCGACTTTCCGCCTGAATCGGAGTAGTGTTCGTGTTCGGCATTGTCTTGCCGCCAACGCTCGCTGGCAGCGAACAGGAACCAGTTGCGTACATCGGTCACTTTCGCCGTCCAGCGTTTGTCCTGTTCCGACAACCCTTCCCGCCCGCGGAACCGGTCAATAATGGCCTTGACCTGCAGGAACTTGGCTTCAGAATACTGTGCATCTTCCGAACCGGTCAGTGCGCCTTCGGTGCATGCCCGCAATTCCTGCTGGAAATCGCGAATGTCGGCGTCCGGGGTGGCCCTGGATTCCAGCACGATATACCGGCCCGGGTTGTAATCGATTTCACCCAGCGATGTATTGATCTGGGCAATACGCTCTTTGATGGTTTCACGTTCGCGTGCCAGCTGGGCATTGAAATTGGCGATTTCATTGATGGTGTTGACGTTCAGCAATTCTTTGAAGCGGCTCACAAAACGCGGCAAGTCGTCGCTGTTCAGTTGCGTCAGCAACTTTTCATATTCGAAGGCGGCTTCCAGGCTGGCATCGAACTCGGCCGTTTCCAGTTTGAACGCCTCTTTGAACGCGGCCATGGCACGGATGATTTTTTCGGCAAGCCGTTTCAGCTTTCTGTCTTCGTTTTCAATACGTGTTTGCAGGAAGGCATGCACGTCCTGCTCGCGGTTGTCGCACGACTCCACGGTCAGAGTGTGCTCACCCAGTGCTTCGGCGCGCAATGCCTCAATAAAGTCACGGGTTTGTGCATCAAGTGTCAGACCGTGAAGGCGCTCTGTGGTTTGTTGTTCCAGTGCGCGGGTATCTGCCTGGCGCTGTTCCACTTTGGCACGGCGGTCGCGTGCAGCCTGCAAATCGGTGTCTGTGGTTTTAAGGCGTTGCTGCATCGCCTGCAGGCGCTCGTTCAGTTGCCTGAGCACGTCGGACGCCTGTTCAAGTTGCCGGCGCTCATCGTGCATGCGTTCAATGTCGGTTGCCAGGCTGGCCCAGTCAAGCTCTTCAAAACCCGGGAATTCCTCAAGGCGGGTCAGAGCGTCCAGCCGTATTTGCAAACCTTTGCGGTCGGCTTCGATCTGACTGATCTGTCGGCCTATGTCGGCCAGCCGGGTTTCCAGCTGGGTGCGTTTGGCGTCAAGGGCCGCGATCTTGGCCTGGTTGGTCCAGCCCAGCACATACCGGCTGCGGTCATCAATGCGGTGCCGGTCGTCTTTTTCGTGCCGGCCACTGGGTTCCTTGACCTGGCCAGCGCGTGTGATGGCACGGCTTTCGCGCCGGAATTGTTCCTGGCTGGCGCAACAGGCAACATCGAAGCGGTGAGCCAGTTCGCGTTCCAGCCAGTCGTAGTAGGGCGAATCGGGTTTGATGGCCAGTTTGCGCACCAGTGAATCGCGGTGCAGCGGCGGTAATTCACCAGCTTTACGTGCGCGCACATGAAAGTAAACCAGACGGCCGCGCAGGTGGCTGTTGTCCACCCATTCGGCCACTGCTTTGTAGTGGGCATCGGGCACCAGCAGCGCCAGTCCGAAACCGCGCATCAAACGTTCGGCCGCACCTTCCCAGTCACGTTCCTCTTCGCGAACCTGAATCAGTTCACCGGCAAACGGCATGTCATCAATGTTCAGACCCAATGCGCTACACAGGGCGTCACGGATACGGATCTGCTGGTCATCGATATTGCTGCGTCGCCGTTTAAGGCTGTCGA
This sequence comes from Alcaligenaceae bacterium, assembly GCA_012727555.1. GTDB lineage: Bacteria > Pseudomonadota > Gammaproteobacteria > Burkholderiales > Burkholderiaceae_B > JAAYGT01. Next base: position 9,098 of record JAAYGT010000148.1, on the reverse strand, counting down.
TCTCGGCAGACAACTGGTCGTGTTCCCGCTTGCCTTCACGAAAAGTTACGCTCTGTTCGGTCAAGGTGTTTTGCAGGTCGGTGTCGTGGCTGATGGCTTCGTTTCGCCAGACCTTGAACTGTGCATGTTGGCGGACGAACTGTTCAGGGTCTGTTGCTGCTGTTTCACCCAGCAGGGTGGTCAGGTTTTCATAGCGGCTGGCTTTGGCCTTGCGGGTATCGCGCAGTGCTTCTTTCTTGCGTATCTCAACGCCCAGGCGTTCCAGATGGTCGCCTCCGTTGTCATGAATGGCTCGCTTGATTTCATCGGCTTGCACAGACAATTCATCGCGTGTGTTTTCAAGCCGCTGTGCTTGTGCTTGCGCCTTTTCGTGTTCGTCGTGCAACAAGTCCAGGCGTTTGTGCAGCAAGGCCAGTTTGTGCTGGCCGAAATACAGTTTCAGGCCTTCGCGGCTGTGTCTCAACCGGGCAATATGCAGTCTCAGGTGTTCGTGTTCGGTGCAATCGCCCACCAGTGGCGTGAGCAATTGCACCTGGCGCTGTGCTTTGAGTACGGCCTGATGCGCACGGTCAAGATCATCGAAATGGCTGATCAATGCCTGCAGTCGTGGCGCTACGTCAAAGGGTTCCAGCATGTGACTGCGCACAAAATCGGTCAGATTGCCGACTGATTTCATGGAAACTGTCTGGTGAAACAGTTCAAGCGCCTGGTCGTTTTCGATGCCAAAGCGCCGCCGGAACCAGGCGGCGTAGGGGGGGAAGGTGTCCTGGATGTCAGCACCTGCACGACGTAGTTTCTTGCGCAAACCCGTGATGTCGGTACCGAAGTTCGCAAAATCGCGGGCAATCGACAGGTCGCGCTCGGCACCGATGAAGAAGCGGGCCGGTTGTCCCAGGGCGTCTTTCATCCAGAATACCTGAGCCAGACTGACCGTCTGGTCGTAGCCGGCATTGCGGAAAACCCCCAGAATGACCGAGTAGGCTGTGTTGTCGCGCAGGGAAACGGGTTTGGCCGTTCCGGTCACTTCATTGCGTTCCGATTTATAGTGTCCGAGCACATACGAGCGCAGGGTGCGCTCCTTGGTGTCGGCCCCGGCCGCCTTGTTGTAGGCGATACGGTTGGCCGGCACCAGCAGGGTGGTAATGGCGTCCACCAGTGTTGATTTTCCCGAACCGATGTCGCCTGTCAGCAGACCGTTGCGTCCATCCAGTTGCAGTATCCAGACCCGGCCATCGAATGTGCCCCAGTTGAACACTTCAAGCCGTTCGAGCCGGAAACCTGACAAGGTGTCATCCGCCAGAAAATCCAGGCCAAGGGGCGTGGCTTGTGTCATGGCGCCTCCTGGGGCGTGTTTTTGCGTAGTGCCGCGCTACCGGCGTGGGCGCCGGTGGAAAGCGTTTCCTTGTAACTGGCCAGGCGGGCATCGAAGTCTGCCAGCCACTGTGCATCAACGAAGGCTTTCAGAATACGTTTGACTTCGTAGTTGGCCGGTTGGGCGGTGCTGCCAGCAGCCGGTTTTAGCTTGTGTAAAAAACCCAGTTCAACCACCTTGTTCAGGGTAGTTTCAATCTGGTCGATCTGACGCGCCTCGTTCGTGCCTTCGGGTATGAAGACACGCACCAGATCAATCAGTTCGTCGCGTGTCATGATCACCCGGGTTTCGTCGCCATTGGCATCGGACTCGGCCAGTTTCCTGCGCAGCAGTGCCAGCATCAGGCTGACGGGAAACGATAGCGGGCGCCGGGCGATCAGACGGGGCAGGCGAGGTGAAGAATCGTCTTCATCGGGTTCGGGCCGGCTTTTAAGAAAGGCATAGCCTTCGGCTTCGTCCAGCACCAGTTCAAGATTCAGCACAGCCACATAATCACGCACTCGTGCCTGCAGGTTCAGCAGGTTTGCCCAGAGGCGTTCATCCTGCTCACGGTACAGAACTCCTTTGAGCAGCCCGATCAACAGCGCGGATAAATCGGGCGGTGTATCGGTTGGCGTGGGCGTGGCAAGGGTGTCAGGTTCCATGGGGTACGGTTTGAGGAGTGAATGGGGGTCAGCGCATGAAAACAATGCGTGGCATGCGTGCCGTGCGGCTTGTCAGGTGCCCATCGACATCGGCCGCCTGCCAGCGGACGAGTTCCGTTGAGTGTTCATCAATGGCCACACTGAACAGATCGCTGCCCAGTTGCAGGTAGGTCACCAGCTCGGCCAGGCCGTGCTGCAAAGGCTGGCGCGTGATCAGTTCTTTCAGGGTGATCTGGTTTTGATCTTGCAGTGCCTGACGTATCAGGCGCGTCAGGCGGGCTTTGTCGACCACCACCTGCTCGAACAGGGCGGCCGGATCGACAGGGTCATCGCCTTCCTGTACGGTCAGGCTGGCAATGACCGGTTTGAGTACGGGCGTGAACAGGGGGCGCTCCATGACCAGTTCGATGTGCGCACGTGCGTCGGGTATTTCCATGAAAATGCCAGAGGGCGGGTTGGCTTGAACGTCGAGCGCCTTGCTTTCAATGCCGCGCAAAATGTCCATGATGCGTCGGTTTTCAAGCCAGGCCTGGTCATCGAGAAAACGGCGCAACTGGTGCGACAAGGCCGCGACGGTGCGCTGGGTATGCTCGCCGGCTTCCATCCAGTCGTAATGAATGCGCCGCGTACGGGTGTCGGGTTGCAGCGCGGCGATAGCCGGCAAGTGCAGGATGCGATCAAGCAATTCCGTCAGTTCTTCCTGCCGCCGGCTGGATAACAGGAAGTCCCAGAATGCACGAAAGCTTTTGCCCTGGTCTGAGTCGGCGATGGCATCGCGCTCGCCCATGATGTCTTCCAGCAGGGCACCTTTGCTGCCTTCCCAGCGTGCAATGCGCATGCGCACGTTGCGATCAAGTTGCCGGAAATTGTGCTCAACCTCGCGGAAATCGGCCAGCAGTTCCCGGGCGCCCTGCGTGAACTGCTGGAAGCGATCCTTGAGGGCCGTGTCATCGAGCACCGAGACGTCACCGGCCTGAATGCGGGCGATTTCCGCATCGATCTCGGCCCGTTTTTTCAGCAGTTCGGCCGTGCGCTTGACAGGGTCTGTCTCGCTGCCTTCATGCATTTTCTTGAGCAGGTCGAACAAGGTGAGCAGTCGCGATTCCGTGCCTACAAACTGCCGTTCAGACAGTTGCTGCAGCCAGGAGATCGCTTTTTCAGTGGCGGGGGTCAGGTCGAACTGGGCTTCATCGGTGCCGGTTTTGTAGAACTTGCGTAACCAGCCTTTGTCGGGGGTCGCCCAGTCGTTCAGGTAATCGATGGCCGATTTGGGAAACGCTGTGGGGGTGTCGAGTTGCTGGCGCACGGCATACAGTGAGTCTTCCAGGGCTTCGGCCAGATCGGCGGCCGCCATGACACGCACGTTTGGGGCCACGAAAACACGGTGCAGAAAACTGGCAATCAGCGGTGCGTGATCGGAGCGCAACAGGCGCCAGGCCGGATTGTGCGTGCGCAGGGCATCGAGCGTATCGAAATCAAGAGACATTGACAGCGGGAATGTGACAGGGGTTCAGGCCAGCGCTTCTTTGGCTGCTTCTTCGGGGCTCATGCCAGCGCTTCTTTGGCCGCTTCTTCGGGGCTCATGCCTTCGTAGAACATGTCGGTGAACCATTCGGCTTCGTCTTCAATGTGTTGTTGCGCCTGGTGGCGTGGCACCCCGGCGGCCACGAAAAGCTCTTCAATAACGGTACACCATTCGATCAGGGCAACTTCGTCGGGGTCCAGTTCTTCATGCTTCTTGCGTGCCATTTCGGGTCTCCTGAGGGAAGAAGGCATCATACCGCAGTGGCGTGATTCAGTAGGCCGTGTGCCACGGCTTGATTCTGAATATCTACAGCCAGACGACATTCAAACCCGGCCCAAGCACCTTTTGGGCCAGCGGTACAAGGTGGTCGTGGTGGGTCAGAAACACGACCTGCATGGTGCGGGACAGTTCGCCCAGAACCGCCAGGCCGGCGGCGGTGCGCTGGTCATCAAAGTTGATGAACAGGTCGTCCGCAACGAGCGGCAGGGCCAGGCCTTGCTCCACCTGAAGTTCAAGCGCAGCCAGTCGCAGGGCCAGGTACAACTGGTCGCGTGATCCCTCGCTCATGCCGGTGACATCCACCGCCTTGCCGTCAGGCCGGATGCCGAACAAACGGGGTGTATCACCCTCGGAATCAACCAATAGTCGGTTGAAGGAGCCCATGGTCAGGCGGCTGAACAGGGCAGAGGCCTTGGCCAGCATCGGGCCCTGCCGGGTTTCCCGGAATTTTTCGATGGACCATTTCAGAAGCCGCGCCGCCGTTTGCACGCCCACGTAACGCTCTGCGGCATCGGCCATGGCGGCGATGGCTTCTTGCCGCTGTGCCTCGGCCCGGGCTGCTTGATCGGTTCCGTCCAGGGCATCAAATGCCGATTTTTGCGCACCGAATGCATTGCTGAGCGTTGCGATTTGCTCAACGACATTGCGCGACTCGGCCGACAGTCGATCAAGCTCAGCCTTGAGTTCATCGGCCCCGATGCTTTCGCTTTCTGTTCTGAGTTCGTCCAGAGACAAACCGTCTGCAGCCTGGGTCAATGCCTGCTCGGCCGTGCGAATCGTGTTTTCGACCTGCCGGCGCTGGTCAGACCGCTCAATGGCCCGCCCAAGGTCTGTGATTTCCTCCACGCCGGCAGCCGCCATCAGTGGCGCCAGTCGGGCATGCACCGAGTGCAGGTTAAGCCGGGCCTGATCCAGTTCGGTTTGGCTGCGCCCGAGACTTGTCTGCAGTTCAGTTGTTTCCGCCAGGGCCTTCCGGGCCAGATCAAGGCGTCGTGTGAGTTCCAGGGCGGTGTCTTCCGGTGACTGGCCGGACAGATCCGGGGCAACCCGCGCGGCCAAACGTGCTGCAGTCGCAGCCAGGCCATCAAGATCGGCCTGCATCGTTTCAATGCGTTCGCTGCGAATGGTGCGGATACGATCCAGCAGACGCTCGATCTCGTGCATTACCGTCATTTCCGCTTCCACCTGATCGACAGGCGCATCTGCGTCGTAGCCCATGGATTGAACCGCTTGCAGCCAGGACTGCTGCCAGGTGGTCCAGGCGCTCTGCGCTGTGTCCAGCGTTTCCTGTAACGTGACCAGACTACGCTGCCCTTCACGGATCTGCTGTTCCAGTGTTTTGCGTTGCCCTTGCGCTTGATCCGATTGCGTGATGAGCGCCCGCGCCTGTTGCAGACACGTCCCCAGATCAGGTGCGGGTGTGGTACGGCCCAGTTGGCGCCAAAGACGCTCGCCAAGCTGTGCAGCCGTGGCGGCTTGTTTTGATCGACGTTGCTCGCATGACGAATGCTGTTTCAGTAAATCCAGCACATTCTGCCGTGCTTCAAGCCAGGTCGGCGCCATCGCCAGGGGCAGTGCCGGCAGGCTGCACGCTGCTGCCAATGCTTCCCATTCCGTCAGGCGCTCCGCCATTCTGCGCTTGACGCTTTCCAGCCGGTTTTCCAGGTTCAGGCATTCAAGCTGTTTGCGCTCCAGGGCGTCAGCTCTGGACTGGCGATCGGCTTCGTGCTGAGCGCGCTCCAGACGGTCGTCAGCGAGCTGGTCTGCCTGCGCCATCTGTTCTTCGAACGGTGCGCAATGCTGCGGCAAGGACTGTGGCGCACGTTTGATTTCATGCCAGGTGTTGTCGCGGGCACGGCGTATCGCCATAACCTCGTCGCGAGAAACCGGCTGGAAGGTGCGAACGAAGTGGTGCAGGTCAAGCTGCAGTTGTGCAATTTCGTTCTTTTTGCTGTCCAGAGCATCCCGACAGGTTTTTTCTTCGGCCGCGTCGGTACGTTGCTGGTCGATCAGCTGTTGAACATGCGCGGTGTCAGGTACCAGCATGGTGCGCAACGACGCCGGTGGCTGGCGCCAGGCACCCAGCGCGTCCATCGCTGCTTCGATCGTTCGCGTCAATTCATTGATCTCGTCGTGCAGCTGCGCCATCACGTTTTCATGATCGCCCAGTTTCATGGCCTGTTCGAACGTCAGTGCCAGGTCCGGATCAACCGAGCCGGCGGTGAGCGCCGACAATTCTGTTTCAGCGTGACGGATCTGTTGCCGGCGCCCGGACAGGCTGGCTTCGGCGTTTTTCAGGTCCTGTGCCAAGGTGGCCCGGGTTTTGATCAGGGAAGCCAGCTGGTTGCGCAGCGGGGCCGCCGGGATGCGTTTTCTGACTTCGTCTTCATTATTTGCGGGCCAGCCGAGTCCATGGGCCAGATTTTGCAGCCGCACCCATTCCAGGCGCATCTCTTCCTGGCGTTTCAGAATGTCGGTGCGATGGGCACGGAATTGCAGGCGGCGTTCATTCAGTTCCGTGATCTCTTCCTGTACCGTCAGAAGGTTCTCGTCAATGTTTATACCCTGCAACTTGGCCTGGATTTCTGTGACCGAGTGCTGCAACCGGGTAATGTTTGCATTGGCCAGCGCGATGTCCTGCAGCGCGTCCGCAAACACCTGGGCAGCGTTTTCTTCAAGCAAAGGCAGATCGCCGGTGGCCAGCAGTTCGGTGCGCTTGGCGTGTGCCGTGTCGAGCGCCTGCAGCAGGGGGCGCACACGACGAATGCGCTCCAGACGACTCAGTTGCCGCCTAAGCTCTACATCCAGTGCCTTGGCCTGGGCCAGTTGTGCCTCGGTCGCGGTCAGCGCATCGTGGTGTGCCTTCCAGTCTTTGGTACGCAACGTGGATCGCTTGAATGCGGCCTGCGCCGCCTCGTAGGCTTCATGTGCCTGGTAGTACGCGCGCGTACCCGACTTTCTTGGGGCCCACAGCGTGTCAGCGTCATCCTGCAGTTTTTTCAGGGCGTCACCCAGGTGTTCAATGCCTGAGGCCGACTGAAACAGCATGCGTCCAAGATCGTCAGAGGCCGACAGGATGCCCGCTCCGCCTGCGACCAGGGTGGCGTGGTCCAGGGCGTACATCCGGTTGAACGTCTGTGGCTGCAGGTTGCCCAGCCATGCCTGCAGGATGCCATCCGCCAAGGGGGTATCTTCGGGCGTGCGAAGCGTATTCTTGTTGCCTTTTGTGCGGTCGAAGGTGAGCACTTCGCTCTGTTCCGGGCGCGTGTCACGTCGTTCAAGTACACCCCCCAGGCGCAATTCGGGCATGGGATGCAGGAAGGCCAGGGGGGTACGCATGGGGATGCCGAAAAGCCAGTCCCCGATGGCGCTGCGTACGGTTGACTTGCCGGCTTCGTTCGGCCCGACAACAAGATGGATATCCCGTGCATTGAACGGAAGTGCCAGGGTGCGGTCGGTGAATTTCCCGTATCGAATCAGCCGCAGTTCTTGGATGCGCATGAGGGGTCTTTCGCGTTCAAGTGTTCAGGTGGAAGAATCGGTGCTTTGTGCCACTCGGCCCAAAAGCATGGGTGTGGCTTGCCTGAGCCGTTCTGGCACGTGTGCGAGCGGATCCTGGCGCAGTGCCTGCAGATCCGGTGAGGCCTGAAGGACTTCATGCGGCAGTTTTTCCAGCAGCGCCATCCAGTCGGCCTGCAGCGACTGCACGAAATCAGGGTCTTCTCCGGCTGAAAGGGTCAGGCCGGCCAGGTCGGCCAGGGCACCCTGGATCTCTTCGTTCAGTGTTGTGTGTTCGGTGTCCACTGCCTCGCTGTCCACACGGACCTTCTCGATCCAGAGGCGGTCGGGATTCAGGGCAACGGCCTGAGCCACCACCTCGTGCCGAAGTTGCCCTGCATCGGCAACCAGCGCTGCATGGGCGGTGGAGCGTCCCGTGAACCGAACCCGCACGGCTAGCGGCAGGTGATCAGGCGTTGCGTCCAGTGCGCGTTCCAGGCCAAGGCCTGCTGCACGAATGGCGCTTCGGCGATCACTGACCGCGCTGATATCAACCTGCACCGTATGCCAGCGCAGCACATCGGCCTCAAGCCGTTCGATGTCGGTGATTTCACCGCCTTCTGCGGTGACCAGCAGTGCGCCGCGCGCACCCGGTTCGCGGATGTGACGGCCTTGCAGGTTGCCCGGGTAGGCGATTGTGACATCGCCCCGCTGTACCCAGTGTTCGTGAACGTGGCCAAGCGCCCAGTACTGGTAGCCCTTGGCCTGCAGTTCGGCCACAGAACAAGGCGCATACCGGGCGTGTTCGGCGTTGCCTTCGAGCGCTGTATGCAGAACACCGATGTTCAACCAGCCTGCTACGGGCGCAGGGTAGCCCGGCAATAAATTGTCAGTGGTGGCCGCCACTTTGAAACTGCGTCCGTGCAGAGCAACGTTCTTGTCTTCCATCAGAAAGGTTTCCGCCTTTCGGGCGGAAAACACGAAGACGTTGTCAGGCAGTTCCAGGCTGCGCGTCATTTCGCTGTCGGCGTCGTGGTTGCCATACAGCAGATAAACCGGGATGCCTGCGTGCCGCAGCCGACCCATCTGGCGAATGAAGAACAACCCGGTGTTGAAGTCTTTCCAGTCCCCATCGTAGACATCGCCGGCAATCACCATGAAGTCAATGTTTTCATCAATGGCCTGGGTGACCAGGTTCTGAAACGCGTCCCGGGTTGCAGTACGCAAGCGTTCGGCAGGTGCATCGGGATACAAAGATAAACCCCGGAGGGGGCTATCCAGGTGCAGGTCGGCGGTATGGATGAATTTGATCAAGGCTTCCGGATCCTTATGCAAGCATCGTGCTGACCAGGCTGTTCGCCTTGCCGTACACCAGCAGGTAGAACGGGGCTGCGTGCGCGGGCAGTTGGGGTTGCCGGGCGCTGTCACTGCTGGATTTCAGGTTGAATTCGCCGTCGTAAAGTTTCCAGGCGGTGGCGCCAGACAGGGCGATGCTTTGAGCGCCGGGGCTGGCAGGAATCGAGCGCCATTCGGCATAGCCTTCGGTGCCGATTGACAGCACCGAACTGCCTGCCGCGAGTGGCCACACCGAGTCTGCCGGACGAAAAACGCTGCTGCCCACCCGCACCCATTCTTCGCCCGAGCGCGGAAAGATCGCGACATCGTTCAGGTCGCGGCCCAGGGCAAAGGGTATCTTCAGGCACATCAGGGCAACACGGTCACTGGTTGATGCATCGGCAATCTGGTTTTCTTTTCCTCGGGTGTCGGCATTGACCACGAT
>JAAYGT010000147.1 GCA_012727555.1 Alcaligenaceae bacterium | reverse complement strand
CCGAACGCATCGGGTAGCCCCGAAGGGGCCGTGTGATGCACGGAGTCCGGCCCCGGTACTCGCCAGAACCGGCGCAAGATACCTGTTCCGTAATACCTGTTCCGTAATACCTGTTCCGTAATACCTGTTCCGTAATACCTGTTCCGTGATACCTGTTCCGTGATACCTAGCCTGATTTGTAAGGGATTCAATCGGGCAACGACTGCTTATTGACTCCCCAAACGTCATCACCGAAACCGTTCAGCCACCAGTCAAGACGCGCAGAATCAACAACCGTTGCCTCGACTGTATAGTGATCCTCATGCTCTGACATGACCTGATCCAGCGAGAGTCTCGTTTCACTCAAATGTTGACCAGCTACTTTGGCAATACTGAAGGTAAGCTTTACGCGTTCACCTTCGCCGAATCCAAACCGGCCATCAGCATCGTATTTTTCAAGGCTGAAATCAACCGGCCGGGTAAACTCGATCGATGACGCGGTAGCCTTTCGGATACGATGAAGCGCAAGACTACGTTCATTGTCATACTTGTCGAACCGACAAACGAGATAAAGACGAGGCCCCTGCTGGGCCAGGCCCAGCGGCATGACACGGTACTCTGCAAATCTGTGTGCGGCATTTTCGTACTCGATGGTCAGCCACAGATTTTTGAACAGCGCCACAGTGACCGCATCAAAAACCTCGGAATCGATGGTTGGTGGCAACAATGGCTGAGTGACATCCACAACAAGCACTTTCGACAACCACTCGGCTTCCGGTGCCCAATCGGACGCACCAATCAGATTGGCCTTTGCCTGATAAAAAAAAGAATCCAGCGACCTCATGACCGTTGCAGGAAGAAGATTCAGCAAATATTTTTGGGCTAATGCCAAAAGAAGTGACTCTTGCTCGTTCAGCATCGGCAAAGACAGTCCTTTGGCATGCGACTTCCATCGAAAACCGAATGGCCGGGTTCGATTGTCGCATTCAATATCGAACTCATCGACCAAAGCCTCAAGCTGTCGTTCTATCGTTCGCTTTGTTCGATGAATACCCGCCGCTTGCAACTGTTTGTGCAAATCGGACGCGGTGACGTAACTTTTTCGAGGAATCCTCTTCAACAGTTCCAGAGCCAGTCGAACTGTTTTCACGCTAGGGGGTCGAGTTGTCATGCAAATCTGCCTGTTTTTGCCATGCTTTCATCAATATTTCAGCATGATAGCGTAATAAAAAGTTACGTCAGATTGCGTCGCATCGTAGCAATCGTCCGCCTAGGGCGGACATCGACAACCATGCAGGACACTCGAAATGCCCGGAAGGGACAGAGCCAACTTCTCAGCCACCTTTTGGGCATCAACTATCGTGAATAATGCCACCTCACGCCAGGAGCGAAAAGAAAATCAAACAGGTCAGACCTATCAGCAGGCTATAGCACGTCGGGTAGATTATCTGTAGTCGCTTCATCAGTTGCAGTGCCTGGGCTTGCTTGCCTGCAGTATTCAGCGCCACGACAGCACACGAAGAAAGCAAACCACCCAGAAGCATGACAATGGTCAGGTTATAAAGTGCGTCGGTAAAAGTACCGTAATGAACAACCGGCAGATCGGCTCGAAGGGCCAGTTTCAGAGCGATAATCGTCAGAATGAGGGTGGTGTAGCCCCCTATTCTGGGCGAACTGTAAGCCGGTTGTGCAACCGGATTGATCCATAGCAAGCCAATCGAAGCCAGCCCCACAACAAAAAGCGGCAGGAAAATCTTGTGCAAGCCATCCATGAAGTCATGTGCAACCACGATTTCCACCTCAAGTTGCTGAAACTTGGTATCAGGGATGTCATCGCGACGAACGTCATGCACAGACCAGTTCACATGAGCAGGCTCCCAGTTACCGTGCAAGACCTCATCAAGCTCATCCAGATCCACAGGATCTACCGTTTGCGGATTGAACTTGACGCTGTTTGTATCATGGACAAGACTTGTGATGGTGATAGGCAATCGAAGCGAACCAAAGGGATAACCGACCAGCTCACCAGAAAACTTGGGTGACGTATGAAACTTCTGGTGCACTTCAACTGAGCCATCTGCCGAAACAATCAGGGACTGGATGGTAAATGTGCGTAGCCCGCGCTCCCCTGAAACTTCAATCCAGGGTTGCCAGATTTTTTTAAGTTGCGCCTGTGCCGCAGGACCCACGAAAATACGACGATCCCGGCCTTCATTTTCCGCAGGATCAAACGCCAGACGATGATCATGCCATTTGAAGAGCAACTGTGCAGTTGCATCGTAAGTACCCAATATCAAATTGATGTTGCTGATATCCTCCATGTAAAGATAGACATCAACCACAGTAGGTTTGAGTGCGTTCGGGGGGTGAGGACTGGATTCGGCAGACTCTGCCCGGACAGGCGAAAGCGCAAACAAAGCGCAAAAACACAGGCTGATCAAGCTCCAAAACAATGCGGGCCCATATGAACGAGCCATTCGGTTGCCGAACAGCAAAGCTCGATGTGCAGATATTCTTTCCATAGTTTCATGTTCTCTATATGATGGCAAACACTTCCAGTAGTGCTCTTGCATTCTTGGTGTCATGCCCTGCGTTTTTAATTTTGGTCATTATGCAACGCGCTTGACATTGAGGTGAAGCCTTATGTGTGTACCCTCTGCGCACAATGCCAGTTACAACGCATCGATGCGTTACGATGCGAATGGTTACCAGCACAGAATTACACACGCACTTGATTAAAAAGGATCTCCGCACCATGGGCTCATGGACCATCTGGCATGTTCTTGGTTTTTTAATACTGGCAAGTATCGCCATCTGGCGCTCAAACGCGTCAACTGAACGCAAGCAACTGCAGGGCTACGGCGGTTGGCTGATCGTGTATTCGCTGTTTCTTATATTCTGGGCTTCACAGGAAGTGTCCGAGTTTTATCGGGTGCAGCATGAAGTTATGTTGCTGGTGCCGTCAGCACTGAACAACCCCGATTACTTGACCTACTCAGCTCTTTTGAACGTACTGAGTTGGGCCGAAGCAATTGTCCTGATTACATGTGCGCTGCTGCCTGCACTACCGCAGCGTCGGAGCTATTTGATTAAATCGTGTTGCATTGGGCTATGGCTGGCAGGGCCGGTTGCTGCAGCCGCTGAGTTTATAGCCGCAAACCACTTCGTGGGAGACTATCTTCTGGAGGAGGACTATTCAACACTGGGTGCAACACTTCTTTTTGCAACGCTTTGGACCTGGTATTTTCTGACCTCGTTCAGGGTCAGAAATACGTACAAGTAAACAGACCATACCTGGCTTTGAAAACCGCTTGCCAGTTGGTTGCCCGACCATGTCCCCCACCCCCAACAGGTTCTCCAGATCCTCATCATGAACAACTCCAGCCTTTACTTCAGGGCTTTCATTCTGCTCCTGGTTGTGGTCACTATCGCGTTTGTAGTGATTCTTCTTCCTTACTACCCGTCTATTTTCTGGGGCGCAATCCTGGCGGTACTTTTTGCGCCGCTGAACAGGAAGCTGCTGCGCCTGACGAAAGGCCGAGCTAACCTGTCTGCACTGATCACGCTGCTTGCCATCGTGTTGATCGTGATCCTTCCAGTCATTGCGATCAGCGGATCACTGGTTCAGGAGGGTGCAAACATTTACCAATTGATGAATTCGGGGAAAATCAGTCTGGGGGCTTATTTTGAACAGATTGTGAATGCCCTGCCACCCTCCGTACATGACTTGATGACGCGTTTCGGCATTGGTGACATCATCAGCTTGCGGGAAAAACTGAGCGAAGTTGCCATGCAAGCCAGCCGTTTTCTGGCGGCACAAGCGGTCAATGTTGGACAAAACACATTCCAGTTTCTGGTCGGCCTGGCGATCATGTTGTATTTGCTGTTCTTTCTGTTGCGTGATGGCAACAAACTGGTTGAAACAAGCCACAGAGTCATTCCTCTGAGCGATGCCCATCAACGACTGCTGGTACAGAAGTTTGCAACGGTAGTTCGAGCAACGGTTAAAGGCAACATTGCTGTGGCTGCCACACAGGGAGCCCTGGGCGGTTTCATTTTCTGGCTATTGGGTATTCAGGGCGCCATTCTGTGGGGCGTTATCATGGCATTTTTGTCGCTGCTACCCGCTGTTGGTGCAGCCTTGATCTGGATGCCGGTAGCCATTTATTTCATCGTGACCGGAGCAGTTTTCCAGGGGGTGGCGCTTGCCTTATACGGTTTCCTGGTCATTGGTCTGGTGGATAACGTGCTGCGCCCATTGCTGGTTGGCAAAGACACCAAAATTCCGGACTACCTGATCCTGATTTCAACATTGGGCGGTTTGTCAGTCTTCGGGCTGAACGGCTTTGTAATTGGCCCGCTGTTCAGTGCGCTGTTCATCGCCTGCTGGGATCTGTTTCCATCGGCCATACAAATGCATAAAGGGTCAGAGATCCGCAAATGACAAGCGGCCATGCAATGGCAATGCCACAAGGCAGCAACTGAACATGGGCCTGCTTGGCCCAACCCCACGACCGTCAGCTTTGTGGCAATACCGAGAAAGTGCGTTGCGAATCAGTGTGTACGGTATTGCCTGCAAGGCCGCAGGACTCAATCAGGGTATTGAGAACAAAATGGCTATGTTGATACCAAGCGCAAGTGTCCAGACCAGACTACGAACAAGCCCATGGCCTGATATATACACCGCGATATAAACGGTCCGGACAACAATCCAGGCGACCATCAAGAAAACCAGATCTGCGGGATCCGTTTTGTTGTAAAGAGCCATCAAGACGGCAGCATAAAAGAAAGGAAGAGCCTCAAACGTGTTGGCCTGCGCTGCATTGGCGCGTGCACGCCAACCTTGCAACTGGGCCAACCATGGCCTGGGTTCCTCGTTGGTGAACCCCTTGCCTCCGGCCTTGGCAGCCAGCGCAGCGAAAAATGGCAAAAAAGCGGACAACAAAAACAGCCAGACAAGAGTTTGCATGCAGTGCTCCAATACGTTGAAAAAACCCCGAAATTTTACGGTTCCATGTATAATAATTGGCTTGTAAAAATTGCGCTTTAACTGATTGTGGTTCAGGAATGCGTATTGCCGCTTTAGCTCAGTTGGTAGAGCAGTTCATTCGTAATGAAAAGGTCGCCAGTTCGAATCCGGCAAGCGGCACCAAAAAACAAAACCCCTATAACTTATTGAAGTGTAGGGGTTTTTTTTATGAATCAAAGATAGCCAAAAACCAAATAACCACCATAATCAAGGCATCGGATCAATCAGGCCAAATTGCGGGTGAGTCTCTTCGCCCAGCCACCCCAAGCGCACCCACCGCATAACCTAGATCACGTAGGGGCATCATTTTGTCCTTCGGCGCAGTACACTCACCCACCTTCAGCCCTTCCCTGTTTTTTTTCATCGAACCATGACACACCCTGCCTCATTTCCTCTTCAGCCCGCTCCGCATATTCGCGGTCTGGCCAGTTCGCTCATACGCGAAGTTGCCGATATCGGCATGGCACAGTCGAATGTGCTGCCCTTCTGGTTCGGTGAATCTGATCAGACTACCCCACAGTTCATTCGTGAAGAGGCGATCAGGTCATTGAGTGGGGGTGAAACTTTTTACACTCAAAATCTTGGGCGCCCGTACCTGCGTGAAGCCATTGCGAACTACCTGACCAATTTACATGAACGCCCTTTCAGTGCAGAACAAATCGTGGCAACGAACTCCGGGGTCACAGGGCTGCTGCTTGCCTCGGAACTGCTGCTATCCCCGCACGACAAAGTAGTCATTGTGACGCCTTTATGGCCTAACATCGGCGAAATACCAAAAATTTTCAATGCTAATGTCACGCGCGTTTCGCTCAAGATTCACAACAATCGCTGGGCACTGGATCTTGAGCAACTTCTGGATGCACTGACCCCAGACACCCGGGCACTGATTCTGAATTCACCGAACAACCCAACCGGCTGGACCATTGACGACGACAGTGTGGGAATCATCCTGCAGCACTGTCGCAAACACGGTATCTGGGTGATCAGTGATGACGTGTATGAACGACTGGTTCACGATTCCGCGTTACGCTCGGCCCCTTCGTTCCTGAAACAGGGCGAACCCGGTGACCGCCTGATTTCCGTAAACAGTTTCTCGAAAGCCTGGCTGATGACCGGCTGGCGAGCCGGCTGGATGGTGGTGCCATCAGAACTGACGGGTGACCTGGCCAAACTGATCGAATACAACACATCCTGCATGTTTGAGCCTGTTCAGCGTGCGGCCGTGGTGGCCTTGCATCAAGGTGAACCCGAAATCACGCGCCAGCGAGCCATGCTGACCCATACGCGTACCGTCCTGACCAACGCACTGGCCCGATTACCCGGCGTTGAAGTGCCCGATGCCGGTGGCGCAATGTATGTTTTCTTCCGTATTGCAGGCAACACTGACTCGGTCGAACTGGCCAAACACCTGGTTTTGGAAGCGGGCCTGGGCCTGGCACCGGGAGCGGCATTTGGGCCGGAAGGCAATGGCTGGCTACGCTGGTGCCACGCCGTGAGCGATGAAAGCCGCTTGCTGGAAGGCGTATCGCGACTGGAAAAGTTTCTTGAAAACTTCCGCCCCTGAAACCATTGAATGCTGAGGTTCCGTATTTCCGGAACCTTGAAGGTCTGGTAGCACACCCACATTCAGTACGTACACCAGATAACTGTGAATCCCGAAATCGAAGAAAACAACTTTTTCCATAATCTTAATTCCCCCAGGTTATAAATTACAAAAAAAAGAATTGTTCGTTGAGGCGGGCTCCACACGTACCATAGCTTATCTTTTCCAACATAAAGACAAGCATAATGCATACAGTTACCAGAGCCCTTTGTCGCGGCCTGGCTGCAGGTGCCCTGATGATCGCATCAGGGTTGTTGCCTGCAGCCGCCGAACCCAGTACGTTCGATGTCACCGTTCTGGCGGCCACATGTGCCAATTGTCATGGCACAGACGGGCGTTCGCCCGGGAGCATTCCCTCGATTGCCGGTCGCCCTGAAACAATTCTGGCAGCACAACTGAATGCATACCGGTCCGACACGCCACCGGCAGGCACCACCATCATGAATCGTCTGGTCAAAAATTTCGACGATGCACAGATCGAAGCGCTTGCGCGCCACTTTGCCAGCATCAAGGCAACGCAACCCAAGGAGGCCGCTTCAAAATGAGCACAAAAAATACAATGACACGACGTCAGTGGCTGACCACTATGGGCAAGGCAACGGCAGCGGGCGCACTGGTGCTGGCCGTACCCACATTCGCCCAAGGTTCGGCAGGCCGTGTGGTCGTGATCGGTGGCGGCTTTGGCGGCGCCACGGCGGCCAAGTACATCAAGCGCCGCAACCCGGCCATTGACGTCACGCTGATCGAACCTGCAAAGACCTACTACACCTGCCCGTTCACCAACCTGTATTTCGGTGGCCTGCGTACCTTTGAGCAACAGGGCCATAATTTCGACGAACTGCGGTCTCTGGGCGTGAATGTGGTGCATGACCTGGCTGCCGATGTCGATGCGAACGGCAAATCAGTCAAACTGGCAGGCGGTCAGACACTGCCCTACGACAAGCTGCTGCTTTCTCCCGGTATCGACTTTCGCTGGAATGCCATTGAAGGATACGACGAGGCAGCCTCACTGAAAGCCCCCCACGCCTGGAAGGCCGGCGATCAATCGGTTTTGCTCAAAAAACAGCTGGAAACCATGCCCGACGGCGGCACCTTTGTCATGGTAGCCCCTGGCAACCCGTTCCGTTGCCCCCCCGGCCCCTACGAACGGGCCAGCATGGTGGCTCACTACCTTAAAAAGCACAAGCCAAAATCAAAGATACTGATCCTGGATGCCAAGGACGCTTTCTCCAAACAAGGTCTGTTCCAGGCAGGCTGGCAACGCTTCTACGGCGACCTGATTGAATGGGTACCCCTTGCCAAAGACGGTAAAGTGGTGCGCGTTGACCCTGCCACCCTGACGGTGGAAACCGAGTTCGGTCAACAACACAAAGCGGATGTACTGAATGTGATTCCTCCGCAGAAAGCCGGGCTCATCGCTGAGCGCGCAGGCGTTACCAACGAAAGCGGTTGGGTTCCGGTGAAACACCAGACCTTTGAGTCGGAGCTAGTCGCTGATATCTACGTGGTCGGTGATGCAACCGTTGCCGCACCCATGCCCAAATCCGGATTTTCGGCCAATGCCCAGGCGAAAGTGGCTGCGGCAGCGATTGTCGATACGCTTGCCGGCAAAACGCCTGCCCAGGCAGCCTTTGCGAATACGTGCTATAGCCTGATCGCGCCCGATTACGGCATTTCCGTTGCCCATGCCTACGCCATCAAGGAGGGCAAACTTGCCGAAGTCTCCGGGGGCGTAAGCCCGGCCAAGGCTGATGACGGTTTCCGCAAACTCGAGGCCGAGTATGGTGAGTCCTGGTACAAGGCCATCGCACTGGATACTTGGGGCACCCGTTCCTGATCATGGCAACAATGCTGTCACCGGCGGAATGGGTTCTTTTGTCCGGCTTGGCAATCGGCCTGGCTTTTGGTGCGGGCGCAAACCTGAGCGGGTTTTGCCTGCACCGCGGGCTCAATGAAGCCTGGGCGGGTCGGGCAAGCCCCAGGCTGGGTGCTTTTGCCGTAGCACTGGCAGTTGCTCTGGCAGGTACCCAGCTGCTGGTGCTGACAGACGTGGTGGATACCCGCAGCTCACTGTATCTGATACCTGCAGTATCCTGGCTGCTTTTGCCGGTTGGGGGCCTGCTGTTCGGTTACGGCATGGCGCTTGCGAACGGTTGTGGTGCGCGTGCCCTGGTGCTGCTGGGTCAGGGTAACCTGCGCTCACTGATGGTACTTCTGTGCCTGGGTATCAGCGCCTACATGACACTGACCGGTGTGCTGGCCCCCATACGTAGCACCTTGTTCGACCTGACCACCCTCAACCTGCCCTGGACCACGATCAGTGATCCGGCCACTCGCGCCGTTGTTGTGCTTGCTGCAACCGGTGTGCTCCTGTTCCTTGCAAGCCAGGGCAAAGAAACCCGTCGCCGTGATTGGCTGGGTGGCGCCCTGGTGGGTCTGCTGGTTGTTGCAGGCTGGTTCGCAACAGGCTACCTGGGCAACGACGATTTCGATCCCGCACCTGTCACATCGCTGACCTTTGTGGCGCCAATCGGCGATTCGATTCACTATGCCATGATTGCAACCGGCATGAACCTGCGGTTTGGTATTGTGATCGTGATCGGCGTGTTGATCGGCTCGACGCTGGTGACACTGGTACGACGTAATGGGCAATTGCAAGGGTTTGACTCACCACGCCATATGGTCAGATCCATGACAGGTGGCGTCTTGATGGGCTGCGGTGGCGCCCTGGCCTACGGATGTTCGATCGGTCAAGGATTGACCGGGCTTTCGACGCTCTCGATCAGTTCTGTCGTCGTCACTGCCTGTATCATTGCAGGATCACGGCTTGCCTGGGCGGCTTCCGGGAATAGCTGAAGCTTGCACAACCTGCACACTACCAATTGAATCCATGCATACTCCTGACACTAATACGTCACGTGGGTGCCTTCTTGCAAACACGAAGGCAAGCCCGGTACAGCAACGCTTTTCATCCCCTTTCAGTTTTACCCGTTTTTTTTCCGCAGCAGCGATCGCAAGTGTACTGACATTCAGTGCCTGCGATCCATCACTGGCTGCCACCTGGTCACAGCACGAAGTCATTCGCCAAAGTGTCGGCTCATCACAGGTGATTGAAAAAGGGCTGAAACTGAGTTTGCCTTTGGTGGCTGAAGATGGTTCATCCGTACCGTTTTCGGTGGTTGCAGAAGGGGCCCTGAAGGGCGCGGCCGTGGAGCGTCTTGAACTGTTCGCCCCAGGCAACCCCACACCCCAGATTGCCCGCTTCGAATTCGGCCAGGAAGTGGCCGAGCTGAATCTGGCCACCCGTATTCGCCTGAGCGAATCTCAAACGGTTGTTGCCGTTGCCCACACAAGTGATGGCCGGGTATTCATTGCCGAGCAACCGGTACGCGTGACCACCAGCGGCTGCATTGCCCCCGCACAAGCCGATGCATCGGCAGAAATGAAAGCCCGAGTACGTGCAACCGGGAAGCTTGCTCAAGGCGCATCCGGCGAAATCCTGACCATGATTTCCCACCCCATGACAACCGGGCTGGCAAAAAATGCCCAAGGTGAAACACCGCCCCAGCGGATCATCCAGCGCTTTGAGGCAACACTGGACGACCGCCCCCTGATCAAGGCCACCTATTTCAGATCAATGGCGGCCAACCCCTATCTGAAGTTCGCATTCAAACCGGGCAAGAGCGGAGAACTTCGACTTGAATGGACGGAAGACACGGGCAAAATAACCCAGGTCAGGGAAGCGATCAAGGTTGGGTGACACAGCAAGGCACCTTTAGCATCAGTGCTTTGATCACAGTGACAAACCGGTGCGAAGACGTTGCGAGCGGCCTTTAACGCCCAAACGGGGAATCAGCCAGCAAATCGGTAATACCGGCATCGCCTGCGGTGGCCAATGTTTG
>JAAYGT010000146.1 GCA_012727555.1 Alcaligenaceae bacterium | reverse complement strand
GTCGCTCGACGCCTGGGCGTGGATATCGGTGCCCTGGCTCCGGTTGATCGGCACATCGATGGCATTGTGGACATGGTGCTGGACGCCACCGGCAATGCAAAATCCCCTCTGACATCTGAACGCTTGTTCGGCTGGCACGCTGCGCTGTTCCCGACAGGTTATTCTGGAATGAGCCGGATCCGTACAGGTCAGTGGCGAGACGATGCCACCGGCCCCATGCACGTCATCTCAGGCTCTATCGGCCGGGAGAAGATCCATTTTGAAGCACCACCAGCCAAGCAACTTGATGATGAAATGGCACGCTTTCTGGCCTGGCTGAACACCCCAACCCCCACGGAACCCACCCTGGTACGCGCTGGCTTGGGGCATCTGTGGTTCGTAACACTTCACCCATTTGATGATGGCAATGGCCGGATTGCCCGCGCCATTGGTGATTTACTGTTGACACGTGCCGATGGCAGTCCTCAACGCTTCTACAGCCTTTCGGCGCAAATTCAGCGTGAACGCCAGGCCTACTATGACATTCTTGAGCAGACGCAAAAAGGCGGTATGGACGTCACCCTCTGGTTGAAATGGTTCCTGGCTGAGTTGCTGAAAGCAGTCGAACAGGCACACACCACTCTGGATCAGGTACTGGCCAATGCAAAATTCTGGCAATGGGCGGCAACCATCCCGATGAATGAACGGCAGATCAAAGTGCTGAACCGGTTGCTGGACGGGTTTGAGGGAAAACTGACCACCCGCAAATGGGCGGCACTTGCCAAATGCTCGCAAGACACGGCCCTTCGGGATATTAAGGAAATGCTGCAACACAATGTGCTGCAGAAGACTGCTGCAGGCGGTAGAAGCACGCACTATGAAGTGCGTCATTTTGGTAAAGAATCAGAAGTCTGCACTATCTAAAAAAACCCAATATGGGTATGATCAGACCCAATATGGGTATAAAAGACGCTCCATCAATGTCACATAGTCTGTCTGATGCGTTGTTTTCCGGTACCAAACAGCGGGTGCTGGGCATTTTGTATGGCCAACCCACACGCAGTTTTTATGCGAACGAATTGATCAGCCTGGCTGGCTGTGGCTCGGGAGCGGTACAACGAGAGCTCGCCACATTAGCCAGCAGCGGCTTGGTCACCGTGAGGTCGGTTGGAAATCAGAAACACTACCAAGCCAATTCCGAGTCGCCGATCTTCGATGAACTATACGCCATCATACTAAAGACGGTAGGCTTGGCTGACCCACTACGCGCTGCCCTCCAGCCTATGTCTGCCCAGATAACAGCAGCTTTTGTGTATGGTTCCGTCGCCAAAAAAACAGACACTGCCAGCAGTGACATTGATCTGATGGTGATCAGTGATAAATTGAGCTATGGGGAAATCTTCGCCGCCTTGGAAGAGGCCTGCGTGACCCTTGGTAGACCCATCAATCCCACAATCCTATCGAGGGATGAGTTTCACCAACGAATTACCAACAAAGAATCTTTTCTGACGCGGATCTTGGAGCAGCCCAAGATCTGGATCATAGGAGAGCGCAATGACATCAGCGTTTGAAAGCCTGAGCGGCCCAAGCAAGGCGTTACGAGCCGAACCTCCCGACAAACGAGAATTTGAAGGCTTGATACGATCAGGACATGCACGACTTAACGATGCTCTGAACACATCGTTGTCGATTGAGAGCCGCTTCGACCTGGCCTATAACGCTGCACATGCCTTGTGCCTGGCTGCTTTACGTTGGCATGGCTATCGCCCCAGCAATCGGTATGTTGTGTTCCAGCTGTAACCACATACCCTGAACCTCGGCCCTGGTGTCTGGCGTGTTCTCGACAAGTGTCATAACATCCGCAACCTGGGTGAGTATGAAGGTGACTTGAACGTCGATCATCGTATCGTCACAGATCTGGTTGCAGCCTGCCAATCGGTTGCTGACCGCGTCAATGCTTTACCACCGCTGCAGTAAGCTCGACAACAAATAGATGCGGCCTGACTGTACCAAACTACGCTAACCCACTGATTAACAATTACTTTTACCTATTTCAACCTACGCTCAGCTTCGCCCTGTTTCCCTATACAGACACTGTCAAACGCAAACTCAACGCACCAACTGCTTTGCCTCTTCAAGATCGGGGTGATCAAAGGCGAGTTCAAACTCGTCAAGTTCCTGCGAAGTCATGCCAACGTCGATGGATTGGCCCACGGTTCGCCATTGCAGCACGGCATTCACCACCTGCTGCAGGATGTTCAAGGCTTGGTCGTTATTCAGAGAAAATTTAGATGCCTGGCTCATGAGCTGGGCCAGGCTGGTAATTGGGCCCGTGTCTTCACTTAGCCAGGTCTTGGACTCCCTGTCCTTGTCAGGCATCGGATTGACGTCGAATGCCGGGGACAATTGCCATTGGTTATTTCCCATGTAGAGAAAGCCGATGTTCTGCAAGTGGTCGTCCACATTGGTAATGAGATGATTAAACACCAGACGCCGCCACAACTGCTGAGCATCAGCGACGTAGTTCGCGCAGACACCCTTCATCCGGTCAAGCAGCTCCGTATAGGCGTGCTCGTCTGTGCGACTGGCCTGGAGCAATGTAGCGCCGGACATGTAAGGAATGCGGGAGTCCTGGGTTGCTCGGTCGAAGCGTCGAATGATGGCAACCGGGGTAGTGTGCACAAGCGCCACATGGGCACTGGCCGCATGCCCCCCAGAGAAGTGCCTTTGCCTTGAAGGTAACGCAAGTCTTCGGCGGTTTCAGTACCCCGCTCTACCGCTTCCGAGGACAGCAGTATTTTTTCAAGTTCGAGCAGAGGAGGGGTTGCTCGCCTACCGGCCTGGACCGATTGCAAGAAGGCTCCACGGCTGTCCCGCAAACGCAAGGCCCCAGGCATCGGGCGCGGTATCCCCCATGGCAAGAAAGAACAGCGAGTCTTCTTTGGACGCGGGCTTACGTGTTTGATAGGTGAGCGCAGGAGTAAGGTCCGGGGACACGTTGAACATTTCCTCATCTTCCAGCCAGCTTTGGAAGTAGGCAAACTGGGTGAACATGCGAGGCCCATTACGTACAAACACAAGTTTTCC
>JAAYGT010000145.1 GCA_012727555.1 Alcaligenaceae bacterium | reverse complement strand
GCGTGATAGGCGGCGTTCTTCGGCTGCATCGACCGCTATTGAATGCGCCGTAGTCGACCAAGCAAAATGGAAAACATAATGAAAAACAACAAGAATACGCCTGCCGGCCGCGACTCGAAATCGCCTCTTATCAGGTCTGAAGAGGACGGAACGGTGGTTTTTAGCTTGGCGGAAGCGAGCTACACAGAACTGGCGCTCGAAGAGCATCGACAGCTGATCAGTGAGCAGAACACCAACAATAGCCGGTCTCGTGACGTCTTGACGCACATGGTGCCGTGTTTCTCGTTGCCGGTGAAGGGCACAGCGGTTTTGCACGACGGATGAAAGCGCTGGAGCAAAAGACCCAATGGAACATTGCGGATGCGCCCCTTTTCTTTTCAGAACGCCCGGCCGCTTTGACTGACCCGGACAGTGCGCAGTCGGTGGCTGAAGCGGTCGAGGAGTTACAAAAGGAGCATGGGCTACCCAAGCTGATCATCATTGACACACTGCACCGCAATTTGGGCGGTGGTGATGAAAACAATGCGGCTGACATCAGTCAGTTTCTCATGCAGATCGATGAGAAGATCCGTTCCCGCTTTCAGTGTACGGTGCTGGTGGTGCACCATAGCGGCCATGCGGATAAAGCGCGTGCCCGAGGGTCATCAGCCATCCGTGCCGCTGTAGACCACGAGTACCTGCTGCGTGAGGATGGCCAGTTCCGTGTGTTGAGCTGTACGAAGTCCAAAGAGCACGAGCCCGTCAAGCCACGATGGTTCTCGTTGCAGCGTGTCGCATTGGGATGGCAGGACCCTGAGACCGACGAGCCCATGTTCAGTGCCTGCTTATGCGAAGCGGTCGAGCCTTTGCCAACGGCCGATGGGGTTAAGTTGACACGGCCGCAGCGTATTGCGCTGGAGGCGCTGCGTGTGGTGTTGAATTTGACAGCTGATCGGGAGGGTATCTTGGGGCCAGCCAGCCGTGGCCTGACCGTCAGCCGAGAGGCGTGGTTTGGGCAAGCCAAGGCCATGGAGATAACCACAAGCCTGGCTTCGGACACCGTTCGCAAGGCTTTTGATCGGGCCAAGGATCGGTTGATGACACTGGGACTGGTGGTGGCGGTGGGTGAGCAGTTTGGTTTGCCGCCAAGCCCGGACAGACAGGACATGGACGGACAAAGTCCTGTTTTGTCCGCCACTTCGAACGGACAGACAGGACACACACCTTTAGGTGTGTCCGTCATGTCCGGTGGCCAGGTCGTGGGCGTGCGGTCAGACGATGAGGTATTTTAAGTGGCTGCGGCGGTGCGCCAGAGGTGCGATGTTTTCTTCGCCAGAACGATCACCTGCTGGTCACGGTTGGCGTTCTTGGCGACACCCTGTCGTGATCCCACACTGGTTGGCAAGCGATTTCGGAGAAAAGTCACCATGGGTGCTTTGGGTAGCGGGCGTTGGGTGCGCCCCACACGCAAGAAAACGGTCACGGGGTGTGTGCAGCTGGATATCCGTCAACTGGCGCGCGTAGGGGCGTTACAGCCCGGCACTTGGCTGTGGGTGCCAGTCTTGGACTGCCAACTGGAGGTGACCGAACACGGGCTGGTCAGTTACCGCCATGACCGGCAGGCCCCATCAACGCCACCTTTGCAGGGCCCGCAACGGCTGCCCGTGCTCTGGCGGGTCTGCCGCTTTGGTGGTCAGCGGCCCATCTTCCAATGCCCGACCTGTCCTCGCCATGTCTACCTGATGTATGGCGAAACCGGCCACGGATGGCGCTGCCGAACGTGTGCGGCGCTGGCCTACCCGAGCCAATGGGAGAGCGCTTTGCTGCGCCAGATGGACCGGGCCAATCGCCTGCGTCGCCGGCTCGATTCGGACAACTGTTTGATGTTTCCTGTGCCGCAGCGCCCCGCACGCATGCACCGACGAACGTATGCGCGTCTGGTGGCGCTGATCCAGCGACACGAGGGCGGCCTGGTTCCCGCATGGCAGAATCAGCTGCAGGCTGATCGCGCGCAATTAACGCAGCTCACCCAAGATGTTCGACAGGGCGTTTAAGACGGGCACGTCGTAGGGGCTGTTCAAATGCCGGGCTAATTGACTCACCGGCACCAGCAGCACCGCCTGGCTCTCCCAGCCCATGTCGGCGGGTGAGCCGCCCATACGCTGGGCCACGTAGTAACGGGTGTAGCTCAGGCTGCGAGGCACGTCGATCAGGTGGCGTTGCAATTGAACCTGCAGCCCGGTTTCTTCAAAGACTTCTATCAGGGCGCTGGCCTGGGCACTGACCCCGGACTCTAACGTGCCTTTGGGAAAGGTGGCCTGATAGCCCGCGAAGGCATTGCTGGGCGCCACCAGCCAGACGCGGTGATCCGGTTCGATAATCACCGCTCCTGCGGACTTCTTGTAGCCGGGCGGGGCGTTAAAGGCGGGCTCCGCCGTGGTTGTGCCGTCGACCAGCGCTTCCCAGCCGTCTGGCGTGGTGGGAGCATGGCGCCAGGACTCAACGACGATCCCGTTCACCTGCGCGGGCATGGGGCCATCGGGCACCACACAGGCGCTTTGGCGGGCATTGTCCCATGCATCAAGGGCTGTGGGTGTGCTGGGGTGTTTGAGCCGCACACGCTGGCCCTGATCGTTACAGCGCGGGTGGTAGCAGGTCAGGGTAGTCATCATGGCAATGGGGCAATGCAGGCTGTGCAAGGGCCTGGATCAGGGGTGCGTGTCTGGCGTGGTGTCTTGCAAGGTGTACAGTACGTCCCACACCTCGTGGTACAGCGCTGCCCGTT
>JAAYGT010000144.1 GCA_012727555.1 Alcaligenaceae bacterium | reverse complement strand
GTTTTTACATTGGATTCGGGTTTGGCGGCGGGCATACAGAATGTTCCTTGTAGGGCATCAGAACAGAAATTACTGTTTCATGGAAAACAGGGTTTAATGGAAATCAGGGCTTCAGAGAAAACACAGCTTCAGAGAAAACACGGCTTCAGAGAAAACACGGCTTCAGAGAAAACACGGCTTCAAAGAGATCACAGCCATGATGGAAATCATGGCTGCAAGGAAGATCATTTTTTCAAAAGCCCTTCATAAATGTCCAGATGCCTGCGGCTCACTTCCTGTACATCGAAGGCCTGCTCGGCCAGTGCGCGGCCGGCTGCACCCATACGGTGCCTGAGTTCCGGGTTGTTGGCCAGTTGCATCACGGCCCGCATCAGTGCAGCAGCATCGCGTACCGGAACCAGCAGACCGGTGACATCGGGTTCGATGGCATCCCGGCAGCCGGGGACATCGGTGGTGACTACCGCCCGCCCGCAGGCCGCCGCTTCGATCAACGATTTCGGCAGCCCTTCCCGGTACGATGGCAGCACTGCAATATGTGAACGGGCATACACGTTGGCGATGTCGCTGCGCTCACCCCACCACTCGATCAGGCCGTCATCAACCCAGCGCTGAACCTGTGCCGCCGACAGACTGGCGGGATTGCCGGGGTCGGGGGCACCGACCAGAACCCAGCGTACCCCGGCAGGGTTAGTGCGTGCCAGTCGGGCTGCTTCAACGAATTCGGTGACCCCCTTGTCAGTGAGCAGGCGTGACACCATGACGGCAACCGGTGCGCCTTCAGGTTCAGGTTCCGGTGTGAAGGTTGCAAGATCAACGCCCGAGCCACGGATCAGTACGGCCTGGCCAGGCTGCACAATGCGGTTGCGCAGAAAGGTGTCGCGATCGGCCGTGTTCTGGAAAATGACGCGTGCGTTCGGATGGCCCAGGGCAACCCGATAGAGTGTTTGGACCACCAGGCGAAGCAGGCTTGCCACACGGCCACGATTCAGGAACAGAAAGCCCAGACCCGGTACGGCTGCCACAAAGGCGGGCACACCAGCCAACCGTGCTGCCAGGCCACCGTACACCACGGGCTTTACTGTGATGGCATGTACCAGTACAGGTTTGACGCGCCGCATCAGTCGCCAGTGTGCAAAAAGGCTGACCAGTTCCGAGACCGGATTGCGGCCGCTGCGTGACAAGGGCAGTGTGTGGTGTTGAAAGCCGTGTTCCTGCAAGGTGGCAACGGCCTGGCCGTCCATCGAGGCAATATGCACTTCGAAGCCGGCATTTTTTGCCGCCAGGGCCACCGGTAAACGGTGGGACACAAAGAACGCCGGGTTGTTCACAACGAACAGCAGGCGGCGCTGCGAAACCGATTGCCCCTGGGTGACCGATGCAAAACGGCGTTTTCTCGGGAAGTCGGCAGCCAGGCGTTGCCACGCCTGCTGGTAAGCGTTCACCATGGCCGTCAGGCTGTAGGTGCTTTCAATGCGTTCCCGTGCCTGCCTGCCGCGTTCGGCAAAGTCGGCTGAACCGACCGTTTCAAGCGCATCGCAGATGGCTTGTGAAAGTGCCACCGGGTTTTCCGGCGGAGCAACCCAGCCGGTGGATCCCACCATGGTGGCGGCATCGCCGACATCGGTGACTACACAGGGGCAACCCGTGGCCATGGCTTCGGCCACCACATTGGGAAAGCCTTCGGCCCGGCTGGACAAAACGTGGATGTCCAGCCCGTTCATCAAGCGGGGTACGTCGTCGCGCCGGCCCAGCAGAATGACCTGTTGCCGCACAGTGTGTTTTTCAAGCAGGCGTACAAGCCCAGCATTGGCCGTGTCCATGTTGTCGCCCACCAGCAGGCAGCGTACATCCGGGAATTTCTGCAGTACAAGCACCAGCGCGCCGATCAGGGTGGCATGATCTTTCTGGGGGTTCCAGCGGGCTACGCTGCCGATCACCAGTGTGGTGTCGGCCAGCCCCAGTTCGGCGCGAACCTGGGCCCGTGCCTGCAGGTCGGGGGCCCAGCGTGATACATCGTAGCCGTTGGGAATCACCAGCAGCCTGTCGCTTCGATAGCCCCACCCCTGGTGGCGGCGCGCGGCTTCGTGGGCACAGGCAATCATCAGTTGCGGAACCCGACCGGAAAGGCGTGCGCAGACCCACGCAAAAGCACGGGCCGAGCGGCTGGCTGTTGCCAGGTCTGCACCCGAATTGCGAATGCCCCAGGCGACTGCACGGATGCCGGCCAGACGCGCTGCCAGGCCCCCGATCAGGTCAGCATGGTACATCCAGGTTTGCACGATGTCGGGATCAAGGCGGTGCAACAGGCGGTAAAGTTGCCCTACGCCCCGAAGACTGCCTGCCAGGCCCTGCATGCCCAGGGTGTGTACCTGGATGCCTGCCCGGCGCAGTCGTTCACCGAAGACGCCGTCATCGGTCAGTGAAATGACAATGTGGCGTTGCCCGGCCGGTGCGGCCGTGACCAGCCTGTAAAGCACCGTTTCGGCGCCGCCCTGGCCCAGCCCTGAAATGACGTGAACCACATGCATCGGTACGTTGGTGCCAGGTGTGTTCATGAAGAGGCGTGCTCCGTGGCAATGGCTTCATTGAGGACACCGTCCCAGAGGTCAAGGGTGCGTTCCAGACTGTAGCGTTCACGCACGAACAGCGCTGCCCGGCGGCCCATGACCTCGCGCAGGGTGGCGTCACTCATGAGTTGTGACAAGGCATGTGAAAACCCGCGCTGGTCATCGAGTGGAACCAGCAAGGCATACTTGCCGTTTTCGGTCATTTCGCGCGGGCCACTGGGACAGTCGAAGGCTACGCAGGCGCGGCCCAGCGCCATGGCTTCCAGCAAGACGTTGGGAAAGCCTTCGACGCGTGATGTCATGACGAAAAGATCGGCGCGTGCCAATACCTGCCAGGGTTGATCCGTGCGGCCGCCCAGTGCAATGCGTTCGCCCAGACCCGCGTCGTCGATCTGTTGTTGCAGGGCAGTGCGCAGCGGCCCATCGCCCCAGATGACGAGGTCCCAGTCGGGGTGGTCGAGCATGAGTGCGGCGAACATCTGGATCAGGATATCGAATTGTTTCGATGGCACCAGGCGCCCCATGGCGACCAGTGTCTGGCGGGCTGGTCGTGGTGATCCCGGTTCGGGGCGGGTGTCGATGGAAAGCAATTCGGTGGGGAGCGGATTGGGCAGCACCCGTACCCGCTTCAGGCCCGGAGCAACGGCTTCCATGGCACCCACGGCTTCGCTGGATTGCACCACCACCGTGCTGGCCCACGGGTAGCTGCGCTGACGCAGGCGGGGCAGCCATTTGCCGGCTGCCGTACTGTGTTCAGGGTTGGTCCGTTCGCAGACAATGACCGGAATACCCATGCCTCGCGTGGCATACAGCACGGTAACGTTGACATTGGTGAGAAACGACACGATGACATCGGGCTGGATTTCGCGAACAACGCGGCGCAGGGCAAACCATTTGGCAACGGGCGACACCACCGTGCGTCCCAGCCAGCCCAGGCGGTCGGCCAGCCAGATCAGGCGCACGCCCGGGTTCAATGTATAAAAACAGGTACCTTTGCGCCCATAGGTGGGCACCAGCGTGACCAGATCGCCGCGCCGGACCCACGCGCTGCTCAGGGTGGCGGCAACACGCTCGGCCCCCCCGGCATTCATGGAGCTGACAAAAAACAGGATCTTCATGCGGATTCCTTTGCTGAATCATGGCCCGCCATTGCCGTGGAGGCCGTGTGATCAAGCCACGATTGAACCATGAGTATGCCCCACAAATGTGCGCTGAAGTCGGCCCGGCCGGCCAGGTGGGCCTGCCAGACGCGCTGGACCGCCTGATGCCGGAACAGGCCCTGGTCGCGCAGTCGTACGGGATCCAGCAGTGCCTGGGCCCAGTCGCGCAGCGGGCCGCGCAGCCAGTTGCCCAGTGGTACCGAAAACCCTTTTTTGGGGCGGTCGATCAGGTGGTTTGGCACATGCCGGTGCAGTACCTGGCGCAGCAGCCACTTGCCCTGGCCCCCCCGCAGTTTGTACTGCATGGGCAGGCGTCGGGAAAATTCCACGACGTGCCGGTCCAGCAGCGGCACGCGTGTTTCCAGGCTGGCCGCCATGGCGGCCCGATCCACCTTGACCAGAATGTCGTCAGGCAGGTAAGTAAGTGTATCGAGCCGGCTGATGGTGTCGATCAGGGACAGCGCCTCGGTGTCAGCCCCGCCAGGGCGCCCTTCGGGAATGTGCCCTGACGGCCTGTCGAAAAGGGTCCGTGGTACTTCAGGGCGGCACAGAATCTGTGCCGGATCATGCCAATAGCTCACGAACGAAAGGTAGAAGGCTTCGGGGTTGGACGCCCTCATGCGCGTGCTCAGCCGCGCCAGTTGTTCGCTGCGCACCCCGCAGGGCAAAATGCGGTGGCCCAGACCTGCAACCGCTCCGAGCACGGGTAGCAGGCTCGAAGGCAGTGCCGCTTTGCGTTTCCACCAGGCTTGTGCGCGCAGGTAGCGCGAATAGCCAGCGAACAGTTCATCGCCCCCATCGCCCGACAACGCGACGGTTACATGCCGGCGCGCCAATTGTGCAACCAGGGTCGTTGGAATTTGCGATGCATCGGCAAACGGCTCATCGTAGATCCCGGGTAGGTCGGGGATCACGTTCAGCGCATCGCGTTCCGTCACCATGAGCTCCGTGTGTTCAGTGCCCAGATGGCGAGCCACCGCCCGGGCATGATCGGCTTCGTTGAAGGCGGGGTCCTCGAAACCGATGGCGAATGTTTGTACGCGGTCTGTGTGCCGGCGCATCAGCGCTACGATGGTGGAGGAGTCGATCCCGCCTGACAGAAAAGCGCCGAGCGGCACATCGGCCAGCATTTGTGATTCAACAGCTCGCGTCAGGCAAGCTTCCAGCGCATCGGTGGCCGCCTCGTCCGAGTGAAACGCCAAGGGTACCGAGGTGTTGTCACCAACGGGCGATAGAGACCCGTAGTGTTCCGGTTCCGGCCACAAAGGCACAGCGCCCATGGTGGGCGCATGCAGCGTAATCAGGGTGCCGGGCGGCAGTTTACGCAGGTTGCGGTAAATGCTGTAGGGTGCCGGAATGTAATTGTGGCGCATCAGCAGCGACAGGGCACGTGGATCAGGCGTGGGGTCGAAACCCGGCAGGGCCTGCAGCGCGACAGGTTGCGAGGCAAAAACGAAGGCTGTACCCGCATAGCCGTAATAGAGGGGTTTTTCGCCCATGCGGTCGCGCATCAGTGTCAGGGTACCTTCCTGGCGGTCCCACAGGGCAATGGCGAACATGCCTTCCAGGCGCCGGACAGTTTCTGCCGCGCCCCAGGCAGAAAACGCAGCCAGAACGGTTTCCGTATCGGAATGGCCGCGCCAGCGCCCGTCATGGCCCTGGTTTTCCAGTTGTTGCCGCAGGCTCAGGTGATTGTAGATTTCACCGTTCAGAACGATCACGTACCGTTCGCAGGCCGACACCATGGGTTGGTGTCCGGCCGGACTGGTGTCCAGAATGGCCAGGCGTACATGGCCCAGGCTCAGGCGCGCCTGCAAGTCGGTCCAGTCGCCCCGGCTGTCCGGGCCCCGGTGGTGCAGGCGCGCGCAGGCGCGCAGTACGTGTTCCCGGCGGTCGGGCATGTCGCCCCAGATGCCAACAATTCCACACATGGTCAGGGCTCCGTAAGGGGGTCAGCGGTCACCGTTGCGTCGTTCCAGCCCGAAAACCTGGCCCCACATGGCCATGATGCGAGGCATTGAAAAACGGTCACGGACATCCGTGGCGCGACGTGCCAGTGCAGCACGCTTGTCGGGATGCGCCATGATGTGTGACAAATGGGCTGCCAGTACTTCGGGATCTTCGACGGGGCGGACGAGCACGCCATCAATACCGTCCCGGATGATGGCACGCGGACCGGTTTCGCAATCGAAGGCAACGGCCGGCAAGCCGCTGGCCATGGCTTCGAGCAGGGTATTCGAGAGCCCTTCGACCCGGGAACTGAGTACGTAAAGATCCGCCGCCTGATACCAGTCAGCCACATTGCCAACGCGGCCGGGCATCAGGATACGTTCACCCAGGCCGGCTGAGTCAATGGCTGCCTGCAACGCCTCGCGTTCGGGACCTTCACCCAGGATGACCATATCCCACAACGGCAGGAACGGTGCGATCTCGGCAAACGCCTGGATCAGCAGGTCAAACCCTTTCTGTGCGTGTAGCCTGCCGACGGCCAGCAGCCGGAACCGGCCATTGCGCGAGGGGGGGTCAATGACCGGATCGACAACGGCCAGTGGCCACCGTACGGCATTGGGAATGACTGCCAGACGGCATCCGGGTACGTTGCGTGTCAACCAGGTTTCGGTGTCTGTGGTCAAGGCCACGACAGCGTGTGCTTTGGGGTAGGCCCAGCGCCGCAACCGTTCCCACGCAGGCGACAAGCCCTGAGAGGGCGGGTGGGTGTGTTCAGTTGCAATCACACGGCATCGCAGCCCGCGGGCGGCAAGGATGGACAGAACGGAAGAGGTGGTCATCATGCCCAGAATAAGGGTAGGCCGTTCGCGTTTGAAGAGTCGTCGCAGGCGGGCGATGCGCCAGGCGTTGCTCAGGGCGCCTCCGACGCGCGAACCGCTTGGGCCGGCTGTTCCCAGAACACACCGCACCACACGGGGGTGCAAGGTATAGGCATCGGTGGACGGGTCGGTCTGTGTGACCAGCGTCACCTTGAACCCATGTTGAACCCAGTAGCCTGCCAGATCGGCAGCCACGCGTTCGGCGCCTCCACCCCCCAGGGAGTGGATCACTATTATCAGATGAGGCTGAACTAATGAACGTTTCAAGGTAATGACAACTCGTTGACAAGTGAAAGGCCGTCATTATCGACTGACCGGCCGGGTTTTGTGCAGCGCAGCCAGCACATAGCACCCATAAGACAGCGCATACATCAGCCCCGTGGCCAGCATGATACCGGGCAATCCCATGACGGGGGCCAGCAGCGCGGTCGTGAGCGCCTTGAGTGCAAAGTTGGCCAGTGCAATGGCCGCCATGATACGGTAACGTTGCTGGCTGGCGAGCAGTTGAACAAGCACCAGCACGCCGAAATAAAAAGGCAGTTGCAGCAGGCCCCAGCGTACAACGTGAGCAACGGTCCGGGTGTCGTGTGCGGTGAAGGCACCCCGTTCAAAAACCAGGGCAACGCCCCAGGGTGCCAGTAACCACCCGATTACAACGGCCAGTGTTCCGAGACCCAGCATGGCCAGCGACCATTGTATGGCTGTCTTGCGTGCTCGTTCGGTTTGCCCACGCGCCTGGAGATCGGATAACACAGGCAACGCGGCGCGCCCTACGGAAAGTGCCCCCAGACCCAGAATTAATGCCAGCAGACGTGTTGCATACCCTAGGGTGGCATTAGCATTTTGGCCCAGTTGCGCAGCCATGAATTGATCAATGGGGCCGACAAAACTCATGGCCACCTGCCCCACCAGCATGATCCCGGCAGCGGGTATCAGGTCACGCCAGGGCGTGGCCCGGAAGCCGGGCTGTGGCAATCCTGACATGCCATCCGCCTGAGCCGACAGGCGCATCAGCCAGGCACTTTGTACCAGGTAACCGGCCAGTGTGCCCAAGAGCAGCGGGCCAACTGCCACGCCAGGGCCTGCCAGCAGTACAGCGGCCAGTATGCAGAAGGCGGGGATGCTTTCCAGTAAGGTGTTCAGATGTTTTTCATGTGCAAGCAAACGTGCCGCGCTGATACCCGCCAAAATCGTGAAAAGTGCCGTTGGCGCAAAAGCGAACATGAGTTCATTGCTGGCTTGCCGTGCAGTTTCAGACAAACCCTGACCCATGATGGGCAGTACCCAAGGCCACGCAAGGTACAGCATGCCGGCCAGCACAACCCCAACCAACC
>JAAYGT010000143.1 GCA_012727555.1 Alcaligenaceae bacterium | reverse complement strand
GGTTGTTCCCAGTAAAACTGGCGTTTCCATAGGCGGCCTTGATATCCGCTGGCGTCTTCCAGGTTGCCCGACTTGCCAGGGCGTACCACGACCTCAACGGCGTTTCAGCATCAGGATGTGATTCCCAGAACGTCCGTAGGGTGGAAAGGGCGATGATGCGCATGAGGTACTGTAGCACGATACCAAAATGGTAGCAATAAAGGGATGTAGTGCGAGAATGAAAAACCCAGAAACTCTATGATTTACTGGGCTTTCTCGGTATCACGCGGCATTTATCGGGTTGAGCTGTCTGGTCACAACCTAGAAAATGCCAGTGACAGATGATCTACGCTCGATAGCTCGGTGCTATACAGATCGAATGTGGCGGCGACTTTCCCCGGCGCATCGTTATCTCAGCCCGCAGGGTTGGATGGAACGCGGACACACAGGCGCTTTGTCGCATGGAAACCAGTTGTTCAACGCTGGCTTCGACCTTGGCCATGCAACTTCCTTATCTTCTCAATCTCATTTAGCTGCTGCGAGCGGTTCGGCAGCGGTGATGACCAGCAACAGCTCGGAATCATCCACCAGCCGGTAAATCAGTAGCTTGCCGGACAGTCGTTCGCTCTGATCCAGAATGATCTGAACCCCCTCGCCACGCTTGTCCATCATGGCGCTGCGGCCCGTGATCGCTTTGCCCGCTTCGGATACGGAACACTTGGCGAGCAGACTGGTGATGGCTTCGTTGCGCGCTGCCTGGCGGTAGGGCAGGCTCTCCACCGTCATGGTGTTGGGTATGGCGCCAGGAGAATACAGCTCCAGCCGGTCCGCAAACATCCTCAAGCGGATTTTTGCGCCATGGATCGAGTAATCCCGGTGCGCAACGGCATTGACCAGCGCCTCGAAGATTGCAGTCATGTCGTACTGCGGCAGATCGTGCCGACCCTCGTTCTTGGTAGCATAAACCTGCATGTTCTTGCGAACAAA
Organism: Alcaligenaceae bacterium; assembly: GCA_012727555.1. Classification (GTDB taxonomy): domain Bacteria; phylum Pseudomonadota; class Gammaproteobacteria; order Burkholderiales; family Burkholderiaceae_B; genus JAAYGT01. The sequence goes on along the minus strand of JAAYGT010000143.1, from coordinate 1,187 downwards.
GTGGCAGGCCGCCAACACCTGGGCATCCAACGGCCCGGTGATATCCTGGGCATCGAGCTGATAGGTCGTATCGCCTTGCGGCAGCACCTGGGTGCCACGGTATGCCACAGCCTGAATGAAGGCATTGGGCAACCAGCGACGAGGATCCGTACTCGCCATCAGCACACCGGCAATGGTCGGGCGAAGCGTGCCGTCGGCATCGGGCCGCGCCATGGCCAGTTTGTCCAGCAGCACTTCGCGCGTATCCTGCACGCGCGGACTGGCAAAACGTTGCCACAGCTGATCGGCAAGGTCATCGAGCGTAGCGTCGGGCACCGGTTGCTCGTCAAAGCGGATGATGCGCGCCTGGCTGCGTTGCTGGAACAGACGCGCCAGATAGTCTGGTGCCATCTCGCGCTTGGCACTGCCCACGCGGTGCAGATAACCACCAGGGCTTCTATGCACGAACAGACTGCCCGTGATATCGATCTTCAATACCGGCAAGTGCTCGCCTGAAGTGCTGGGCATGATCAGACGCTCAATTACCGGAGCGAGCGGCGGGGTGATGCTGTCCAGGCAAATCTGCCGGACGAAATCCTCCACCAGGTCCAAGCGCTCCAGCGGGATACCGAGCACTTCACGGGTGTCGTCCACGCCGAGCACGCACACACCGCCCCGGCTATTGGCGAAGGAGGCCAGCTCATCGGCCAGCGAATCTTTATGGGGTGCCGACACCTTTTGACCGGCAAAGCGGACTTCCTTCAACTCCAGATAGGAGTCCTCCCCCAGGCGAATTTTGTCGATCAGGTCGGCGATGTTGTCGAACATGTCAAACCTCTCTTCCCAGGCGCTGGTAACGCCGTTCGAACGCTTCTTCGCCGCCTTCCATCACTTGGCAGACTTCGCGGCGCATGTCCTGATCCTGCAACGAGCCGGTTTGCTTCACATGGCACTGATGGTTGAAGTCCAGTACGTGGATCAACTCCGCATCGCCATTGACCACGATGTTGGGGTTGTGGGTCACGATGATGAGTTGACGGCGCAGTTTGTTGCTGCGGATCTGCTGCACGACCAAGCCGTAGATCAGGTGGTTATCCAGGTCATCTTCCGGCTGGTCGAGCACCAGCGGCTCGTTGCCGTGCGCCAGCAGGAAGGCCAGCATGGCCGCCGCGCGCTGACCGGCGGACGCCTGGCCGATGGACTGAAAG
>JAAYGT010000142.1 GCA_012727555.1 Alcaligenaceae bacterium | reverse complement strand
TTTGTGCGGTGTGGCCTTTGTTGCGATTGGCCGGGCGGTTGCCGCGCCGGCCTGCAGCGCCCGGGTCAGGGTGTGAGAATGGCGCGCCCGGTGATCTTGCCGCTGTGCAGTGCCATGAGTGTGGCATCGGCCTGGTCCAGCGGGAAGGTTTGCGTGGGAATGGGCTGCACTTTCCCGGTCTTCACCAGATCGACCAGTTCGCGCAGTTCTTCAAGGTTGCCCACGTAGCTGCCGATGATCTGCGCGGCTTTCATGGGAATGAGCGCCAGCGACCAGGTGGACTGCCCGCCGAACAGGCCGATGATGATCAGCTTGCCGCCTTTGATCAGGGCGTCGAAGCCCAGCGATGTGGTGGCCGGTGCGCCGACCAGGTCAATGACGGCCTGGACGGGTTTTCCGCCGTTGGCTGCCATGATCTGTTGCAGGGCGTCGGGGGCCTTGCCGTCGATGGCGGCCAGGGCGCCCGCTTCAAGCGCGGCTTGCCGTTTGGCCGGATCGATGTCGACGACAATGGCGCCGGCGCCGCCCAGGGCTTTGAGCAACTGTACGCACATGAGACCCAGACCACCGGCGCCCATGATGACCACCGGATGTTGCGTGTAGGTGGTTTCACCGACCTTTTTCAGGGCGGCGTAGGTGGTGAGGCCCGAGCAGGCGTAAGGTGCCATCTGGGCTGGATCCAGTTTGCCGATGTCGATGAGGTAGCGTGGGTGGGGAACGAGGATGTGGTCGGCATAGCCCCCGGCGCGGTAAACGCCCAGGTACTGCGGGCTGGAGCAATGATTTTCCAGGCCGGCCTGGCAGGCCGGGCAGTTGCCGCAGCCGATCCAGGGGTAAACCAGGTAGTTGCTGTCGGGGTTCAGGCCTTCGACCTCGGTGCCGGACGCCACGACGTTGCCCACGGTTTCGTGGCCCATGGTCAGCGGGGGCGTGATGCCACGGTCTCTGAGGGACAGTGTTTTGCCGTTACCCAGGTCGTAGCCACCTTCCCAGATGTGGAGGTCACTGTGGCACACGCCGGCAGCGCGAACGCGCAGCAGGACTTGTGTGCCTTCCGGCGTGGGCGTGGGAACATCGCGTTCGACCAGGGCCTCACGGAAGTTCATGACGCAGAAGCATTTCATCAGGTGTATTCCTTGCGAGTCATCATGTTGCGCGGGAAACCCGGCTTTCTGGCCGGGTTGATTGACAGGGGTTCAGTGTTCAAGCGTGCGTTGGATCAGCTTTTCTTGACCAAGGGACATTCGCTGTCGGACAGCGGGACGAACAATTCTTTGCCAGGCACGGTGGCGGTGATGTTGTAGACATCGTTCGGGCCTTTGGATTCCTGGGGTGTTTTCACGCGCACTTGGTACATGTCCATGATGACACGACCATCTTCAGGCCGTACCAGGGCATTCTTGATGAGCTTGGAGTCAACGGGAATTTCACGCATTTTCTGGTTGACGGCTTCAGCGTTGAATGTGCCGGCGGCCTTCACGGCGTTCAGATAGTGCAATGTGGATACATACCCCAGTGCTTGCACCATGGAGGGTGCTCGGCTGAATCCGGTTTTTTCCTGCCAACGTTTTGTCCAGGCGCGGGTGTCGTCGTTCAGGTCCCAGTAGAAAGCGGTGGTGAAGGTGAGCCCTTTGGCGTAGTTCAGACCCAGGCCCAGAACGTCGTTGATGAATACCAGGTAGGTGACCAGGCGTTGTTTGCCGCCGGTCAGGCCGAAATCCTGGGCTTGCTTGATCAGGTTGATCAGGTCGCCGCCTGCGCTGGCCAGGCCGATGACATCGGCGCCCGATGACTGTGCTTGCAACAGGAACGAAGCGAAGTCAGGTGCGCCCAGCGGGTGGCGGATGGCACCAATGGTTTTCCCGCCTTCCTGTTTCACGAAACGTTCGGCCGTGGCTTCCAGTGTTTTACCGAAGACGTAGTCGGTGGTGATCGAATACCAGGTTTTGCCACCGGATTCGATGGTGTTCTTGACCACGGCCTTGGCCAGTGCGTAGGTGTCGGGTGCCCACTGTGTGCTGATTTTCGTGCATTGCTTGCCGCTGAAGTCGCCGGCGAAGCCGCCACTGATCAGGGCGGTGCCGCCTTTTTCGTTGGCAACGTGCACCGATGCCAGACCAGTGGAACTGGCGCCGCCATCGACAACAGCAACCAGGTTCTGGGTATCAAACCAGTTGCGAACCATGGTGGAGGCGACATCGACCTTGTTTTGCGAGTCGCCGCCGATCACTTCGATTTTCTTGCCCAGAACGCTACCGCCGAAATCTTCAACGGCCATGCGCACGGCAATTTCAGAGCCGAGGCCGCCAAGGTCGGAATAGATGCCTGAGCGGTCGTTGATGACACCGAGGCGAACAGTTTCCTGGGCTTGGGCGATGCCGGCTGCAGCCAGCAGTGCTGTGGTTGCTGCAAGAGCAAGGAATTTTGATTTCATGAGTTTGTCTCGAATGTGTTTATTTGAAGCGTTGCTTTCCTGCCGTGCACAGGACGTTCACACAGCAGTCAACGGCCAAAGAGGTTAGCCAAACCCCGCTTGGCCGGTCTAATAGTCTTTTTATATGGGGTGATCGTTTTTTTTTATCATTTGCCGGCAGTCGATGCGCTGCTGGTGTTACTGTCCGAGGTGCTGGTGGTATTGCCCGAGGTGCTGCCGTTGTCGGCCCTTTGTGGTGCCGGTTGCCGTTTGTACCGCACGAAATCAAAATTCAGACCGTTTTCTTCGGGCTGCGGAAGACGTTCGGTTTCCAGCCATTGCCCGGCATCGAGGACCGGAAACCAGGTGTCTCCCTTGATGTCGGCATGAATTTCCGTGGCTACGATTTCATGGGCGATTTCAAGGCCTTCGGTAAAGATCTGGCTGCCCCCGATCAGGCATACCGTTTCTTGATCACTGCATTGAGCCAGCGCATCGAGCAGCGAGCTGCACACGGTGGCGCCGTTGAGGACGAGCCCTGGTGTACGGCTGATCACAAAGTTCGGGCGGCCGGGCAGCGGGCGTCCAAGCGATTCCCAGGTCTTGCGGCCCATGATGACCGGTTTGCCCAGCGTGGTTTGCTTGAAATGTGCCAGGTCGGACGGCAGACGCCAGGGCAGGGTGTTGTTGATGCCAATACAGCGGTTTCGGGCGTAGGCAACAACCAGAATGATGTGAGACATGGTGGTGGGCAGTGCGTGTGTGTGGTTCAGACCGCCATGGGTGCGGTAAGGGGCGGATGGTGCTGGTAGCCTTCCAGCCGGAAATCAGCGGGTTCAATTTTTTCCAGCCAGTCGGGTTCGTAGCGACCTGTCACGGCGAAGTCGGGGATGCGGTCTGACAACACCAGTCGGGGGGCCGGGAAGGGTTCGCGTTTCAGTTGTTCACGCACCATGTCCAGGTGGTTTTCGTAGATGTGGGCGTCGCCGATGAAATAGGTGAACCAGCGCGGTGTGTAGCCTGTGAGCCGGCCCATCAGATGCAGCAGTGCGGCCCCTTCGGTCAGGTTGAAGGGGGTGCCCAGCCCGACATCGTTGCTGCGAATGTACAGGCACAGCGAAATTTCCCGTTCGGGAGCGTTCACCAGAAACTGGTACAGCAGATGGCAGGGCGGCAGGGCCATTTCTTCAAGCTGGGCCCAGTTCCAGCCGTGAAACAGGATGCGGCGGCTGCTCGGGTCGTTATGGAGGGTGTCCAGGCACTGGCGCAGTTGGTCGATGGGCTTGTACAGCAGCACGGCGGGGTTAGTGTCGCTTGCGCCTTCCGGCGCGTTGACCAGGCCGATTTCGGTATAGCCCCGGGCCAGCGCATCGCGGATTTGTGCTGTGCCTTCCGGTGTGTGGGCGGGGATCAGTTTGTACGCCGGCCACTGGCGCCACTGAACACCGTAAACCGGGCCCAGGTCGTCGGTTTCGAGCCGGTAAGGGTTGGCCAGCCACTGGGCATTTTCGTTGGCGTTTTGATCCCAGACCTTGCAGCCCAGTTCACGAAAGCGGGCAGCACTGCGATAGCCCCGCAGGAAGCCGACCAGTTCACCAATGGCGGACTTGAAGGCCAGTTTCTTGGTGGTGACCGCCGGAAAGCCTTTCTGAAGGTCGAATTTCATCATGGCGCCGGGCAGGCTCAGGGTGCGGATGCCCGTACGGTTTTCCTGCCATGCGCCGTTGTCGAGGATATCCTGTACAAGGTTCTGGTACTGTTTCATGGCTGCCTGCAGTCTTAATTTTCGACGATCGTGACCGAATGCGTGATTTCGGCGGTTTTCGACAGCATGGCGGATGCCGAACAGTATTTTTCATGAGACAACTGTACGGCGCGTTCTACGGCGGCCTGGGGCAGGCCCTGGCCGCTCACGACAAATTCGAAGTGTATGCGGGTGAAGACTTTTGGATCGGTTTCGGCACGTTCGGCCGACAACTTGACCTGGCAGTTCGTGACCTTGTGGCGCCCGCGTTTCAGGATCAGTACAACGTCGTAGGCGGCGCAGCCGCCGGTACCGGCCAGCAGCATTTCCATGGGGCGGGGGGCCAGATTGTGGCCGCCCCCTTCAGGGGCGCCGTCCATGGCGGCAACGTGGCCGCTGCCCGTGCGGGCGATAAAGAGCATGCCGTCGGGGCCGCCCCAGTCGATGGTGCATTCCATGAGTGTCGTTCCGGGTAAAGATGCTGCCTGTGCAGAGCCCTTTTCTGGTTTCGCACAGGCAGCATTCGTAGGTCTAAAGAGAGCAGGTTGAATGTTAACGTTTTGAGCGGATTGTGTTGGCAGGGAGTCAGGCCTGCGCGGGCAGTGCGGCGATCACTTCAGCCACGGCGGCTGTGAGCCGTTTGCCGTAAGGCACATGCAGGAATTCGTTGGGGCCGTGGGCATTCGATTTCGGGCCCAGCACGCCGCACACCATGAACTGCGCTTTCGGGAACCCTTCCTGCAGCACGTTCATGAGCGGGATGGTGCCGCCCTGGCCAATGTAGCCGCAGGGTGCCCCGTAATGATGCTGCGAGGCGGTGTTCAGGGCGTTTTCCAGCCAGCCGGCCAAAGACGGTGCGTTCCAGCCGGTGGCGACACCGGCATCGGGTTTGAAAATGACTTTGGCATTGTAGGGTGCATCGGCTTCCAGCAAGGCCTTGAGTTCTTGCGATGCTTTCACACCATCGACCAGGGGCGGCAAGCGCAGCGAAAGCTTGAATGCCGTGCGCGGGCGCAAGACGTTGCCGGCATTGCCCAGCGGGGGCAGCCCTTCGGCACCGGTGACCGACAGCGTTGGGCGCCAGGTGCGGTTCAGCAGGGCCTGCTGGGGTTCGGTGGTCATGGGCAGTACAAAGCTGCCGTCGGCGCCACAGCTCCAGGGGAAGCGGCGCCAGACCTCATCGCCCAGTATTCGGGCCGTGGCGGCGGCTTGTTCCACCCGTTCAGCGGGAATTTCACAGTGAAAGGCGGTGGGCAGCAAGCGACCCGTGCCACTGTCTTCGAGGCGGTCGAGCACATGGCGCAGAATGCGGAAGCTGGACGGTACCACGCCACTGGCATCGCCGGAGTGAATGCCTTCGTCGAGCACCTGGACTTCGAGCGTACCGCTGACCATGCCGCGCAGCGAGGTGGTGAGCCACAATTGGTCGTAGTTGCCTGCGCCGGAATCGAGACACACCACCAGGGCAATGGGCCCCATGCGCTCACGCAGGGCATCGATGTAAGGCAGCAGATCGTAGCTGCCGGATTCTTCGCAGGTTTCGATCAGGCCGATACAGCGCGGGCGCGGGATGTTCTGGCGGTCGATGGCCTGGATGGCCGTGATGGCCGAGTAAATGGCGTAGCCGTCGTCGGCACCGCCGCGTCCGTACAGCTTGCCGTCGATGTATTTGGGTGTCCAGGGGCCCAGGTCGTGGCGCCATCCGGAAAATTCCGGCTGTTTGTCGAGGTGGCCGTACAGCAGCACGGTGTCGCCGTTGTCTTTGCGGGTGGCGGGCACGTCGAAGTAAATGACCGGCGTGCGGCCCGGAAGCCGAACGACTTCAAGCACCAGGCCTGGTACAGGCTGGCGCTCAACCCAGTGCGCCGCTTCGCGTACTACGCGTTCAATGTACTGGTTCTTTTCCCAGTCGGGGTCGTAGGCCGGACTTTTGGCCGGCACCGCAATGTAGTCCGTGAGCGCGGGCACGATGGCGCTGTCCCAGCGTTCATCGATGAAGGCCTTCAGTGCCTGGGTGTCGAAGGCGGGCGGCAGGGCATCGGCAGGAAGAGGGGCATTCATGACAGGTTTCCTGGTCGGTGAAGTGGTAACAGAGCCATTCTACGCCGTCTCTCTGGAAACCGTGCTGCAGGGCGTGACGCGATGGACGGTTCATGGCTGTGTTGGGCGCATGGGGGCAGGTGATTGACATGCGTTGCGATGGTCAGTATATTTTTATCCTTATAAAAAACTTTTCATGCATATAAATAAAAGAGGCCCTATGACAACACGTCCCTCCTGGATCATCCGCGAATCCGACGTCCCGGGGTATTCACCGGCCAATCATCACGGCACGGTGAACCGGCGCCTCATTTCGCCTGAAACCGTGGGTGCCCGTCATCTGGAAGTGCTGGTGGGCACCATCGAAAAAAACCAGGGAGCATTGCCCCATGCGCATCCCGGCATTGAACAGGTCTGTTATCTGCTGTCAGGTTCGGCCATTGTTGAAGTTGAGGGGGAGCGTGGTGAGCTGCAACCGGGGGATTGCTGTTTCTTTCCGGCCGATAAAAAACACGTTTTCACCGTCACCAGCGAAACGCCGGCACGCCTGCTGGTCATTTATTCCCCCCCTTATGAAGAAAATCCGGATCGCGTGATCCGGTAATCCGGGTTCCCGCGTGGAATCGCAACAACAAAAACGTACACAAGGAGACTTTATGAAAACAACACAACGCACGCTGGGTGCCCTGCTGGTTGGTCTGGCGTTCGCTGCAGGTAGCGCGGTTGCCGCCTATCCTGAAAAACCCATTACCCTGATCGTGCCGTTCCCGGCCGGTTCGGGTACCGATTCCGTCGGCCGCATTTTTGCCGATGAGCTCAGCAAAGAACTGGGTCAGCCTATCATCGTTGAAAACAAACCGGGGGCCAATGCCACCATTGCGGCCAACTATGTGGCCAAGGCCAAACCCGATGGCTACACCCTGTTTGTTACCACCAACACGTCGCATTCGGCGGCGCCCTGGCTCATGAAGAATGTGGGCTACGATCCCGTGAAAGATTTCACGCCCATTGCCCGGGGCGGCAACCTGCCGTTCATTCTGGTCAGCAATCCTGAACGTCCCTACAAAACCGTCAAGGATCTGGTCGATTACGCTCGCAAGAATCCGGGCAAGCTAACCTACGCAACGGGTAACAGTACCGGCATTGTGGGTGGCGCCATTCTGGGTGTCGTAACCGGCACCGACATGCTGCATGTACCCTACAAAGGCACCCCCCAGGCCCTGACCGATCTCGTGGCAGGCCAGGTTGACTTCATGTTTACTGACCTGACCTCGGGTACACCCTTCGTGAAGG
>JAAYGT010000020.1 GCA_012727555.1 Alcaligenaceae bacterium | reverse complement strand
CTTGCTGCGAGGTTCTGTCGGGGGTGACGGGAGCGGATTGTGCTTGAACCCGCCGCGGATCCGGCCCTGACCGGGGAAACAAGGGCCCAGCCTGTTTGAGTGCGGCGCTTTCGACCAGCCGGGGGCTGGTCGATCCGCACGAGTCCTGGGCCCGCCCCGGGCAGGGCCGGATCCGCGGGAAGCCCGCAGGGCCGGGTGATGCACAACCGCACACGTCACCCCCGACAGAACCGTCTCAAGAAACCAGCAACGCAGCAAAAGAAACCAGCAACGCTATGAAAAGAACAGCTGTCGCTGAAGAACCCCACACTGCCCCGCAAGAATGCAAGCAGCCTTATTCCTGCATGCCTGGAACAACCGCAGAAAAACCGCTGTCAACGTGTGTCACTTCACCGGTAATGCCATTGGCCAGATCCGACAACATGAAGGCTGCCACATTGCCAACGTCGTCGATTGTGACGTTACGGCGCAGCGGTGCATGGGTTTCCACGAACTTCAGAATGACCGAGAAGTCTTTGATGCCACTGGCTGCCAGGGTTTTGATCGGGCCTGCCGAAATGCCATTGGCACGGATACCCAAGGGCCCCAGGTTGGCCGCCAGATAGCGCACACTGGCTTCCAGTGACGCCTTGGCCAGACCCATGGTGTTGTAGTTCGGGATCGCCTTTTCAGCACCCAGGTACGATAGTGTCAGCAAGGCACTGTTACGGTCTTTCATGAGCGGCAGCGCGGCTTTGGCCAGTGCCGGAAAACTGTAGGCGGAAATATCGTGTGCAATACGGAAATTTTCGCGTGTCATGCCGTCGAGAAAATCGCCGGCAATGGCTTCGCGTGGCGCAAAACCAATGGCGTGTACCAGACCGTCGAGTCCGTCCCAATGGGTTTGCAGTGTTGCAAACGCTTGATCGATCTGTGCATCGTCGGCGACATCGCAGGGAATGACAATGGAGCTGCCAAATTCGGCAGCAAGTTCACGAACGCGATCCTGGAAGCGTTCACCGACATACGTGAAAGCCAGTTCAGCGCCTTCACGATGACAGGCCTTGGCAATGCCGTAAGCGATCGAGCGGTTGGAGATCACACCTGTGATCAGAATGCGTTTGCCTGCCAGAAAACCCATGAGAGAAACCCTTGATGATATTGAGTGTGCAATTGTTGACTGAGATGTTAACCGCGCACGCCAGCCCCGGGGACACGAAGCTTGGTTCCTGTTGAAAGCTTGCTGCTGTTCAAATTGTTCAGTCGGCGCAGTTCATTGATGGACGTGTTGTAGCGTTTGGCCAGTGAATACAGCGTTTCGCCACCCCGTACCGTGTGGGTGCGTGCCGTTGGCGGGCGCTGCACCGACGTAACGTTTGTCGTGCGATTGCCGGCCCGTGGCGGGGTGACCACTTTCAGCCGGGTCGTGTCGACAACGGCGCTGACCCTGCGCGGCGGCGTGTCGGCGGTGTCGTCCAGCGAAGCCAGCTGGATCGGGTTGCGTGCGCTGGGCCCCAGGCGTGATGGAATGAGCAGTGTTTGAGCAACAGCGGTGGTCTGGCGACTGCTGATGCCGTTTACCGAACGCAGTTCGCTGACACTGATGCCATGGCGTTTGGCGATCGCGGCCAGGGATTCACCGCGTTTGGCTTTGTAGGTGTCCCAGGAAGCCAGCTGACCCCTGTAGTTGTTCAGGTTAGCCTTGAAGGTTTCGATCTTGTCGGTGGGTATCAGCAGCGTAGGCTCGTGTTCGGCCAGAATCACGGGACGGTTGAAGGACGCATTCAGTGATTTGAATTCTTCAACCGACATTTCCGCCAGCTGCGCGGCCACTTCAATGTCGATGTCCTGGGTTTTCTTGATCGTGGTGAAGTAAGGCTCGTTCCGCAGCGTAGGCAAGGTCATGCCGAACTTGCGCGGATTGGCAATGATGTTTTTGATGGCCTGAAGCTTGGGCACATAGTTGCGTGTTTCGTCAGGCATTTTCAATGAGGCGTAGTCGGTGGGCAAGCCAGCCGCCTCGTTTTTGTCCATGGCGCGGCGCACGGCGCCTTCACCCCAGTTGTACGAGGCCAGCGCCAGATACCAGTCGCCCTGGAAGTCGTACAGATACGTGAAGTAGTCGAGAGCGGCATTGGTGGACGCAATGGGGTCACGACGCTCATCGAGCCACCAGTTTTGTTCCAGCTTGAAATGCTGACCGGTTTTAGGAATGAATTGCCAGAGTCCGGAGGCCTGTGATCGCGACAAGGCCGTAGGGTTGTAGGCGCTTTCCACGAAGGGCAGCAGTGCCAGTTCCGTGGGCATGCCGCGACGGTCAAGTTCTTCCACAATGTGGTACAGGTACTTGCTGGCACGCTGGCTCATTACCAATACGGATTCCGGATGGGATGCGTAGTAGTTGGTCCAGTAATCGGTCAGTTCGCTGTTGAAGTTGGGTATGGCAAAGCCCCGGCGGATTCTGTCCCACATGTCGCGGGGAGGGCTTGTAAGGTCAATGGTGCGTGAAGTGTCGGCAGCCACGTAGGGGGAAGAGCCCTGTTTTGCCGTCTGGTGGGTTTGTGAGGCGCATCCGGCCAGCACTGCCACAAGAAGCAGTATGAAAATTCGCAAGGCGTTCATGGGTGTGTCGTTAAAAAGTGTTCTTCCACTCGCGCAGGCAGGCAAAAACCTGTTCCTGCGTTGTAAGCTGTTGCCCCGAGTGTTCGCAGGTGGCGCGCACCACATCCAGCTGCGAGGTTCTGCAGAACGGGTTGGTTTCCAGTTCGAGGGCCAGCGTTGAAGGCAATGTAGGCAAGCCCTGTTCGCGAAGCCGGGAATCGTGTTCGAACCGTTGCTTCAATGCCGTGTTGCCGGGTTCTACATGCAGTGCCCAGCGCAGGTTACCCAGGGTGTACTCGTGCGCACAGCAAACCCGGGTGCCCGATGGCAAAGCCGTAAGTTTACCTAAAGAATCGACCATTTGTGCAGGTGTGCCCTCGAACAGTCGGCCACACCCACCGGCAAACAGGGTGTCGCCGCAGAAGAGCAGCGGGGTTTGGCCAGCCGGTTGAACGTAATAGGCAACGTGTCCCGCTGTATGCCCCGGCACAAAGATAACCTGTGCCGTGACCCCCAACGTGTTCAGGTCGATCGTGTCATTTTCATGCACGCGGTGGTCGCACAGGGGCAATTTTTCGTGGGCCGGACCATAGACGGTAGCCCCGGTAAGCTGGTGTAATGCCATTACCCCGCCCACATGGTCCCCGTGGTGGTGCGTCAGTAAAATGGCATCAAGTGCCAGCCCGTGCTGGTTCAGGTAGTTTTCTACCGGTAGGGCATCGCCCGGGTCAACCACAACGGCATGGCCATCGGCCGACAAAGCCCAGATGTAGTTGTCGTTGAAAGCGGGTATGGGGAACAGGTTCAGTGGTGTCATCAAGGAGCATGTACGTTGGCAGAAGACCTTAGCCTGGAACAGGAATTGGCCCTGTGGCTTGAAACCCCCCCCGGCCGCTATGTGCAAGCCTGGGAGCAGAAGCAGATCGATGCCATGGTTGGCAACCTCTTTGGTTATCATGCCATACAAGTGGGGCTGCCGCAGTGGGATCTGTTGCGTGCAAACCGCATTCCCGACAAACTCGTTACACAATCGGTGTTTTCTCCGGTGCCGCCGTCAGCTTCCGGACACGAGCAAACGCCGGTGCAGCGTGTCCGTGTGGTTGCCCAACCGCACGAATTGCCCTTTGAGTCCCAGAGTATCGATCTTCTGGTATTGCCCCACGTATTTGAATGTTCGCCGCATTCGCATCAAATTCTGCGCGAGGTCGAACGTGTGCTGGTACCTGAAGGCCATGTGGTGATTTCTGGCTTCAACCCCTGGAGCCTCTGGGGCCTTTCTGATCGCGTTCCCGGGCTTGACCCCATTTTGCCAATTCCGGCTCACTACCAGGTGTCGCTGGCGCGTCTGAAAGACTGGTTCAAGCTGTTGTCGCTCGAACTTGAGCGCGGACGCTTTGGTTGTTACGTGCCGCCGTGTGCCACGGATCAATGGATACGGCGCTGGTCGTTCATGGAGGCTGCCGGTGACCGCTGGTGGGCGGTGTGTGGTGCCGTGTATGTGGTGTCGGCCGTCAAGCGGGTAGCCGGCATGCGCCTGATCGAACCGCGCTGGAAGAAGAGTCGCCGCAAGCCGCGTCGAGCGGCCGTGGTCACGCCCAGGAATGGGTCTCTTTATGTATCGAATGCGCCGTTTCTTAAAAAATCACTGAAAACCTTCACTCATGAGTAATTCAACACAAGCCGCCCATGCGCAGCCCGTGGAAATCTGGACAGACGGTGCCTGCAAGGGTAATCCGGGGTGGGGCGGCTGGGGGGCACTGATGGTGCATGGCCGCCATGAAAAAGAACTGTGCGGTGGCGAACCGGATACCACCAACAACCGCATGGAGATTCTGGCCGTTATTCAGGCGCTGGCCGCACTGAAGCGGCCATGCCACGTAATTGTGCATACCGATTCCCAGTATGTGCAAAAAGGGATGAATGAATGGCTTGATGGCTGGAAACGGCGTGGGTGGCGTACGGCAGACAAAAAACCCGTCAAAAATGCCGATCTCTGGCAAACATTGGATCAACTGGTGCAGCAGCATACCGTTGACTGGCGCTGGGTGCGCGGCCATAACGGTGATCCGGGCAATGAACGGGCTGACCAGTTGGCCAACCGGGGGGTTGAACAGGCCCGCAAGGCACAGCGTGCCGCCGATGCCTGAATCCAGGTGTGCCGCGAGATGCTTGATCCCTTGCGCAAACACTGTTTTAACGGTCATACGGTGCTAAAGTTGTGGGCTGTAATTTTTTGAGCAGTCATTTCTGCCTGTGTCTGCACGCGTGCTCACTGCAGGTTCTCGTCTACTTGCCGGATTCCCGATGAAGTTTCTGTCTGTTGTTGTCGTCCTTGCGCTAGGTGCTGCCTTTGGGGTGGGTGGGGCTCGCTGGTATGCGGGTCAGTACGGTGGCCAGGCCGCTGCGCCGGTCGCCTCGCCAGGGGGAGCAGCGTCGGCACCTGCTTCAAGTGGCACGGTCACGCCTGCGGCGCCGGCACGTCCTGCCGGTGTGGTTGTCGAGGTCGAACCGGTTCGGCAGGCACCCATAGAACGCGGTGTGTCTGCCGTTGGCACCCTTCGATCCGACAATTCGGTCATGTTGCGCCCTGAAGTGGCCGGCCGCATTGCTGAAATCAATTTCAACGAGGGTGGCAAGGTTCAGGCGGGCGCCATTCTGTTCCGCCTTGATGACAGCGTGGTGCGTGCCCAGTTGCAGCAGGCCCAGGCCAACCTGTCTCTGGCTGAAAGCCGTTTTCGTCGTGCCCAGGAACTAAGCAAGGAAGGCTTCATCAGCAAGCAAGCCCGCGACGAGGCCTCCAGCGAGCTCCAGGTGCAGCGTGCTGCCGTAGCGTTGGCGCAGGCACAACTTCAGAAAACGGTCATTCAGGCGCCTTTCAGCGGTTTGATTGGTTTGCGTAATGTTTCCGTGGGTGATTACATCAGTCCAGGAACCGATCTGGTACCTCTGGAATCGGTCGATCCGCTCAAAGTCGATTTCCGTATTCCTGAACAGTTCCTCGGTCAGGTATTTCCCGGGCTCAGGCTCAGTGTGGCATTCGATGCCCTGCCGGGCCAGCAGCGGCAGGGAGAGGTGGGGGCCATCAGTCCGGTGGTCGATGTTGGCGGGCGGTCCATTTTATTGCGCGCTACCGTGCCCAACTCAGACGATGCCTTGCGTCCAGGCATGTTTGCCCGGGTTCGTTTGCAGTTCAGCGATAACAACGCGCTCACCGTGCCCGAAACAGCCTTGGCTCCAGCGGGCCAGAGTCAGTATGTCTTTGTGGTGCGTGACGGTGTCGCGCACCGTGTGGAAGTGAAGGTGGGGCTGCGTCGCGATGGCCGGGTCGAAATCGAAAGCGGTTTGAACCCGGACGATCAGGTGGTCGTTGCCGGTTTGCAGAAGATCAGCGATGGTGCGCGTGTCCGTACCCAGACTGCGCCCGCTGCGGCTGCAGCGCCTGCGTCTTCATGAACTTGATGTCCCCGGTTCTGTTGCTGAATTGATTTTGTCACCGCATTCATCAAGGTGAACTCATGGTTTTGTCCGATATCTGCATCAAGCGCCCGGTGTTCGCCACGGTGCTGTCGCTCATCATATTGCTGGTTGGCCTCATTTCCTACGACCGCCTCACCGTCCGCGAATATCCGGCCATCGATGAACCCGTGGTGTCGGTTCGTACTGAATACAAGGGGGCCTCACCCGAGGTCATTGAGTCGCAGGTGACCAAACCCCTTGAAGACCAGTTGTCGGGCATGGAAGGCGTGGATGTCATGACCTCACGCAGTCGGTCCGAGGTCAGTTTCATCAATATCAAGTTCAACCTGAACCGTGACCCCGATTCCGCCGCTGCCGACGTTCGCGACAAAGTGTCCCGTGCGCGCCGTTTCCTGCCCGACGAAGTCGATGAGCCTGTCATCAGCAAGGTCGAGGCCGACTCAACACCCATTATCTACATCGGGGTGGAGCCCGGTACCCTGACGCCCATTCAAGTGTCCGATTACGTCAATCGTTATATCAAAACGCGTCTTTCCGTGTTGCCGGGGGCTGCCGAGGTTCGTGTTTTTGGCGAGCGGCTGCCGTCCATGCGCGTCTACCTCGACCGCAACAAACTGGCGGGTTACGGTCTGATCGTGCAAGATGTTGAAGCGGCATTGCGCGACCAGAACGTGCTGATACCCGCCGGGCGTATCGAGTCTGCGTTGCGCGAGTTTTCGGTGGTCTCGTCCACCGATCTGCAAACGGTGGATCAATTCCGCAACATTGTGGTGGCCACCGTCAACGGGTATCCGGTACGGCTGGAAGAGGTCGCCGATGTACGCATTGGTCCGGCCGATGAACGGGTGCTGGCCCGGTTCAATGGCGAGGTCGGCCTGAATATCGGTATTACCAAGCAATCAACGGCGAATCCGCTCGATCTTTCCCGTGAAGCCCGCAAGGAAGTCGAGCTGATCAACCAGAATCTGCCAGCGGGCATGAAACTGAATATTGCCTACGACAGTTCGGTTTTTATCCAGGAATCCATCAATTCGGTCTACGCCACTGTGATTGAAGCCATTGTGCTGGTGGTTCTGGTCATTTTCTTCTTCTTGCGCAGTGTGCGTGCCAGCCTCATTCCCATCGTCACGATTCCGGTGTCGCTGGTGGGCGCCTTCGGCATCATGTACCTGTTCGGTTTTTCCATCAATACGCTCACCTTGCTGGCCATGGTGCTGGCCATTGGTCTGGTGGTGGACGATGCCATTGTGGTGCTGGAAAACATTTACCGCCATATTGAAGAGGGCAAGACGCGCCTTGAAGCCGCTTTTCAGGGGGCACGTGAAATCGGTTTTGCCGTGATCGCCATGACGCTTACCCTGGTTACTGTGTATGCGCCGCTGGCGTTTGCCACCGGGCGTACCGGCAGGTTGTTCATTGAGTTTGCCTTAACCCTGGCCGGGGCGGTGCTGGTGTCCGGTTTCGTGGCGCTGACGCTCACACCCATGATGTGTTCCACCCTGCTGCGTCACCAGAGCAGTCACGGGCGCCTGTACACCCTGATCGAAAACTGGCTCGTTGCCCTGACCAATGCCTACCGTACCAGCCTGGTTTTTGCCTTGAAAGTGCGTTGGCTGGTCGTGATCCTTGGGTTGGGCGTGGCGGCCGGCAGTGTGGGGCTGTTTTCCATTGTAAAGAGCGAGCTGGCGCCCATCGAGGACCGGGGTGTAGTGTTCGGTGTGCTCAGTGCACCCGAGGGCGCCACGATTGATTACACCGTGCAGAGCATCAGCAAGATCGAGCAGCTCTATTCCGGTATTCCGGAAGCGACCGGCAATCAGTCCATCATCGGTTTTCCTACGGTAACCGATGCATTCGCCATTTTGCGACTCAAGCCCTGGGACGAGCGCGAGCGTTCGCAACAGAGTATTGCGCGCGAGCTTCAGCCCAGGTTTGCAGCATTGCCGGGTGTGCGTGCGTTCCCGACCAACCCGCCTTCCCTGGGTCAGCGGGCCACGTCCAAACCGGTCGAGTTCGTGATCATGAGCCAGGCTCCTTATCCGGAAATTGCCCGTCTGGTCGATGACTACGTGGCCAAGCTGGCGGGTTATCCCGGTTTGCAGAACATCGACACCGACCTGCGCCTGAATACCCCCGAACTGCGTGTGGTGGTTGATCGCGACAAACTGGCCGATGTGGGGGTCGATGTGGGAACGGTCGGCCGCACCCTGGAGTCCATGCTGGGGGGGCGACGGGTAACCCGTTACCAGGATCAGGGCGAACAGTACGATGTCATCGTGCAGGTCAAGAAAGATGAGCGTGCCGCACCCACTGATATTTCAGATATTTTCGTGCGAACCCCCAATGGGGGGATGGTCCAGCTGGCCAATTTCATCACCGTTTCTGAAAGTGTGTCCCCGCAATCGCTGAATCACTTCAACCGCTTGCGTGCCGTCAAAGTGCAAGCCTCGGTCGCGCCGGGCTATGCGCTGGGTGAAGTGCTGGAGCATATGAATCAGGTGGCACGCGATACCCTGCCGCCTACCGTGCAGGTGGACCTTGATGGCCAGTCACGCGAGTTTCGCGATTCTGCCGGCGGCATTTATCTTGTGTTCATGATGGCGCTGGCGTTCATTTACCTGGTCCTCGCCGCGCAGTTTGAAAGCTGGCGCAATCCGCTGATCATCATGTTGTCGGTGCCTTTGTCCATGACCGGCGCTTTGCTGGCTCTGTGGTGGTCAGGGGGGACGCTGTCCATTTACAGCCAGATCGGTCTGATCACGCTGGTGGGTCTGATCACCAAGCACGGTATTTTGATTGTGGAGTTTGCCAATCAGTTGCGTCAGGAAGGTACGGCCTTGATGCAGGCTGTGGTGGACGCCAGTGTCATGCGTTTGCGTCCCATCCTCATGACCACCGGCGCGATGGTGCTGGGTGTTTTGCCGCTGGCCTTTGCGGCCGGTGCGGGGGCGGAGTCGCGCCAGCAGATCGGCTGGGTACTGGTCGGCGGGCTCACATTCGGTACACTGCTGACTTTATACGTGGTGCCGGTGGCTTACACCCTGATCGCGGGTCGCATCAAGACCAGCGATGTGCCGCCTTTGCCGGCGGGGGCCTTGCACCCTGAGTCGTTGCCTGCTGATGCACTCAAGGCTGATTCCCGGTGAAAGCGATGAGCCTGTTTTGCGAAGGCCGGCTTGCAAGTAACTCTTTTTTTACTTACCCGCGCTGCTGTTTCAAAGCATGCGCACTGATGAACCTGGATTCCAATGCGTCAGATCATTCTGGATACTGAAACCACCGGCCTTGATCCGGCCCAGGGCCACCGCGTGGTGGAATTGGCTTGTGTGGAGCTTGAAAACCGTTCGCTGACAGGCAATCACCTGCACCTGTACCTTAATCCTGATCGCGATAGCGATCCCGAAGCGTTGGCCGTGCATGGCCTGACCACCGATTTTCTGTCGCAGCACCCCCGCTTTGAAGACGTGGCGCATCAACTGGTCGAGTACGTAAAGGGTGCAGAAGTGATCATTCACAACGCTGCCTTTGACGTCAAATTCCTGAATGCGGAACTGGGGCGTGCCGGCTTGCCGCGTTTTGATGCTTTATGCGAGAAAGTGACCGATTCTTTACTGTTCGCACGCGAATTGTTCCCCGGCAAGCGCAATTCGCTGGATGCCCTGTGTGAACGGTTCGGTATTTCCAATGCGCACCGTACGCTGCACGGCGCCTTGCTTGACTCGGAGCTGCTGGCCGAGGTCTGGCTGGCCATGACGCGTGGGCAGGAAGGCCTGCGCATGGACTTCAACGACCAGGATGCCGGCAATGCGCAGGCGGGCACTGAGCGTGTGCGTGTTGACACTTCGCTGTTGCGTGTTGTGGTGCCGACCGCAGAAGAACTGCAGGCGCATGCTGCCTATATGGATGTGCTGGATAAAGCGGCCGGCAAGCCTTGCGTGTGGCGTGCGCTGGAAGCGAATATGGTGTAATATTCTGCCTTCCCCGCATAGGGGCGGTTAGCTCAGTGGTAGAGCACTGCCTTCACACGGCAGGGGTCACTGGTTCGAACCCAGTACCGCCCACCAGATTCCCCAGTTTTTTAGCAAGTTCATTCTTGTTGATCGGTTTGGACACATAGTCGTCCATGCCTGCTGCAATGCAGGTGTCGCGGTCGCCTTCCATGGCATTGGCGGTCATGGCAATGATCGGCGTGCGATGCCGGTTTTCTGTCACTTCCATGGCGCGAATCTTTCGCGTGGCTTCAATGCCACCCATCACCGGCATCTGGATATCCATCAGTACAACATCAAAGCGTTCGCCATTCTGCACGAGGTCAAGTGCTTCCTGGCCATTCGTTGCCGCCGTCACCTGATGCCCCCACTTCGTCAGCAGCAAGGTTGCCAGTTTCTGGTTCACCGGGTTGTCTTCGACCAGAAGGACATGCAGTTTTATGCCCGTTGTCGCCAGTGGTTTTGAGTCTGTCTGAGGCGATACAGCCTGCTTTTCAGCAATGCCCAGAACAACACTGAACTGGAAACGGCTGCCTTTGCCGACTTCGCTTTCAACGTGCGTTTTTCCGCCCATCAGCTCAATCAGGCGGCTTGAAATGGACAACCCAAGGCCGGTTCCGCCATATTCACGCGTGGTCGATGCATCGGCTTGGGAAAACGACTCAAAGATACTGTCGAGCTTGTCGGCAGGAATGCCGATGCCGGTATCGCGAACAACGACCTGCAGGGTGACGGATGTTGCTGTACGGGCCTGTGCGGTAAGCCCGACGGCGATTTCCCCCTGGGCTGTGAACTTGATTGCGTTACCCACCAGATTGACCAGCACCTGGCGCAGTCGCGTAGGATCACCCTGAACGTGTACGGGAACGTCATTGGCAATTTCGCAATGCAGGTCCAACCCTTTTTGTCGTGCCCGCAAGGCCAGGGTTTTCAGTGTGTCAGACACCGTTTTATGCAGATCGAAGGCAACATGCTCCAGCAGCATCTTGTTGGCTTCGATTTTGGAAAAATCGAGAATGTCATTGATGATCCCCAGCAGCGATTCCGCCGAGTTCTTGACAATCTGCATGTATTCATGGCGTTCTGCTTCACAGCGAGCTTCAAGCGCCAGATCAGTCATCCCGATAATGCCGTTCATGGGTGTGCGGATCTCGTGGCTCATGTTGGCCAGGAATTCACTTTTTGCACGACTGGCCGCTTCGGCACTTTCAGCAAGTTTTTCAGCGCGATCACGTTCTTCCCGCAGGCTGCGATTAGCCTGTTCGGTTTCCAGGCGTGAACTGCGCTCAGCCTGTTCGGCAGCCAGGCGCGCCTTGCTCTCCTGAATGGCCCGGCGAATGAGAACGTCGCTTTTGCAGTAATGCAGGCCCAGCAGCAACAGGGTTGACAGCAGCGACAACAACAGCAGCGTCTGGTTCTGGCGGAATGTGATGAGCGGTTCAATGGAAATCAGTTTGCCGGTTTCCCACATACCTCCGGGTATTGGCAGGGACTCCCACAGCCAGAGTGCGCCATCAGCTGATCGCAGCCAGTCATTGCTGATTTTTTCATAGCCGAGCCACTGGACGTCTTCGGGTTGCATGATCTGCTCGGCCAGTATATTCCGGGCGGTCATGTGATCATCAAACAGCGCGCCTTGGTTCAGGTTCTCTGGGCCGAGCAAAATGATGCCATGACGGTGAATGAAGACATGATCGGCTCGCAGGTAGTCAGCCAGCGTGTTCTCCAGATTGAAGCGCAGGGTAACGACACCAATGGTTTCTGCCTCGGTATTCAGCACGGGGCGTGCAAAAAAGCCTGAAACCCGGCCACGTGACAAGTTTTTGGCGAAGTAGCCATTCGCTTCACCGCCCATGGCTTTGATGAAATAAGGCCGATAGGCGACATCGAGGCCGATCGTGGCCGGGTCGGAGCTTGCCAGGATTTGCCCCTTCGTGTCGATCAGGTGAACCGCATCAGCGCCCACACGGCGGTTGAGTATGCGCAGTGCCAGATCGTTGCGGGACGACGTATTCTGCAGTCCGGCCAGCACCACCGGATCAACCGCAGCAATTTTGAGCAGGTCGGCCGCATGGTTCCCCAGGCTTTCCAGCCGTCCTTTGACCCGCTCCAGCTGCGTTTGGGCCTCGCGCTTCAGGTCAGTGCGAAAAACGGCCTCGGTTTCCAGCATGACCTGCCCGGCCAGCGCAACGATCAGTGGCAGGCCGATCAGACCGGCCAGTAAAACAGCGCGTGGCCCGCTTTGCATGCCCGCTCGTGACCACACCCAGAAAATACAGCCTCCGAGCAGAACCAGACGAGTGACGTCGGCGATCGGTGCGGGAAGGGCGCCCAGTGCCAGGACAGAGGCGAGTATGATCAGCCCGCGACGCGTGTACGGGTAGTGCCCTTCGTGCAGAATGGTCAGAATCGCAATAAACGCACAGAGGGCAAAAATGCCATACGTGATGCTGTGAAAGAAAATCGACGACGCGTTATTGAGGGTCTGGAGCTCAAACACCATGGGCAGCTGCAATACGCCCCAGCACAGTGTGATCAGCGTGAAGAAAAGACTTTCGCGTTTTAAAAAAATGGCCTTTTGATGCAAGAACGCCCGCGCTGTAAACAGCGATCCGGCCAGAAAACAGCTGAACCATAGCTGCGTGATGGCCAGAAGGCCCGAAAGCCGGGGCAGTACGCCAAAATCAGCCGACCAGATGCCGGCGATCAGTTGATCCACGTGTCGACGATGCCTTGGGTTTCAGGTGCGAGCTTGATGCCGAGTTCCTGCATGCGTTTGCGGTTGATGGCGATGATGGAGCGATTGGCATCTTCGATGGGGGCATCGGTAATGCGCCCCCCTTTCAGCAGTTTTACTGCTTGAAACCCCGACTGAAAGCCCATTTGGTAGAAATCGATGCTGACGCCACCGAAGAAGCCGAATTCAGTGAACGATGAGTTGAGTGAGATATCAATTTTACGGATTGTTTGTGTTAGCAATGGAGCCACGGCCTGCATGGTTTTGCGTGTGTTGTCGGCAGGATCGGGCACCGACATCGTGACCGGAATGTAGGCGTCTATGTCGTCACGTTCGTTGATGGTTCTGGCGTGCGCGAGCATGGTGGGTATATCGTCGGCGGCAAAAAGTTCAAGGCTGTTTTCGTGCTGGGACCCTTTCAGCTCGTCAATGATCTGGTCTTTCAGAATCAGGCCAACTGAATCGGTGGAATACAGAATGGCCACCTTTTTCAGGGGTTTGTTCAAAATGGCTTCAAGCATGTCGAACTGTTCGCGCATGAAAATGTATTCAAAAGTTCCCGTGATGTTGGCAGAGGGCGTACGTTTTTCCAGGAAAGGGGCTTTTGTGTTGTAAGCATCCAGGCTGCGATTCAGGCCTGTGAAAACCAGCTTTGTCTCGGGTTGTTGCAGAATTTCCTGATACAGCATTGCGAAGGCAGGGTCATCGATCGTGAATACGAACCTGGGTTTTTGGGTGCGTATATCGTGCTTGATCTGTTCGATGTCTTTGGCGACCTGTTCTTTCGGGCGCACACGTGTATCAAGAAAATAGCCTTTTGAACTGAGGTTGGCAAAACCACCCTGTTTCAGGGCATCCATGGCCGCTTCATACTGCGGTCGACCGCAGACATCGTTTTCATCGTAGCTGGCCACCAGGAAAATGTCGGTTGCCCATGCTGCTCCGCCCAGGCCGATCGACAACAGGACAGCCAACACAGAAGACTTAAGGAATGTGCGTGTGATCATGCGAAAGTGTTCCTTCGGGGTGCTGCATGATTGGAAAATGAAAAAAACGATAACTCGTTCTGATTATAGCTTTGATGGGGGGGCTGTACCGGTCTCATATATCAAGATATGCAGGGTCGTGCGCTTCAGTGGTAAGATTCCTGTCCAACTCGGGGTCGTGCGCCATACCCCCGGATCATCTTGCCTATTACACGGGTTTATTGCATGTCTTTGCGACTGGGCTTCCAACTGCTGACGCTGGGTCTGTTTGTGGTCGCTGCCGTGCCTGTCTGGTTCGCGGTGCATGCAATGGCGGAAGGGATTGTCGAGCAATGGGCTGTGCGCTACGCAGAAAAGCAGGTTCTCTACGATAAAAGCCGCATGCTGCAACCTATTCTGCGCGAAGTGGCATTGTCGCGCCAACTGGCTGATTCTGCCGTGTTGATCGACTGGGCGGGCGATCCGGATAATCCGGACAAAACCCGCGATGCCCTGGAAGAACTTGAACGTTTCCGGGTCAATTTCCAGGATAAAAACTACTTCGTCGGATTGTTGTCGAATGGTCGCTACTACCACAACAATCGCACCAATGATTACATTGTGGAGCCCTTGCGCTACGTGCTGGATCCCGCCCACAGTAAAGATGCCTGGTTCTACGATCTGATCAATCAGGGGCGTGATGTGCATATCAATGTGAACCCTGATCCTGAATTGGGTCTTACCAAGCTCTGGATTGATGTGCTGTTGCGCGACCAGAGCGGTGTACTGGGTGTTGTGGGCACTGGCCTCGATTTATCGGATTTCACCGTGAAAGTCGTTGACCTGAATGCGCCAGGCATTACCAGTCTCATCGTCAACCATATGGGGGCTATTCAGGTACATCGCAACCATGCACTGATTGACTTCGGTTCCATTAGCAAAAAGGGGGGAGAGGCCAATACCATTGACCTCATTTTCATCG
Source organism: Alcaligenaceae bacterium (assembly GCA_012727555.1). GTDB lineage: Bacteria > Pseudomonadota > Gammaproteobacteria > Burkholderiales > Burkholderiaceae_B > JAAYGT01. The sequence goes on along the minus strand of JAAYGT010000020.1, from coordinate 3,033 downwards.
AACGGAAAGATCGTCAATTCATACAGGCGGCCATGGCACAACTCAAGCAGGCGCCTGATCAGGTCATCACCGGGGTTGTTCAGATTGACGGGCGTCGTCACATGGCCGGTGTCGCCTATTTGCCAGAAATCGACTGGTACGAAATTACCCTGCTCGATCTTGATGTTCTTCTGCCCCTGAGCCAGTTTTCGGGCATCGTGATTGTTTATGTACTGACACTTTTGTTCATTTTGTTCGCGTTCAGTTTCCTGATCGACCGGTTTGTGGTTTTGCCATTGGTCAGACTCAATGATGCGGTGTCGGCTGTGGCGGCCGGTCGCACAGTGCCCCATGACCTGCGCCATCGCGGTGTCGGCGAAATGCGGAATCTGTTGCAGCACTTCACGGACATGGCAGAAAAAGTGGCTGAATCCCGGCACGATCTTGAGCTGAAAATCCAGGAGCGTACGCTGGCGTTGCAGCGCCTGACCCGTATTGATCCTTTAACGGAATTGCTTAATCGCCGGGGCATGACAGAGCGGATGCACGAGGAACTAGGCTGGGCCCAGCGGCACGGCGTGCGTGTCGGGATTCTCTGGCTCGACGTCGATCATTTCAAGGAAATCAACGATCAACAGGGCCACAGTGCAGGCGATGACGTGCTCAAATGCGTTGCTGCAGCCATTCAACATGAGCTGCGAACGTATGACCTGGCCTCGCGCTGGGGGGGCGACGAATTCCTGGTCATGGTGTCACCTGCCGATCCAGACATGCTTGAGGCACTGGCTGGCCGCATTGCCCGTTCGTTGCACGTGTCGTCGGACAATTTGACTGCGCGTGGGTTGCCTGTCGTGCTGCGTGTCAGTATCGGTGGGTGTTTGTCGTCGCCACAGGAGTCACTCGACAACCTGTTGCAGCGTGGTGACCAGGCGTTGTACGCCGCCAAAGCAGCCGGCAGGAATTGCTATCGATTGCACGTTTGAGCCCTGACCCGGTTGCCTCAGTTGGCTGAGGTGTCAGCTCCACCCTGATAAATGTTCAACCGCCTGGCGGCATTGTTCAGGTGTGTTTCCGCCGCCTGTGCCGCAGCCAGAGGGTCGCGGCGTTCAATGGCCTGAAAGATGTCCAGATGCTCTTTTTGCACATCGGCAATCAGGTCCTGGTGATAAGTTGCCGTATTGTTGCGCGCCTGGCGTATCAGTCGCCGTGCATGCTGTTCCAGGTATTCGTTCAGTGCAACGAATTGGGGGTTGTGTGTGGCGTCGACAATCGCCTGATGAAACGCGTAATCCTCTTCATCGCCGGGTTGATCGTGCACGATGGCGTAGTCCATGCCGACCAGGGCCTGCCGGATGCGTTTCAGGTCACCCGCGCTATGCCGTAGCGCGGCATAGCGCGCCGCAGCCGTTTCCAGGGCACTCATGAGTTCGATGATATGGGCGATGGCTTCTGTGTCGCGGAGCGAGGTCGCCTTCAACCGGAAGGACTGGCGGCTGCCACGTTCCGCAACAAAAACGCCCCGCCCCTGGTAGGCGTTGACCAGCCCTTCTGACTTCAGTTGAGACAGTGCTTCGCGCACAACGGAACGGCTGACGCCAAAACGTTCGCAGAGCTGTTTTTCGCTAAGCAATTTTGCGCCAGGTTCGAGGTGACCTTGGTCGATTTCGTTTTTCAGCCAGTCAATGATGGGAGTGGCCAGGGATGTATTGGGTACGCTCATGGCGCTAAACGATATACAACCCGCCGTTCACATGCAAGGTCTGGCCAGTGATGAAGCTTGCCAGATCGGAGCACAGGAAGCTGATTGCACCCGCAACTTCCCGTGGCGTGCCGAAGCGTTCCATGGGGGTGGCCGCGAGCAAGGCATTGCCCTTCTGCTGCACCAGATCATTTGTCATGCGGGTAGCGATGATGCCCGGCGCCACGATGTTGACACGGGTTTTGGGTGCCAGCTCCAGGGCGAGGCTTTTGCTGAAGCTGCTCAATGCACCCTTCGATGCGGCATAGTGCGCGTGGGAGTGACTTCCTTTGTGCCCGGCGACTGACGCCAGCGTGACGATCGCACTGTTTTCATTCAGGTGGGGCAGTGCGGCCCGGCACACGAAAAATGCGCCGTCAAGGTTGACGGCCATCAGTGCCCGCCATTGTTCATCGGTCATGCTTTCTACAGGTGTTTCCGGGTAGATGCCGGCTGAGTGGACAAGGCAGTCAATTCCCCCCAGTTGTTCGGCGGCCGTGCCGAATACGCTGGCGCAGGCGTGCGAATCAGCCACATTCAGTACGTGTGTGCTGCAGGCAAACCCCATGCCCTGCAGTTCATCGGCCAGTAAGGCCAAGGCATGTGCGTTCAGGTCGAATAACGCAACGTGCGCGCCGGCACTTGCCATCAGGCGTGCCACTTCGCGACCGATGCCGTTGGCTGCACCTGTGATGAAGACGTTACGGGAATTGAATGTGATCATGATGTGTCTCTGTGTCTTTTTAGGGTAACTACGCGATAGTGCTTGCTTGTCTGATAAGTTATAAATGCTATCTGATAACTTAACCTGTTTAATCCAATTCCTCAAGGACCAGGTCAGCGATGATGCCCATCTATCCCGATCTTAAAAACCAGATTGTTTTCATCACGGGTGCCGCCAGCGGTATCGGTCTGGCCATGGCGCATGCGTTTGCGTCAAACCAATGTCGGCTGGCCTTGCTCGATATTGATCCTGTTGCGCTGGAAACTGCCGTTCAAGGTCTGCAACAGGCCAACCCGGGCCTGCAGGTTGTTGCACTCAATGCCGCCGTGAACGATGAACAGGCCGTCGATGCTGCATTCGATCAGGTTCTGAAATCCTGGGGGCGCATCGATGTGTTGCTTAATAACGCGGGTATTTCCATGAACTGTCCCACGCTGGAACTGCCTTCGGATCAATGGCGCAAAGCCATGGATATCAACGTGAACGGCGTCTTTTATTGCGCACAGCGTGCCGGTCGGATCATGGTGGATCAAGGCAGTGGCGTCATTCTGAATATGTCTTCCATGTATGGCACGGTTGCAGCACCCGAGCG
>JAAYGT010000141.1 GCA_012727555.1 Alcaligenaceae bacterium | reverse complement strand
CTAAATCTTCTTCGATAAAGTCTTCTTTAATAAGATCTGCTTCTTCAATAAAATCTGCATCTCCAATAAGATCTATATTTTTAATTAAACCTGCTTCAAAAAACAGGTTCCAGCCAAGGCAAAATGATCAGTCTTGCACCAGCGGAGTCGTTGAGCCCTCAAGCTCAATACCTTCGACTTCTGCAGAACCCACCAGAAGCAACATGTATTGCCTGAGCGCTGTAGCACGCGATTGTACGGACAGCTGAAGCTCAATACGATCTTGCACTTCGTCGAATGCCAACTGACGCCCTGGGCGGCGATCGAGCACATCGATAATGTGCAGACCAAACCGGCTGTGCACCAGTCGGGGGTGCAGGCCTTGCGCCATTTCCGTTTCGTTCTCGAAAAAGAACAGCTTGGCCAGTTCCGGAGCGCAGTCTTGCGGCTCAAGCCACCCCAGGTGTCCGCCTTGTGCGCCACTGGGGCAGTTCGACAGACTGCGGGCCTGCTGATCAAAGCGGGTGTCCGGCGTGGCCGCATCCATCAGTTCAAGCAGCACTTCTTCAGCCTTGCGTGCCAGTACCTGAACATTCACACCCGGCGTTACGGCAAAAAGAATGTGACGCACATTGACTGCCTGATCGACCACATAATTACGTTTGTGCGCCAGATAATAACGTTCGGCTTCCTGCAAAGTAGGTACCGGTGTTTGAACCTGTTGCTCGAGCATGGTCTCGATGATTTCGCGTTCGGCGTCGGATAGTTCAGGTGTTGTTGCAACGGCCTGATCAGGCAGCAGGCCCTGCCGAACGGCTTCCTGGCGCAGCAGTTCGGTATAGGCGCGTTCCTGAAGGCTGGTGACCGATACGGTTTCACCTTCGGCTTGCAGCAAAATGCCATTGATCCGGGCTGGGGTGCCGGCCTGTTGGGCAGGCTCAGCCAGATCAGCATGTAATGTTTCAGCAACAGGCTCCGGATTTTCTTCGAGTTCGCGGCGCAGTGCCTCGTAGGAGTTGTCAGGCACCTTGTGTGTATGCTGCGTTGCAGCAGGAATACGGAAGGGAACCGTGCCCCCGGGGGCACGGCTCACGACCCCGGGTTTTTTGCGTGTGGCGGTCGTGATGTCCATGGTCAGTTCGATGTCTGGTTAGTTTGGCGGGGGTTGGTCGGTGTAAGACCCAACTTGCGGCTACGTACCAGTTGATGAGGGCGGAACAGATAGCCCAAGGAACCGAAACCACTCCATACATGCACAAGACGCGAGAACGGGAACAAGAGGAAGATTGTCATGCCCATGACCAGATGAACTTTGAATGGCCAGTCGAGGTTCACCAGACCGCTGGCATCAGGACGGAATGTAAGGATACGCTGCGCCCAGTCCGACAGAACCAGCATCGTGGAACCATCAGAGTGCCCAAGTGAAAAAGGCAGGGTGATCAGGCCCAGAACCAGTTGAACCCACAAAATGACCAGAATGAAGAGGTCGGTGCGGTGGCTGGTGAGGCGGATGCGTGGGTCAAAAATGCGACGGTGCAACAGCATGG
>JAAYGT010000019.1 GCA_012727555.1 Alcaligenaceae bacterium | reverse complement strand
GGCATGCAGGAATAAGGCTGCTTGCATTCTTGCGGGGCAGTGTGGGGTTCTTCAGCGACAGCTGTTCTTTTCGTAGCTTTGCCGGTTTCTTTTGGGGCGGTTTAGGTTTCTTGAACCGGTTCTTTCGGGGGTGACGTGTGCATTTGCCCCCCCCCTGACAGAACCTTGTAAAGAGCAAGACTGCTTCAATAAAGTGAAAGAACTATTGCACGTGTAATTGCTTGCGGGTATGCGCGTATTCCAGCGCAAGACGATTGACGATCTCACTGGCTGTCGGCAAATCGTCAATTTGGCCGACACCCTGACCAGCGCCCCAGATGTCTTTCCAGGTCTTAGGTTTGGATTGACCGTCAGCAAAACTCATGCGGCTCTTGTCACCTTCGGGTAGGTTATCGGGATCCAGGCCCGTTCGCTCAATGCTTTCACGCAGATAATTCCCATGGACTCCGGAAAACCAGTTGCTGTAAATTATGTCAGACCCTGCAGCCCGAAGGATCGCCGCCTTGTATTCATCGCTGGCATTAGCTTCTTTGCTAGCTATAAAACGGGTACCAACATAGGCAAAATCAGCACCCATTGTCTGAGCTGCCAGGATAGCCTTGCCTGTAACAATCGAGCCTGAGAGAGCCAGCGGACCATCGAAAAAGCGACGGATCTCACCCACCAAAGCAAACGGTGACATACGCCCGGCGTGTCCGCCTGCACCTGCAGCAACAGCAATCAACCCATCAACCCCTGCCTCAAGTGCTTTTTCAGCGTGGCGTATGTTAATGATGTCGTGAAGGATGATGCCACCATAAGAATGCACTGCATCAACAATTTCTCGTACGGGTGCACGAAGTGAGCTGATTATTATAGGCACATGATGTCGTACGCACGTCTCGACATCTTGTGACAGACGGACGTTCGAGTCGTGGGAAATCTGATTGACAGCAATTGGCCCCAGAGCCACCTCGGGATTGCTTTCCTTGTAGGCAGCAAGCTCATCGTGCAGTCGCGACAACCACTCATCCAGCAATTCAGGCTCTCTGGCATTGAGCGCTGGAAATGAACCGACAATGCCAGCTTTACATTGTGCAAGCACAAGCTCAGGGTAACTGACAGTGAACATCGGTGCAGCAATCACGGGTATCCTCAAATTCCTCAGTACCGGAGGAATTCGGGCAGAAGAAACAGGTGTCGACATGGCAAGGTGTTCCGTCAATTTAAAGTAACACCAGCATCGCTGATGCGTTTAGCTTGCATTTTGGAATTTTCGATCAGGAATTGCCCGAATTCACTAGGCGAGGAACCTACAGCAACATAGCTGAAGTCATCGATATTAGTTTTGCGAAATTTTGGCTCGTGAATAACCTCACGAACATCTTTCGCGATTTTCTCGACGATATCGCTTGGTGTGCCTTTTGGCGCGACCAAACCGATATTGAAAACAGCATTGATATCGGTAACGCCCGCTTCTGAAAAAGTGGGCACATCAGGCAGCGCGGCGCTGCGTTGCGCTGCAGAAAACGCCAAAGCTTTCACAGAGCCTTTCTTAATATGCTGCTCGATGACGGAAACGCCCAAGACTGCTGCATCAATCTCGCCCGAGATGACATCCGGGATCAGGTTGGAAGCGCCCCGATAGGGAACATGAGTCATCGAAATGCCTTCCTGCTTTTCAAGTGTCACCATGGGCAAATGCGCGATACCACCGGCCCCTGTGGAGCCATAACTGAACGGAGGATCTTTCTGGCGCTTGGCTTGCTCAACAAACTCTTTCATGGTGTTTGCCTGCACTTTATTCGACACAAAGAAAACAAGCGGTAGACTAATCGCATGCGAAATAGGGACGAAATCTGCCTGAACGTTGTAAGGCAATTTCGTGTAAAGATGCGGGCTCATGGTCAGGGAAGCCTCGGTGCCTGCAAACAATGTGTACCCATCGGGTTTGCTTTTGGCAACCGAGTCCGCGCCAATGATTTCGTTGGCGCCGGGACGGTTGACCACGATTACAGGTTTGCCCCAACGACTGGACAAACCCTGGCCAAGGGCACGCGTGAAAATGTCCACTGGCCCCCCTGCCGAATAAGGCACCACAATGGTGACCGGCTTTTCCGGATAAGTTTCTGCGTGACTTGCAGACATGCCCAGCAACGTTGCGGCGCCGATGAGGCTGGCTAGAATCAGACGCATGGTAGTCTCCTTTGTGTGTATATACGTTATGTAAATTTGAAAATACGTCTCAAGACTTGGTTTTTTTAAGAATCAACAAATCACTACTGCCTTCTTGGACAATGTCGTCATTCTCGTTCAACAGTTCCAGACGGCGTCCCAAACGCGCTGTTCGAGGACTTGTACCTGAATCAGTCTCGGTGATGGTCATACGCAATTTCAACGTATCCCCGACCAAAATGGGGCGACGGAATGACCAGTCTTTAAGATTGAGCATTGCAACAGCCGACCCCTCGAAAACACTCATCTGGTGCATGAAGCCAGTCAACAGAGAAATGCCGAAAGCGCCGGGCACGATACGTTGTCCAAACCGAGTTTTCGATGCGAAAACGACATCGCAATGAATTGGATTCCAATCACCGGACAACATATTAAAAAAGGTGAGATCAGCCTCTGTGATAGTTCTGCCGGAACTGAGGAAACTTTGATTGACTTTGAAATCTTCAAAGTAAAGGGTATTGCTCATGGGACCACCTATTCCTTTTCAAATTTGAGCCACTCCTGTGCCATCTTGCGCAGTTGAGCACGCGAGACCTTGCCGCCATTTGTGCCTTCGGTTTTCGGTATGTCATCTACCACCCAAATCCTCGCAGGGATCTTGAAACTGGCGATTAATGGGGCAAGGATCTTTGAAACTTCCCGGATATCTGGAGGTTGTTGGTTCGACTGTGGAACCACGAACGCTACAGGACGAGGCTGACCATTGATATCAGATGCAACGACGTGGGCTTCATGTATGCCAGGCAATTGCTTGAGCACATCTTCTATTTCAACAGGATTGACCAAATGGCCACCCAAACGCATGGCATCACCCATACGGGTTTCGAACACGAGGCTGCCATCTTCGCGCAAATACCCAAGATCACCAGTACGAAAATAGCCATCTTTGTGGGCATTAGTCGTCGCTTGAGCATCCCGGAAATAGCCAATGAAATTACTAGGGGCCAGAATCTCGATTTCCCCGGTACATTCGGGAGGCAAAAGTCCGCCACTGACAGTGTCACGGATTCGGATGAGAGCCTCGGATCCTGCAGCAGGCAAACCGCCTCCTTGCAGGCGTTGCTCAACGGGCAGCGAGAAAGATTGAGCAGAAAAAAGTGCCAGGACCTCGCTGGAACCGTACAAACCAACCAAGGGCATACCGCGCTGAATGCACTGCAGCGCGTAATCAGTAAAACTCGAAGTAAACGCACCAAAGCCAAACATTCTGGCATTAGGGAAAGGGCATTCATCGGGAGCAAGCTCCGCAATGCGACGGTACATTTCATCACTGCCGAAAGTGTGCGTGATGCGATGTTGCCTCAGCAAATCAACGGCCTCATGAGCATCAAATGTCATCGGCAACACAATGGGTGCCCCGCCGACCAAGGCAGCCAAGACGCCATTTAGACCAAATACACCACACAAAGGCGGCATGCAGAGAAACGCTGCTTCTTGTTGATCAAGACCATAGGAAGCAGCACAGCATCGAGCGTGATAAACCAACGATCGCTGCGACTGCATCACCAGCTTGGGGGCCTTCGTGGTGCCCGACGTGGAAAACATGATGAGGGCATCGTCTTCCAAAGAAGTGTCGGGATCACGTTCCGCCATGGCGGTTTCAAGTCTGAAGGGTACAATAGGCCATGACAAGGCGGGAGCATCTGATTCCGCATCATCACTAATCAAGGCAATTTTTCGCAAGTCAGGTACCACGGCAGCATCTATCTGAGCCAAAGTATCCAGAAAATCAAGACGGCGGTAACGATCCTGAGTTATAAGCAATTGAGCGCCGCTGGCGCTAAGAATATGAATGAGTTCTTCACTGCGATAACGAGTATTAACCGAAACAATTATCGCTCCGACACGGGCTGCTGCGGCGAGCAGCACAAGCCACTCCACACGATTAACGAGCCACAGGGCAACTCTGTCACCACGATTGACGCCCTGATTTCGTAGCCATCCTGTTGCGTTGTCAATCAGTTCGGAAAACTGACGGACTGACACTGTATTGCTTGCACTGATCATCAACGGAGCGTCCGGCGCTGCTGCCAACCGCTCATTGATAAGACTGGAAAAACGCAGATTACTCATAGGAATGATTGGATACAATTCTGGGCAAGATAGCGAGCCCCTGTTGTTCGGTGATGTCTCATAATTTATTGATCCTTTTTTATGTGTTCTTCTGTGTTGACAATATTCTCGGGCTTAGCAGTTTGCTTGAGAAGCAGCGCACAAAACAATACATTGTTGCACCAACCACAACAATTACCCGTCTAAGATGTGCGAACGATTGTGAAAAATCTCCCGCTGGATCTATCGTTTTATTTTTTCTTTGCAGCACTGGTTGAAGCAGGCAACATGAGCGCTGCTGCACGCAGGCTTGGCATTGATCGCTCGGGTGTAAGTCGGCGACTAAAAGAATTAGAAAACCAGGCCAATGCCCAACTTATTGTTCGTGATACACGCAACATGGCACTGACAGCACTCGGAGAAGCCTTCTACACACGTTGTGTAGACATTCGTGAACAAGTCGAACAAGCAAACAGCGTTCTCCATTCGCAGGGCGGTGCAATTCAAGGGGTTCTGCATGTCAGCTCACCACCTGCGCTCACACGCGTTTTTCTCATGGACGTATTTGATGCTTTTTGCCGCAGGTTCCCAGAAGTATCTCTACGCCTGACCTTGCAGGCTGGGCCAGTCGATCTTATAGAACATCAAGTTGATGTCGGCATTCGATTCACGAACAACCCGGAACCCCAATATGTAGCGAGATTATTGGCACAAACGCAGTGGCAACTGTATGCCAGTGCGGCTTACATAGCGAACGCACCGGCGCTGACGTCTGCTCAATCACTGCAACAACACGCATGGCTGGGTATTCGGCAGCGTATCGACCTGCGACTGGTAGAGCCGGATGGTCCTCAGCGCATGCTGGTCTCGTCACGCATATCGTGTGCTGACTATGAAATGTTGGCAAGACTTTGCTGTGAAGGATTGGGTGTTGCAATGCTTCCTGCTTATGCGGCATCTCGCCCTTTGCGTGAAGGACGCCTGGTGCGTGTTTTACCTGAAATACACGTGGACCCTACACCAGGCAGTACACTTTATGCGCTCACTTTGCCTAGCCGTTATATGCCGGCCCACACCAGAGCTTTTCTTACGTTTTTGCGGGAGCAAATCATGGAACACCACCTTGAAGGCCTTATTCCAGCAAACCTGTAGTAAGCAATGCGGGCCATTCGGACCTTCCACTTTTGGCAAACACATTCAACCCTACTGATTCATCAACACAACAGACATACGCCAGCCCGGCACGCCTTGATATGGTGTCGTGTGAGTTTGGGGATTGTGCTTGAACTCGCCGGGTGACGCACAGCGACAGGCCCCAGACCCCGCCACAGACCGAGTTTAGAACCTGCCACGCCCGCCGGCAACCTCCCGATCAAGCGCAACGACCTTGGCATTTGCCCCCCCACTACAAAAGGGGCGTCAAATAACAAGACAACAAGACAACAAGACAACAAGACACTCAGCGATTCAAACCGAACAAAACGCCCTTTGTGCCTTCCTGCCAAGGCTCGAACCGTGACATCACCTGCTCAAACAGTGCGCTGTCAAGAAAGGCCTGCAACCATGCAGAAAGGTGCGGCCAGGGCTGCGCATCGAACCATGCCCTGTCGGTCTGGGCAAATTGACGCACAAAAGGGGCAATCGCCATGTCGGCAAGGCTGACGCGACCATCAACCAGATAACCCTGCTCCACCAAAAGCGCATTCAGCTCGTGCAGCCAACGTGCCGCCTGATCACGCGATATCGAGGCGTCTGCACCAGGAAAACGCTGGGGGTATTTGTAGCGATCAAGATTGGCCTTGAAAGGGCCATCGCACTGGGCAATTAGGGATAGTGCTTGTGCCTGCGTTACGGGGTCGTGCCGCAACCAGGCCTGGGGATCCTGGTGACGCAAAGCCCACAACATGATGTCGAGACTTTCGTCAATGACGGTGCCTGGCAGATCGACCAACACAGGCACCGTGCCCTTGGGCGATGCCTGCAGCAACGCCTGGGGCTTGTTGCGCAAGACGACTTCGCGCAGTTCGCATGTAACGCCACTGACAGCCAAAGCCAGGCGGGCCCGCATGGCATAAGGGCACCGCCTGAACGAATAAAGGACCGGAAAGGCAACCATGAGCAGCTTGGTATCCGTCCGGATTACGAGGCCTTGGATGCCCCGGCGGCATCGGCAACCGCGGTTTTCCGGGCTGCCTGACTGGCCTGCTCACGGGCCCGGGCCAGTTCGATCAAACGCTGACGCTCTGCTTCCTTGCGGGCTTTCTTCTCTTCAACACGCACCCCAATATGCCGCTCGGCGCGCTGACGTGCCAGCTCGACCTGATGCTGACGCTCGGCAAAACGACGCTTCTGCTCTGGCGTGTGCCTGTCGTGGCAATGCGGGCAACTGACGCCCTCGATGAAATGCACTGATTTTTTATCGTCCTGGCTGAGGGGCTGACGACAGGCACGGCACAGCGAATACTGGCCGGGCTCAAGCCCGTGACCCACCGACACGCGCTCGTCGAACACAAAACACTGACCATCCCACAGGCTGCGTGCCTCTGGAATGGTTTCAAGGTATTTGAGAATGCCGCCTTCCAGGTGGTACACGTTATCAAACCCCTGGGAACGCAGGTAAGCCGTGGATTTCTCGCAGCGAATGCCACCCGTGCAGAACATGGCCACACGCGCGCCACCCGCCAGCACGCCACCTGGCCTGGACTGGTCTTGTACCCACTGCGGGAATTCAGTGAAGCTGGTCGTGTGCGGGTTGACCGCCCCTTTGAAGGAACCGATGGCCACTTCGTAATCGTTGCGTACATCGACCAGCACGACATCGGGTGATTCGATCAGCGCATTCCAGTCCTCAGGCTTCACATAGGTACCCGCCATGGTACGGGCATGCACGTTGGGCACCCCCATGGTGACGATTTCACGCTTGAGCTTCACCTTCATGCGGTAGAACGGCATTTTTTCAGACCACGACGATTTGTGCTCAAGGGTAGCAAAGCGCGGATCTGCCCGAAGGTGAGCCAGCAAAGCCTGGATCGCCTGTTCGGTACCGGCAACTGTGCCGTTGATGCCTTCCTCGGCCAGCAACAACGTACCTTTAATGTCATGCTGATCGCAAAACGCCTGAAGGGGTTCGCGCAAGGCTTTGTAATCGTTCAGTTCAACAAACTTATAAAGAGCGGCAATATGGAAATTGGACATGGGACCTGGAAAACACAAAGAGGAACAGGGGGAGCGTCAGCGCACGGCAGACAGCTCCCGGAAAAGCGGGACAGATGGCCCGATGATGACCGCATTTTACTGTGCACATTTGAATAAGCATGCCGTGAACCGCCGGGCACATCACCTTGACCTTGAGATATGACAACTTCCGGTATCATCGAACCCCCAAGGCTCAACGAATCAAACACCATCATGGATTCCGTAACACAAGCCGTTTTTGGTGCCGGCATTCAGGGCGTGATGCTGGGTCGTCAGCAAGGGCTGCGCAAGGCCCTGCTGGCCGGGGCCGTTCTGGCCACCCTGCCCGATCTCGATGTCCTGATTGACTATGGCGACCCGATTCTGGGCATGATCAATCACCGGGGTTTTACCCATTCTGTGTTCATACTGACCGCCTTTGCGGGCATCCTGACTGCGGTGATGCGACGTTTATGGCCGTCCCCGGATTACAGCGCTGCACGGTTATTTCTGACCCTGTGGCTGGTCTTGATCACACACCCCATTCTTGACGCCCTGACCAGTTATGGCACCCAACTGGTGTGGCCGCTCAAGCCCATACCCGCCAGTTGGGCTAGTCTGTTCATCATCGACCCGTTTTTTACGGTGCCACTTTT
>JAAYGT010000140.1 GCA_012727555.1 Alcaligenaceae bacterium | reverse complement strand
GCCAACGGCTGGACCATCATCGTGTAGCCCCCTTGAGGCTGATCATCCAGCATTCGCACCCCGGCAGTGGCAAAGGCCTCCTTCAATTTGGAGACCGTGGACAGACGCGGACTGGCCGCACCTGACTCCAGACGGGCAATCGCCACAATGGAGACGCCCGAATGATGTGCCAGATCGGGCTGAGACCAACCCAGCGCGGCACGTGCAGACTTCACGAAAGATATGATACGAGCCTCTTGCGACATGATTGCTTCCTGTGTATGCTGTATTTAGACATTATTCATGTCTTTTTGAATGTGGTCAATATCGCAGGAGAACAAAATGCCGTCACTCATCTTCACCGCCAAGGCACTCAAGGATCTGGTCTGCCCGGCCGGCACCGCCAAGATCGACTTTCATGACAAGGGCTGCAAGGGCCTCATGCTGGAGGCACGCATGTCCGGCAAGCGCACCTGGTACCTACGCTACCGGGATGCACGAGGCACACAGCGCCAGTTTCGTCTGGCCGATGCCCAGGACCTGCCCCTCGAGCTGGCGCGTAAACGAGCTGATGAGCTGCGCGGCCAAATTGCCTTGGGACACGATCCGGCAGCTCAGAAAGCGGTGCTGCGCTGCGTACCCACCTTTCAGGAATTTGCCACACGCTACCTGGACTACGTCATGCACAGCAAACGCTCCTGGAAAACCGATGAGAGCCTGCTGCGCAACCACCTGCTGCCGCGTTTCGGCACCCGCCATCTGGACGAAATCCGCAAAGACGACATCATTGCCCTGCACCACGGCCGACGGGCTGAAGGCGCGGCACCTGGCTCAGCTAACCGTCTGCTTATTCTGCTGCGCTATATGTTCAATCTGGCGCTACGCTGGGAGGTACCGGGCCTGACCAAGAACCCAACCGCCAGCGTGCCCTTGTTTGAAGAAAACAATAAGCGCGAACGGTACCTGACCCAAGACGAAGCACGACGTTTATACGAAGCGGTATCAAAAAGCGAAAACACCATGCTGGCGTTCATTGTCCCCGCCCTGATCATGACCGGCGCACGCAAGCGCGAGTTGCTGGACGCACAGTGGTCGCACCTGGATCTGACCCAACGGCTCTGGCGCATACCCATCAGCAAATCCGGCAAAGCACGCCATGTGCCGCTTTCGGACGGACTGATTCAACTACTGGCACAGATCAAAGACCTGCAAGCAGGCTGGCCTGCACCACTCAATGCGTGCCCTTGGGTGTTTGCCAACCCGGCAACCGGCAAACCTTATGTGTCGATCTTTCAGGCGTGGAATACCGCGCGCAAACGAGCCGGATTGCCCGAGGTTCGCATCCACGACCTGCGCCATTCCTTTGCTTCGTTTTTGATCAACAACGGGCGCAGCCTGTACGAGGTGCAGAAAATTCTGGGCCACACCCAAGTGCGCACGACACAGCGTTATGCTCATCTGGCGCAGGAAACCCTGCTTGAAGCGGCCAACACCGCCGTCAACGCCTTGGGGGATGCGTTTGCGCCGCCAACGGTCGCGCGTAAAACGTCCGACCCGTGTCCGCTGTTGGAATCAGAGCTGATTTAAAGCTGCACTATGGCGCCAGCCTGTCATGTGGATTTGATGCGTAATTCCTGGATGACAGGCTTACCGTTACCCGCCGGAATGCGCTTGACCGTACCGTCCTGTTGAGCCTTTTGGGCCACCGACATGAAATGCAAGACGCTGCGCCGCTTGGACTCGATAACCTTCGGGTCCATCTCACGTTTTTTCACAGCCATAATAGCCTCCTGACTCAATATCGCTGTTCAGTATAGGTCGGAAGCCGGCTTGGCGGCAACCTTCGTGATTCTTCAAGGTCCGCTGGTAAAGTTTTGTCAACGCAGGGTAAGCAGGCTGATACAGATATTGAGTGATGTAGCGCATGGTTTGCCAGTGCTGCATCGCTACGTCCACCAAGAACTGTCCGAATTGAAAGACCTGACGAGGGTTGCGCAAAGGCCATAAGTGATAATCGAACATTTGCTCGGGGTCATTGGCATCAGCCCGGATAAACTTGATCAGTCGATGATCTTTTGCGGGCCTGAAGGTGCCTACCCAGTTTTGCAACACATCTTCTGCCAAGTCGGGGTCGGTCCCCAGGGTAGCCTCAAGCGCTGAAAAGAACATTAAATATCTGTCTTGGTCGAACTGGAAAGCAACGACCTCCAGGTGTTCAGCCAAGACAATTACTTCACCCGAAATCCATGTGCAGGGGCCATCGGGAGCCCGGGCGAACCAGTCACGTAAAGCGTCCGGGGTCATGTGATTCAGCACAGGCGACTCCAAGGGATTCAGAAAGCCGGGGAGTATAAGGCATGCTGCCTCCATGCCCGGAGGGTCGGCGAGATTCAAGGCCTCTACCACCATCCCCAGAAGAATGGCCTGCATCGTGTCACTTGAAGTAACGCGCATTTTCTGCCATTGTCCTGCCGTTAACCATCCGCACCGGAGGCTCCCATGTGGCTACTGACCCCTGAAGGCTTTTTTTCGATTGTCCAGAAACCTGCCGATAGGGCACGCGGCACCCTGACGGTGCGTGCCCGTGTGGCCGATGATCTGGAGAACCTGCGCCGCACCGTGCTGCCCACCTTGGGCCCGACCCAAACCAGCCTGGGCACTGACTACCGGTTTCGGGCCATCGCACCGCGTGAAGACGTGGCCCGCGCCCTGGGTGAACTGGCCCTGCGTACCACCTACAGCAACTTCAAAGATGCGGTCGCCCAACAGCAAGGCCCACAACGGGCAGCGCTGTACCACGAGGTGTGGGACGTACTGTACACCTTGCAAGACACCACGCCAGACACGCACCCCTGATCCAGGCCCTTGCACAGCCTGCATTGCCCCACTGCCCTTATGACCACCCTGACCTGCTACCACCCCCGCCGTAACGACCAAGGCCAGCGTGTGCGGCTCAAACACCCCAGCACACCCACAGCCCTAGATGCCTGGGCCAACGCCCGCCAAAGCGCCTGTGTGGTACCCGATGGCCCCATGCCGGCACAGATTAACGGAATCGCTGTTGAGTCGTGGCATCATGCCCCCACCACCCCCGAAGGCTGGGAAACGCTGGCGCAAACCACCGCCGTCACCGAACCCGCCTTTAACGCCCCGCCAGGCTACAAGAAATCCGCCGGGGCCGTCATTATCGAACCGGACCAACGCGTGTGGCTGGTGGCGCCCAGCAATGCCTTCGGCGGCTATCAGGCCACCTTTCCCAAAGGCACGCTGGAGCCCGGAGCCCATGCTCAGGCCAGCGCGCTGGTGGAAGTCTTTGAAGAAACCGGGCTGCAGATCCGGTTGCAACGCCACCTGATCGACGTGCCGCGCAGCCTGAGTTACACCCGTTATTATCTGGCCCAGCGTGTGGGCGGCTCACCCGCCGACATGGGCTGGGAGAGCCAGGCGGTGCTGCTGGTGCCGGTGGCGCACCTGGCCAGGCATTTGAACAGCCCCTACGACGCGCCCGTTATCAACGCCCTGTTGAACGTGCTGGGTCAGGTGCGCTAGCTGCGCGCGATTGGCCTGCAGGTGGTTCTGCCATGCGGGCACCAGACCTGCCTCATTGCGCTGGATCTGCGCCACCAGCTGCGCATAGGTTCGTCGGTGCATGCGTGCTGGTCGGGGCGGCAGCGGCAACATCAGGCAGTTGTCCAAAATAAGCAGGCACTGAACAAGGGCTCGCCGGTCTCAGGATCCTGCCATCCCAATGCGACAGGCTGCAACGAGAACCATCGTGGCTTGACGAGCTCGTGCTCCTTGGACTTCGTGCAGCTCAAGACACGGAACTGGCCATCCTCACGCAGCAGGTACTCG
>JAAYGT010000139.1 GCA_012727555.1 Alcaligenaceae bacterium | reverse complement strand
GAACACCTGCAAAATGCCGACCAGCTGTTCATACCCGATCCGGGAGCAGGCTGTACCCTGGATTCGGCAGGCTTCGGGTTGCTGACAAGGGCGCGCCACTTCGGGGTGTTCATCCAGTTTGAGCAGGGCTTCACAGTGCGGGCATTTGATGTCGTTGTCGTAAAGCGGGTAGGGCGGTATGGCAACCTTGCCCATGCCATCGGTGCGGTAGAGCCCTTGGAATGGAATCCAGCCTCCTCGCAGGAAATAACGTGGCAAGGTCCGAAAAATTTTTGAACACTGGCTGCATTGGTGAAAGGTGGACGGGCCTAAATGCATGATGGTCTCCTGTGCAAACCCGTACTTTAAGGGTAGGGTGCGACACAATATGTCGTTGATTCGCATGGTATGTCATCAAGGCGTTCATTAAGGTTCGTGATCACTGACAGGCTGCAAGGCCATCGCACCTTTTCAAAGGCGCAACCGGGAAATCCACAACTTCCTGGCCGGGAAACCCGCCTATACTGTGCCGGTCTCGGGATTTACTTCAGGCTTGCGATGGCAATTCTTTTTCCTTCTTTACCCGATCATGCACCGACCCTCGGGTTCCAGCGCGAACTGGATACGCTGGAACGTCTGGCACTGTCGTTGCCCGATAGCTACACGCTGTTTCACAGTATCGACTGGACCATCACGGGTGAAACAGCAGATGCCCATGGCGAGGTCGATATCGTTGTCATGAACGCTGCGGGGGATCTTCTGCTGATCGAGATCAAGGCGGGTCCGGTTCAGATTCACCCTGACCGTATACTGAAGCCGTATCCCGGTGCGCTCAAAAGGGTGGATCAGCAGATCCGTTTCGGTTTTTCCTGCCTTAAAGCACGTCTGGTGAGTGCTGGTTTGCGGGTGCGTCTTGACAGCTGCCTGGTACTGCCTGACTACCGGGTAGGTGATCAGCAAACGGCGTCCATGCCGCGCAGTCGTATTCTGGACGCCGAAGAATTTGATTTTCTGGGCTCACGGGTTCAGCAGATTTTGCCGCCCGGTGAGGCAACCGAGGTGGCACCCCGAGTGCGGGCTTTTCTGCGCAACGAATTGAATGTGGTGCAGGATTTTTCCGTGCGTCATCAGCAGATCCGTAAAACCAACCGGCGGCTTTCCGAAGGATTGGCCACCTGGGTGCCCCGTATCCGGCCGGAATCCGGAGGTATCGTGGTCACCGGTACGGCGGGGTCAGGCAAGACGCTTTTGGCCACGCGGCTTCTGGAAGAAGCGGCCGGTCGGGGGCAGCGCGCTTTGTATGTGTGTTTCAACCGGAGCCTGGCCGATTGCGTACGTAGTCTGGTGCCGCAAGCTTGCCGCGTGGTCACCTTCCACGAGCTGTGTTTTGCTCACCTGGAAAGCCTTGGCCTGCCAGTCGATTTCTCGGATCAGGCCATTTATGCCACAGCGGCCCAGGCCTATGTGCAGGCACTGGATCAGGTGGATCCGGCGTTTGATGTGCTGGTGATTGACGAGGCCCAGGATTTTGATCCGGACTGGTTGCGCGCTCTGGTCAAGCTGGTACGCCCGGGGGGTTCCTGGTATGTGCTGCACGATGACAGCCAGATTCTGTACGAGCGCTCGGCAACAGTAGGTGCCTTGCCCGCCACCCAGGTGGTCTGCCCCGACAATTTCCGCAGCCCTCGCGAGGTGGTGGATTTGATCAATTTGCTGGGTCTGACGCCTGAACGTGTGCAGGCCCGCTCCAGCCACCGGGGTGCGTTCCCCGAGATTTTGACCTACGATGGCAGCGCCGACGATTTGACCGCCGTAACACTGCGCGCCGTCCAGGTTTGCCATGACCAAGGCTTTGCCCTTCAGGATACGGCCGTTATTACCTGGCGAGGTCTGCAGTCATCCCAATTGAATGGGAGCCACCTGGGGCCCTACGCTTTGCAGCGGTTTACCCAGCAATTCAGTGCGCAGCGTCAGCCGGTCTGGACGAGCGGTGAGCTGCTGTTTGAATCGGTTTACCGGTTCAAAGGGCAGTCAGCACCGGCGGTCATTGTTACGGAAGTGGAATTCAACCGTTGGACCGAGCGCGAGAAACGCAAGCTTTTTGTGGCCATGACCCGGGCCGAAATGCACCTGACTCTGGTGGTTAGCGAGCACACTGCCGGGATTTTGGCCCAGGCGGCGGGCCTGGGGGCTTAAGGTCACTGGTCCAGTTCCTTCACCGTGGTAGCAGCGCTCCAGGCATGGAAAGGGACTGAGGCGATCGATTCAGGAAAGTTCATAAACCACAAAACAGGTTATTCAGTCAGTATTGTGGTGTTATGTTTTCAATACAGGCCGAGCATTAACCTGAATAAGTCCCGCGCAAGGCGTGAAGAAGCCCAGGCGCTCTGTTCTATTTCGGTAAATTCCCACGCGTAAAAAGGGCGATCATGATTATTTACTTTGACGTACTGCATTTTTAAGTCCACTTTGTACAGGTGTTTTACACTGGGGCAGCACGTTGCGTCGTTACCTGAATGTGTCAAGGCCCTGGCATATAACTGACCGTATTTTTGATACACGCTTGTGATATGAGAGGGCCCATTTGAATAGGCGACAGGTTCAGAGGCCAGCGGGTTTACGCGCAGATAGCGATAGTCTGATTCATCGAGAACACTACGCCCCTCCGGATGATCCAACAAAATAAGGAGCTCCGCGTCCATCGCAGAACCGCCAGAACACGTGATGTCGGCAGTCACCAAGACAATGTAACCCTCTTCAATGCCCAGCTTTTTGTCGACGAATTTAGTGAAGTTAGTGAAGTTAGGGAAACTATCAGGCTCGAGCGGAAAAAGCTCGCATCCAATCTGGTCCACATAGGTAACCGCCAACTTGGCCAGTAGTTCTGGAGAAGGTTTCTTGGCAGCGACCGTCAGCGGGCAAACAAGAGCAGCAAGAAAAATCAGTTTTTTGATCACAGCGAAATCCAGTGGTACGTTCAGCGCAACCCCGCTCAACAGTGCGGTTAATAATGCCCCCCAGATAAAGTAAAACCGGGTAGCTTCGATTCAGCCTATGCGCCAAGTGTGACCAGACGCTGTGACAACAGGTAGTCTTTCAATGTGCAGACCGATTCGATGTCGTTGTGCAGATTCACCGTGACGATGGTTTTTCTTTTGGCCAGGGCTCTGGCCTTCAAGATGTGT
>JAAYGT010000138.1 GCA_012727555.1 Alcaligenaceae bacterium | reverse complement strand
TTTTTGCTCGTGCAGAGCGCGATTCCACAGCCAACGCGCTTGCCCCGCCCAGCGGCGAAGCTGGGTTTCTTGTAACGGCTTGGCTCGAAGTTGGAATCGCACGCATCTGTACATAAAAACAGTATAAAACCCTGAATTGAACTGCAGTGCGCTATCCTTCCCCGACCTGAAGGACGGGGTCTGCCGCGCGACAGATCAGCTTAACCTTTCGAGAACGTACGCCTCAAACCAATGAGGCACCAAATCAGTTTTGAACTCCAATTCAGTCCCATCAGTCACTTCCGCCAGCCAGATCCTATTCTGGCTGGAGTTGTCGAAAATATACGCCCTATCTGAAAGACGAATTGCATCAACCAATAGATCAAGAGATCTGAAGTAGCGCTCAATGATCTTGTCTTCAGGCACATCATGGCCATGCATCTTAACGCGATGCCGTACCCGCGAAATATTAATGTCCGGATCTTCAGTGGCTACGTAGTAAAGATAAATCCGAAACCCAGCGGCCTTGGCTCGATGCAAAAAATCGACCTTATCTGACGACGACATTACCGTCTCGAAAGTGAAGTCGATGTTCTGCTCTAGCAACTTGTGGCGAATGAAGTCGGATACGACAGAGGCGAAATAAGAATTGACCAGAGCAGGGTCAAGACATAGCAGGCCCTTGTCAAAACGAAGCTGAGAAACCTCCAAGGAGAGCCCTGCGTTCGCCAGAAAGGTGGACTGTCTGAAAAAGGCCAATACATCTTCAGCATCGACGCACACCTTGAACGCGGCAAAATCAATGCAACCAGATTGTCGCCATGCTTTCTCTATGTCGTCCGGATTGATATACACGCCGAGCAGCGCCTCCGGGATAACTTCCTTCATCGTGCTTTTACCAGACCCATTCGGACCGGCAAACATCCGCAGTCGTGGCACGAGCTCTACTTCCTGAGACGAATTTTTGTGCCAGGAATGACTACCCTGCCAGGGTGCAAAGCTTTCAGAACGGTTCTGGAACCATCAGGATTCGACTTGACCAGTTGTCCGTCCACGACCTCAAGCACACTGCTGCCCGACTTAAGTGCCCGATCATAAGCCTTTCGAACAGCATCCTTGGCAAGGCTTGGGATGTCGCCTTCCTGAATGGCTATTTTTTTCGTTCCTGCTTGCATCATTTTCTCCAAACGACTAGCAAACTGCCACCCTGACTTTTTCCGCCAGGATATTACAAACCAACTCTGGTCATGATAGCCTGAAGCCCAAGAAACGGCCAACGGCATCATGCTGCCGCCAGCGATCGGATGTTGCCACCCTCTGACTGAAGAGGCAACTACTGAGGATTTCTTGGTCGTTCGCCAAGAAGGTCAGCGCCAAGTTCGACTGGTGCATCAAGCATTACCACCTTGATGCAATCACCTCGCTGGGGTGTCGGGTTAGCTTTTGGCGCACCACCAATTTGCGATGCAATGTATCTCAATCACACTCAACTGGTAACTCTTATGGCAAGCACCACCATGGATCTGGTTGAAAATGAATGGACAAGGATTGAGGGTTTGAACGTGTGCGGCGGTTCGCTGACATTGACGATGCAGCGAAAACACCCCACAATCACCGCATGAAATACGGTGAATATATCTGGCAATCGCCGCATTGGCCCAACTGGCACTACGATCTGGCCACATTGGCAGAGCCCCTCTCGGCGGTTAGCCGTGCCCAGGGCCTGCTGCTGGGTCGTCTTGCAGACGTTGGCATGGCGTTGCGTGACGAAGCCAGTCTGGCCGCACTCACTGACGATGTGGTTCAAACCAGTGCTATTGAAGGCGAGACATTAAATGTGGCCAGCGTTCGTTCCTCGGTCGCTCGACGCCTGGGCGTGGATATCGGTGCCCTGGCTCCGGTTGATCGGCACATCGATGGCATTGTGGACATGGTGCTGGACGCCACCGGCAATGCAAAATCCCCTCTGACATCTGAACGCTTGT
>JAAYGT010000137.1 GCA_012727555.1 Alcaligenaceae bacterium | reverse complement strand
TTTTTGCTCGTGCAGAGCGCGATTCCACAGCCAACGCGCTTGCCCCGCCCAGCGGCGAAGCTGGGTTTCTTGTAACGGCTTGGCTCGAAGTTGGAATCGCACGCATCTGTACATAAAAACAGTATAACACCTGAATTGAAGTGCAGTGCGCTATCCTTCCCCGACCTGAAGGACGGGGTCTGCCGCGCGACAGATCAAAAAGTACGGTAGAGTACAATCACACTTCATACGTATTAAGTGTAGGGGTCTGGCATGCATCGTAAAATGACAATCACTCTCGATGAAGCGGTGTACGAGGGTTTGTACCGCACCGTGGGTCGCCGCAAAATGAGCCAATTCATTGAAGACCTGTTGCGTCCTCACGTGACTGACACACGTCTTGATGAAGGCTATCGTGCCATGGCTGCCGATACAGAGCGCGAACATGAAGCACAGGCGTGGTGTAACGCGCTTGCCCAAGATCTCGCCGATGCGTCGCGGTGAAGTATGGTGGGTTGAGTTCGACCCTGCGGTAGGTAGTGAAATCCGCAAAACGCGTCCTGCCATCATTGTCAGCAATGATTCGGCGAACAGGAACCTTGAGCGCGTGGTCGTTGTGCCGGTTACCAGCACAACGGGTAAGCAGTATCCTGGCGAAGCACTTGTACGCATCAATGGCCAAAGCAGCAAAGCCATGGCGGATCAGATCATGTCTGCCGACAAGTCGCGCCTGAAGGATAGACTTTGTATCCTTTCCAAGGCCGATATGCTGGGTGTTGAAGATGCAATCAAGCTGCACTTGGGCTTACCCAGGTAATCGGGCCAGACAACAGCCCGATGCCCGCAAAACCAGGTGCTTTGCGCTAAGGGGCTTGTAGCGATTACTGCATTTTCACGCCGGCCTCTTTGATGGTTTTTTCCCAGAGTGTCAGTTCGCGTTCGATATGATCGCCGAACTCTTTGGGTGTCGAGGCTACGATTTCATAGCCAAAACCGTTCAGCTGCGCTTTCACCTCGGGGTTGTTGGCTGCTTTGGCAAAGGCTTTGTTCAGCCGCTCGACCACATCGGGGGGAGTGCCTGCCGGTGCAATGATGCCATACCACCCGTTCACAACGAAGTCAGGGAAACCAGACTCCTTCACGGTGGGTACGTCGGGCAGCATGGACGAACGGGTTGCGCCCGTGACGGCCAGCGCCTTGAGCTTGTCGGCCTTCACATGGGGGGCCGAGGTGGAAATGCTGTCGAACATCAGGGAGACATCGCCGGCCAGCAGGGCAACCACGGCGGGGCCGCTGCCTTTGTACGGAATGTGCAGCATGTCGGTTCCGGTGACGGATTTGAACATTTCACCGGCCAGGTGGCTGGTGTTGCCATTACCTGCCGATGCAAAGGTCAGTTTGCCGGGGTTGGCTTTGGCGTATTGCACCAGTTCCTGCATGTTATTGGCGGGTGTTGCTTTGGGCGCAGCGACCAGCAGGGGCAGGGTGGCCACCAGCGAGACCGGCGCGAAATCCTTGCGGGTATCGTAAGGCAGGTTGGCATACATGTTCGGGTTGATGGCATGGGCAGCAAGTACCATCAGCACGGTGTGGCCATCGGGTGCCGAGCGCGCCAGTTGAGCCGTGGCGATGGTGCCACCGGCACCTGCCTTGTATTCAAGAACCACAGGCTGTCCCAGGTCTTTCTGCATTTCCGCGCTCAGGGGTCGGGCCAGCATGTCGGCACTGCCGCCGGGCGGGTAGGGAATCAGCAGCTTGATCGGTTGCGTTGGGAAGGACTGGGCCTGAACGACACCGCCGAGCAGTAGCGCAGCTGTTGCAGCAAGGTATTTGAATTTTCTGAGTGTTGTCATTTTGTCTCCTGGTTGTGGTGCCCGGCTTGATGGCAAACCGGGCATGGCCCCCCGGAAGGGGGGCTTTGGATGCGAATGAGGCAGTAATCAGGCCAGTGTGGCCCGGCCCTGGTCATCCAGTGTAATGGTCTGCACGGGGGTTTCGACGTGCAAGGTAGCGCCTGTGCGTTTCTGCAGTTCGTCCGGTGTCATGCCCTGTACCAGGGCACGCAGCACGAAGCGGCCATTGCGAATATCCACAATGGCCAGGTTGGTATAGACGGTATTGACCACACCCACGCCGGTCAGGGGGTAGGAGCAGGCTTCCAGCAGTTTGGGTTCACCGGTTTTCGTGGTGTGATCCATCATGACCAGAACCTGGCGTGCGCCGACGGCCAGATCCATGGCGCCGCCGATTGCGGCAATCGCGTCGGGTGCATCTGTGATCCAGTTGGCCAGATCACCGTTCGGTGCGACCTGGAATCCGCCCAGGATCGAGTAATCCAGATGCCCGCCACGCATCATGGCGAACGATATGGTGTGCTCGGTGATGGAGGCGCCGGGGATCAGGGTGATGGGTACACGGCTGGCGTTGATCAGGTCTTCATCGATTTCGTCACCCTGGGCTGCAGCACCCATACCCAGGATGCCGTTCTCGCTGTGCAGCAGGATTTCGCGGTCGGGTGGCAGGTAATCGGAAACCAGGGTTGGCATGCCGATACCCAGGTTTACGATGGCACCATCGGGAATGTCGTTGGCCACCAGTTGGGCAATCTGTTGGCGGTTAAGCGAAAGGTGCTCAGTCATATTTTTTGTCTGCCAAAACAACGGATTGAACGAAGATGGACTGGGTCATGATGTGTTCCGGCACCATGGAACCCGTTTCGACGATTTCATCGACCTGGGCGATGGTGTGGCGCGCGGCCATGCACATGACCGGGTTGAAGTTGCGGGCAGCAAGCCGGTACATGAGGTTGCCCAGACGGTCGCCCTGGTGAGCGCGCACCAAGGCAAAGTCGGCCGACAACGGTTGCTCAAGCACATAGCCTTTGCCGTCGATCACACAGGTTTGCTTGCCTTCGGCAACGCGCGTGCCGTAACCGGTCGGGGTGAAGAACGGTCCAAGCCCGGCACCTGCGGCGCGCATGCGTTCAGCCAGTGTGCCCTGCGGTACACATTCCAGTGTCACCTTTCCGGCCCGGTAGGCTTCGGCAAAAATTTCGGATTTTGGCGGACGGGGATGTGAGCAGATGACCTTGCTGACACGCCCGGCGCGGATCATGGCCGCAATGCCGCGTTCACCGGCGCCGGCGTTGTTGCTGATGATGGTCAGGTTGGTGGGACCCATTTCAATCAGCGTATCGATCAGTTCGAACGGGATGCCTGCATCGCCGAAGCCCCCGACCATGATGCTGGAGCCGTCGGTAATGACCTTCAACGCCTCGATGTGCGACGATTTGATTTTGTTGATCATTCAGTTTCCTGCGTATGTTTTGACGGACAAACGGGTTGCCCTGTTGTCAGGCTGAGCGCTGTGCATTGTGTCTCCCCGACCCCCCGCGTGTGTGCGGTGGGGCCGTGTATTTTTGTGGGTGTTACAGGGTTTCTTCGGTGCCCAGAATAGCGGTGGACTGGCTGGACAGTGTGCCACCGTTGCCATGGACCAGCGCAGTGCGTGCATTGGCTACCTGGCGTTCGCCGCATTCGCCGCGCAGCTGGCGTACGGC